>NZ_DASRXZ010000123.1:0-32168 GCF_035687345.1 Microbacterium sp.
CGGTCACGCCTCTAGACTATCCGGGTCCCCCACTCCCGACCCTGGAGACCGCATGCCTCGCAAGGGCCTCAGCCTCGCGCCTCGCCTTCGCTACCTCGCCGGACGCGCCCGCCGCATCGACGTCGGATCCGTGCTCGAGCGCGCCAGGGACGTGTCGCGCACGCACGGCAAGTGGACCCCGGCGGTGATCGTCGACATGCTGTGGTCGGCCGGATTCCGACAGGTCGGGTTCCAGGACTACGTGGACTACGACTTCGCGATCCTCAGCAAAGCCGAGCGCGCCACGTACATGACGCACCCCGTCTCGAACGAGCTGTCGCAGAAGTACGACCACCCCGACTACCGCCACATCTTCCAGGACAAGGTCGAGTTCGACCGCGTCTTCAGCGACCACCTCAAGCGCGAGTGGATGGTCGTCGAGGAGGGCAACGCGGATGCCGTCCGGGAGTTCACCGAGCGGCACGGCACGATCGTGACGAAAGAGCCCGTCGGCCAGGCGGGCACCGGCGTGCACCGCTATCACGCCGCCGACATCGACGATTGGGACGCGTTCCATCGCGGGCTTCTCGAGCGCGGCGAGCTGCTCATCGAAGAGGTGATCCGGCAGCATCCGGATCTCGCCGCGGTGTGCCCCGGCACCGTCAACACGACGCGCGTGACGGCATTCTTCGACGGTGAGAAGACGCACATCCTCGCGATGGCGCAGAAGTTCGGCCGCGGCGCGGTGAGCGACCAGATGACGTTCGGCGGCTTCTACACGATGCTCGACGACGACGGCCATGCCGTCGGCGCCGGCTACGACTCGCACGGGCACGTGCACGAGAACCACCCCGACACGGGCTTCCGCATCGCGGACTTCCGACTGCCGATGGTCGACGAGGTGAAGGCGTTCGTCGACCGGGTCGCACGCGTCGTGCCGCAGGTGCAGTACGTCGGGTGGGACATCGTCGTGACGCCCGACGGGCCGGTGCTCGTGGAGGGCAACTGGGGCGCGGGCGTGTACGAGAACAAGCCGAGCGTCACCGGCATCCGCACCGGTCACAAGCCGCGCTACCGCGAGGCCATCGGGTTCTGACACGGGCAGCGAGCGAAGCGTCACTGCTCCCGCCACAGACGTGAGAAGGCCCAGCCCGCTGTAACGGGACCGGGCCTTCTCGCTCAGCTCTGTCAGTTCACGCGGCGCGCACGATGCCGAGCGGCGTCGACTCGTGCCCCTGGCCGAGCGGGTTGTCCTTGAGGATCGCGAGCAGGCGCTTCTCCCCCGCCTTGTCGAGCGTCGAGCCGAGGATGTTGCCGCCGAGGTCGTTGATGTCGACCACCGCGACCTCCGGCACACCGCCGAGTAACTGCTTGACGTGCGCCGCGACCTCGCGCGGACGCTCCGGACCGAGTACGACGGCCTTGTTGTACGGCGGGATCGTGCCGCTCGTCGGACCGTCGATCGCGCGGGCCTTGTCACCCGCGATGCGGTAGAAGTCGCCTTTGCGGCCGAACGCCTTCGTGACGGCGGCGACCGCCGCGGCGACCAGGATGCGCGGGGTGCCGCACTCGCGCAGCGCCATCTCCATCGTCTCGGGCATGCCCAAGCCGATGCCGTACGGCGTGCGCGTCACGTACTTCGACAGGAAGTACGCGAGCTTGCGCGGCTTGATCTCCTCGACGAGGTACGAACGGCCCTGGGTGATCGCGACGATCTTCTCGGTCACGAACAGAATGTCGCCCGGACGCACCTCGGACTCGGCATACTCGCGCACGAACGCGTCGAGGTCGTCTCCGGGCATCACCACGCGCGTCCGGATGGGGATGCGCGCGTATGACGACCCGTCGACGGCGACGGTGAGCGCCTTGCCGGCGTTCGCCTCGCCGCTCACTCGAGGTAGTCCCGCAGCGACTGCGAACGCGACGGGTGACGCAGCTTCGCCATCGTCTTCGACTCGATCTGGCGGATGCGCTCACGCGTCACGCCGAACGTGTCGCCGATCTGGTCGAGCGTCTTGGGCTGACCGTCGCCGAGGCCGAAGCGCATGCGGATCACTCCCGCCTCACGCTCGCTGAGCGAGTCGAGGAGCGACTCGAGCTGGCGCTGCAGCATCGTGAAGCCCACCGCGTCGGCCGGGACGACCGCCTCGGTGTCTTCGATCAGGTCACCGAACTCGCTGTCGCCGTCCTCACCGAGAGGCGTGTGCAGCGAGATCGGCTCACGGCCGTACTTCTGCACCTCGATGACCTTCTCGGGGGTCATGTCGAGCTCGCGGCTGAGCTCCTCGGGCGTGGGCTCACGTCCGAGGTCCTGCAGCATCTGACGCTGCACGCGCGCGAGCTTGTTGATGACCTCGACCATGTGGACGGGAATGCGGATCGTGCGGGCCTGGTCGGCCATGGCACGGGTGATCGCCTGGCGGATCCACCACGTCGCGTACGTCGAGAACTTGAAGCCCTTGGTGTAGTCGAACTTCTCGACAGCACGGATGAGGCCCAGGTTGCCCTCCTGGATGAGGTCCAGGAACTGCATGCCACGACCCGTGTAGCGCTTCGCGAGCGAGACGACCAGACGCAGGTTCGCGCCCAGCAGGTGGGACTTGGCACGCTGGCCGTCGCGAGCAACCCACTGCAGGTCGAGGCCCAGCTGGCTGGACTTCTCCTCAGGCGTCATCTTCGACAGCTTCTCTTCGGCGAACAGGCCCGCCTCGATGCGCATCGCGAGCTCGACCTCTTCGGCCGCGTTCAGCAGCGGGACCTTGCCGATCTGCTTCAGGTAGTCCTTGACAGGGTCGGCGGTCGCGCCGGTGATCTGCGTCGAGTAGACGGGGATGTCGTCCTCGTCGGTCGAGGAGATGACGATCGCGCCGGTCGGGAGCGGCTCCTGGAACGGCGCCGGCTTCTCCTCTTCTTCCTCCTCGTCGTCGGAGGATTCGGATGCCTCGGCCTCGCCCTCGGCGGCCTTGGCGCGGCGCCCCTTCTTCTTCGGGGCAGGAGCCTCTTCGGCGGCATCCGCCTCGTCGTCTGCGTCGACGTCTTCGGTGTCGGCCTCGTCCACGACGTCGGCGTCGTCGACGACGGCGTCGACGTCCAGCTCCACGTCGTCGAGCTCGACGTCTTCGAGCTCGTCGACCTCTTCTTCAGAGGAGGCCTTGCCCTTGGGCGCCGCCTTCTTGGGAGACGCCTTGGCGGTGGACTTCTTGGCCGCGGTCTTGCCCGCCGCGGTCTTGGTGGACGCGGACTTCGCGGACGCCTTGGCGCCAGCGGTCTTGGTCGCGGTGGTCTTCTTCGCGCCGGCGATCTTCGAGCCCGGCTTCGTCGTCGTGCCCTTCTTCTCTTCGTCGGCGGCCGTCTCGGCGCTCTTCGCGCGCGAGCGTGCGGTCGTGTTGGTGGCTGCGGTCACGGTTCGCCTTTCAGTGGCGGCGGGTGTCTGTCGCCCCCCGGTCGATTTCGGACACTAGTAAGACCCTTGTCAAGTCCCTGCGCCTGCGAAGGCACTCGCGGAGAGGGTTGACAACGGGTCAGATCATCCATTCTCTCACACTTGGCGTGCGGTGCTGACGCACGATGGACGCGATTAAGAGAACGCACGGGGGGCCTTCGGCATTCCCCTCCGCGCGGCTCCGGAGCATCCGTTCCGTTGGGGTTCTGACGTTCGTCAGGCCTTGTCGTCTTCGGCGCTCGGTCGCGAAGCGAGGAAGCGCTCGAGCTCGGCTGCGAGCTCGTCGGCGCTCGGGAGGTCACCCGTGTGGATCATGGGGGTCGCGAGGGTGGAACCCGCCATGTAGGCGTCGTAGCGCTCCTCGAGACCCTGCAGCATGCGGGAGAGCTCGTCGTTGCCCGAGACCTGCTCTTCGACGCGCGACAGGTAGTCGCGATTCTGCTCGCGCAGGTCGTCGCCCGCGAACACGAGTCCTGTCGCGACTGTGAGGCTGTCGAGCGCTGCCAAGGTCGCGGCCGGGTAGTCGGTGTCGCCGAGGTAGTGCGGAATGAGGAGCACGAACCCCGCGACCGCCGCGCCCGACTCGGCGAACCGGTACTCGAGAAGGTGGCCGACGGTCGCCGGGACCTGCGTGTGGGGCTTCCACACCGAGTGCGCCTCGGTGAGGTCGGTGCGCGTGCCGCTCACCGTGGTTCCGATCGGCCGTGTGTGCGGGACCGGCATCGGGATCGCGTGCACCCACGTCACGGTCGACACCGAATAGACGTGCGCGAGCTGGAGGACCGCGTCGGTGAACGCGTCCCACGCGAAGTCGGGCTCGTACCCCGCGAGCACGAGGAACGGCTGGCCGAGCGCGTCATGCGCGAGAGACAGCTCGAGCCGCGGCGGCTGGAAGTCCGTGAGGTGGTCGGCCTCGAACGAGATGATCGGCCGGCGCGCGCGATAGTCGAGCAGCACGTCGTTCGAGAACACCGCGAGCGGAATGGGGTCGAGCACCTCGCGCACATACGAGATGAGCCCGCTCACGGCGCCGCCCGCGTCGGTGAATCCCGTCAGCGCGATCACGAGCGGGAGTCCCGGCGGTACCGGCGGAGCCGATGCGCTGCGTTCGAAGAGAGGCGCGGACCACGGCATGCCTCCATGCTACGAGTCGCTCCGACACACCCGGCGTCAGCGCGATGGCGCTCACAGCGAACAGCGCCGTGCGAGAGCGAACGGCCCCGTACCTAGGATGGGAGCCATGTCGTTTCCCGACCTCGAGTACCGCACCGACCCTGTCCGAGAATCCGACGCCGACGCGATCCTTTTGGCCCTCCCCCCACTGGACGACCTCGAGCTGAACGACTGGCCCGGCCTGCGTGACGCCCTCCTCGCGGTCGGCTTCACCGGTGCGCCGTCGTCCTTCCAGCGGGTCGCCGCCCCCGATGCCACGACGACGCCCCTCGCGGTCGTGGGAACGGGCGCATCGCCGGATGACGCGGCCCTCCGCGACGCGGTGGGGGCCGGCATCCGCACCCTCACCGGTTTCGAGCGGGTGGCCGTCTCCGCTTTGTTCGCGGACGCCGCGCAGTGGCGCGCGGTCGCCGAAGGCGCCGCTCTCGGCGGCTACCGGTTCGACGGCTACAAGTCAGAGGCGCCGAAGGCGCGCGCGTCGAAGGTGATCGTGCACGGCGCATCCGAGGTCGGTGACGACGAGCTCGCGGCTGTGATGGCCGAGGCGGATGCTGTGGCCCTCGTCAAGGACCTCGTGACGACCCCCGCGCAGTGGCTCGGCCCGGCCGACTTCGCGCAGCGCGCGACCGATTCGGTGGACGGCCTTCCGGTCACGGTCGAGGTGTTCGACGAGGACGCGCTGAAAGAGGGTGGCTTCGGTGGAATCCTCGGCGTCGGGCAGGGCTCCGACCGTCCGCCGCGCCTCGTGCACCTCTCCTACTTCCCCGAGGGCGCCGGCAAGCACATCGCGCTCGTCGGCAAGGGCATCACGTTCGACACAGGCGGCCTCTCGCTCAAGCCCGCGACCGGCATGGTCGGCATGAAGTACGACATGGCGGGTGCCGCGACCGTGCTCAGCGTGCTCCGCGCGGTGGCCGCCCAGGGCCTTCCCGTGCGCGTGAGCGCATGGCTGTGCATCGCCGACAACATGCCGTCGGGGCGCGCGACGCGTCCCGGAGACGTGCTGCGCATGACCGACGGCACGACCGTCGAGGTGCTCAACACCGACGCCGAAGGACGCCTCGTGCTCGCCGACGGGCTCGCGGCGGCGAGCCGCGAACGCCCCGACGTCCTCGTCGACGTCGCGACCCTCACCGGTGCGATCTCGATCGCGCTCGGCACACGCCACGCGGGCGTCATGGGAGACGACGACACGGTGGCCGCATATCTCGCCGCCGCGCGCGAGGCCGGCGAGCTCGCGTGGCAGCTCCCGCTCCCCGACCACATGGTCGAGGAGCTCGACTCCCCCATCGCCGATCTGCAGAACGCGAAGATCGGCGACACCGCGGGCGGCTCGCTTTTCGCGGGCCTGTTCCTGCGGCACTTCGTCGGGCGCGTGTCCGATGACGACGACGCCCCCCGCATCCCGTGGGTGCACCTCGATATCGCGAACGTCGGGATGAACAAGGGCGGCCCTTACGGATACACCGACAAAGGCCCGACCGGAGCGACGGTGCGGTCGCTCATCCGGTTCGTGTCGAACACCGCGAAGGAGGCCTGATGGCCGAGCACACATTCGACCTCGTCGTGCTGGGTGGCGGCAGCGGCGGCTACGCCGCGGCGCTGCGGGCGGCCGAGCTCGGCAAGAGCGTCGCGCTCGTCGAGAAGGACAAGGTCGGCGGGACGTGCCTGCACCGCGGGTGCATCCCCACGAAGGCCCTCCTGCACGCGGGGGAAGTGGCCGACATCGCGCGCGATGCGTCGACGATCGGCATCCGCGCCACGCTCGAGGGAATCGACCCCGACGGCGTCCGGGCCTATCGCGAAGGGATCGTCGCGAAGAAGTACAAGGGCCTGCAGGGCCTCGTGAAGGCGCGCGGCATCACCCTCGTCGAGGGCGAGGGGCGGCTCGAATCCGGACCCGCGGTGCGCGTCGGGCACGACCTCTACCGCGGCACCGACGTCGTGCTCGCGACCGGTTCGTACACGCGCACGCTCCCCGGCCTGGAGCTCGGCGGACGCGTCATCGCGAGCGAGCAGGCGCTCGAGCTGAGCGAGATCCCGTCGAAGGTCGTCGTGATCGGCGGCGGCGTGATCGGCGTCGAGTTCGCGAGCATCTGGCACTCGTTCGGCGCCGAAGTGACGATCGTCGAGGCGCTCGACCGGCTCGTCCCGAACGAGGATCCGGCGCTGAGCAAGGCGCTCGAGCGCGCGTTCCGCCGCAAGGGCATCCTCGCGAAGACGGGGGTGAAGTTCAGCTCGGTGGAGCAGACGGATGCGGGAGCCGTCGTCACCCTCGAGGACGGCTCGACCGTCGAGGGCGACTACGTCCTGGTGGCGGTGGGCCGCGGACCGGCGACGGCGGGCCTCGGCTATGAAGAGGCGGGCGTCGCGATCGAGCGGGGCTTCGTCACGACGGATGAGCGCCTGCGCACATCGGTTCCGAACGTGTGGGCGGTCGGCGACATCGTCCCGGGCCTCCAGCTCGCGCACCGCGGCTTCCAGCAGGGCATCTTCGTCGCGGAGGAGATCGCGGGTCTCAAGCCCGTCGCCGTGCCGGAGAGCACGATCCCCCGCATCACGTACTGCAGCCCCGAGGTCGCTTCGGTCGGCCTCACCGAGCCGCAGGCGGTCGAGGCCCACGGCGCCGACGCCGTCACGTCGTACGAGTACAACCTCGCGGGAAACGGTCGCAGCGAGATCCTCGGAACGTCGGGCATCGTCAAGGTCGTCCGTGTGAAGGACGGCCCCGTCGTGGGTGTGCACCTCATCGGCGACCGCGTCGGCGAGCTGATCACCGAAGGCCAGCTTGCGGTGGCGTGGGAGGCCCACCCCGAAGACATCGCGCCGTACGTCCACGCCCACCCCACTCAGAGCGAGGCTCTGGGCGAGGCATTCCTGGCGCTGGCGGGCAAGCCGCTTCACGCGCTCTGAGATCGACGGCGCGTGCGGTCACTAAGCTAGACGAGACATCCACGTTCTGAAGGAGACAGTTTCATGAGCACTTCCGTGGTCCTCCCCGCGCTCGGAGAGAGCGTCACCGAGGGAACGGTCACCCGCTGGCTCAAGAAGGTCGGTGACACTGTCCAGGCCGACGAAGGTCTCCTCGAGATCTCGACCGACAAGGTCGACACCGAGATCCCCTCGCCCGTCAGCGGCGTCCTCGAAGAGATCCTCGTCCAGGAGGACGAGACGGTCGAGGTCGGCGCGGTCCTCGCGAAGATCGGCGACGGCTCGGGCGCTTCGACGGATGCCCCGGCCCCCGCCGCCGCTGAGGCGGCTCCCGCGCAAGAGGCGCCCGCCGCGGAGGCCGCTCCTGCCGCCGCTGAGGCGCCCGCCGCAGAGGCCGCTCCGGCTGCCGCGCCCGCGCCCGCCGCGGAGCCCGCGCCCGCGGCTCCCGCCGCTGAGGCCCCTGCCGCTGAGGCTGCTCCTGCCGCCGCTGAGGCCCCTGCCGCCGACGCGCCGGCCGGCGAGGGCAAGGACGTCGTCCTCCCCGAGCTCGGCGAAAGCGTCACCGAGGGCACCGTCACGCGGTGGCTGAAGAACGTGGGCGACTCCGTCGCGGTCGACGAGCCGCTGCTGGAGATCTCGACCGACAAGGTCGACACGGAGATCCCGTCGCCCGTCGCCGGTGTCGTGCAGCACATCTACGTGCAGGAGGACGAGACGGTCGAGGTGGGCGCGCCGCTCGCCCGCATCGGCGAGGGTGCGGCAGCGGCACCTGCGGCTCCCGCTCCGGCTCCGGCCGAGGCCGCTCCGGCTCCGGCTGAGGCCGCTCCGGCTCCGGCTGAGGCGGCTCCAGCTCCGGCTGAGGCGGCTCCGGCGCCCGCCGCCGAGCCCGCACCGGCCGCCGCGCCCGCCGCGCAGGCCGCTCCGGCTCCGGCCGAAACTCCGGCTGCCGAGGCTGCTCCGGCCCCCACCGCCGAGGCACCCGCGGCCGCACCCGCTCAGGCAGCGCCTGCGCAGGCAGCGCCCGCCCCGCGTCCGGCGCCGGGCGGTGGCGATGACGACGGCATCCCGTATGTCACGCCGCTCGTGCGACGTCTCGCGCAGCAGCAGGGCGTCGACCTCGCGAAGGTGAAGGGCACGGGCGTCGGCGGACGCATCCGCAAGGAGGACGTGCTCAAGGCCGCGGAGGCGGCACCCGCTCCCGCAGCGGCCGCCGCACCGGCTGCGCCGAAACGCGAGCCGCTCGAGGTCTCGCCGCTGCGCGGCACGACGCAGCCGATGTCGCGCCTGCGCAAGGTGCTGGCCGAGCGTGCGGTGGCGTCGATGCAGCAGACGGCGCAGCTCACGACGGTCGTCGAGGTCGACGTGACGAAGCTCGCGAACTACCGCGACAAGGTCAAGGCGGACTTCCAGGCCAAGACGGGCGACAAGCTGTCGTTCCTGCCGTTCTTCGCCCTCGCGGCTGCCGAGGCGCTCCAGGCGTACCCCGTGGTCAACTCGACCGTCGACGGCACCGACATCGTCTACCCGCCGACGGAGAACCTGTCGATCGCGGTCGACACCGAGCGCGGTCTGCTGACGCCGGTGCTGCGCGACGCGGGCTCGAAGAACATCGCGCAGATCGCGCACGAGATCGCCGATCTCGCTGCACGCACGCGCGAGAACAAGCTGAAGCCCGACGAGCTCGCCGGCGGCACGTTCACGCTCACGAACACCGGTTCGCGCGGCGCGCTGTTCGACACGCCGGTCGTCTTCCTGCCGCAGACCGCGATCCTCGGCACCGGCGTCGTCGTCAAGCGGCCCGGCGTGGTGACGGTCGACGGCAAGGACGCGATCTCGATCCGTTCGTACGTCTACCTCGCACTGTCGTACGACCACCGCGTGATCGACGGTGCCGACGCGGCGCGCTTCCTGGGCGCCGTGAAGGCTCGCCTCGAGGAAGCCGCGTTCGAGGACCAGCTCGGAATCTGATCCACTCCACGTGAACGGCTGAGCCGCGGCGCCCACGCGTCGCGGCTCAGCCGTTCTCGACGTCATAGACATCCCGCAGCAGCCACCCCTCCCCGCCTCGTACGAGCACCACGAGCTGCGAGGCGGATGCCGTACCCACCGGCTCGACGCGCAGCACCGCCACTCCCCCGAACTCGTCGACGAGGGAGACCGCGCGAGCGTCGGCCGGCATGTCGACGACGCCGGGTGGAAACGCCGATGACGGACTCTCCGCCACCGCCGCGAGGCAGTCGATGTCATCCGCGCAGGCCGCTCGCGCGGTCAGAAGCTCGTCGGCGACCGCGACAAGGTCGCCTGGCGCGGGTGCCTCTGTGGGCGGCGCATCCGTCGATTCTTCGCGCGGAGCGGCATCCTCGCCCGCGTCAGGCACCTCATCCCGTGTGGCCTCGCCGACCGTCGCCTCGTCGCTCGAAAGAGGCGACGCCGACCTCGACGCCGTCTCCGCCTCATCCGCCCCGGCGGGCCAGACGAAGCCTCCCGTCACGATCGCGACCGCGAGGCCTCCCGCGAGCAGCCACGGCTTGCGTCGGCCGCCCGACCTCGCCGAGCGCATCCGCCTCCACGCATCCGTCGCGACACGCGACACCGCATCGCCGAGGTCGGCGTCGATATGACGGGCGATCGACGCCATCAGCCCGCGCGGCCCGCCGTCGCCATCGGCGACCGCCGGGAATCGTCGTGTCGACAGCGCGTCGGCGACAGCCTCCGTCGCGGCCGCGGCGCGCGCCCGGCGCGGGCCGAACACCGTCAGGGCGAGCGGTTCCGGATGAGCCAGCGCGAAGAGACGCTGTTCGACCGCGTCGAGCTCGTGTCGCGACGGCCGCTCCGCGAGCACCGCTCGCACCGCCTCGTCCAGCGTGGCGCCGGTTGCGGGTGTCTCGAGCGTGCGAAGCAGTTCGGCGCAGGCGATCGCCGCCGCGTCGCCGCCGGCACCACACGCGAAGAGGGGGCGACCGGCATCCGTCACCCACCATCCACCCACGACGGTCGTGCGAGCGGCGGCGAGCTCGGCGAACCCCCGGACGACGCTGACGGCGAGCGTCACCGTCTCGCCCGGCGACAGCGGCGCGCCCGACGCGTCTCGTCGGCGCACGAAGGCGTCGGCGCGCTCCACGCACACCGGGACGACGACATCGTGTCCCTCGGCGCGCCGCACGAGGTCGAGTGCGCCGAGGACGTGGCCGTCGGGATCGGCCGACCAGCCGGGCCACTGCGCGTCGAAATGCCGGGCCCCGACGAGCACACAGGTGTCGCCGGATGCCGCGCGCACGAGCGTGCCCGGCCAGGGCGACTCGTCGCCGCCCGACACCGTTCGCAGTGGGCGGTACGCGGTCATGAGCAGGTCGTCGAGCAGGGCCTTCTCTTCCACACATCGATGGTCCGCCGCATCCGCTGCAGGTCGGCCCCGTGTGCCATCGCCTGTGGACACCGGCGGGCCGCGCGAGCGGTGGGGAGGAACAGAGGCCGTGTGCGCGGAAAGGTAGGCTTAAGGGCATGGCCGCCCGTACCACCGCACCCGAGAAGCGCCCCGGTTTCCTCACTCAGCTGCGCACGCTGTTCACCTTCACGCGCAAGGCGTTCCCGTGGCTGCCGTGGCTGCTCATCGGCATCCTCCTCGTGGGCATCGGGCTCGGTCTGCTCGTCGGGTTCCTCATCCAGCCGGTCGCATGGTGGAGCGTCGTGCTCTGGACGATCACAGGCCTCATGCTCGGCGTGCTCGCGTCCCTCATGACGATGACCCGCCTGTCGACCATCGCGATGTACCGGCAGATCGACGGCATGCCCGGGGCGACCGGTCATGTGCTGTCGACGTCGCTCGGCCGCAAGTGGCAGGCCGGCGACATGCCCGTCGGCATCAACCCCAAGACGCAGGAGGCGGTCTACCGCGCCGTCGGACGCGGCGGTGTCGTCATCGTCGGCGAGGGCTCGCGCGGACGGCTCACGCGCCTCATCAACGACGAGCGCTCCAAGGTGCAGCGTGTCGCCTCGGGCGTGCCGGTGACGGTGCTGTACGTCGGGCACGGCGACGGGGACGTGCCGATCGCGAAGCTCGCTTCGACGATCAAGGCTCTCCCCAAGAAGATCGACCGCGCGACGATGGCGGCCGTCATCAAGCGCATCGACTCGGTGTCGCAGTCGCTCACGTCGCTGCCGATCCCGAAGGGCATCGACCCGACGAAGGTGCGCGCTCCGCGCCCGCGCTGAGCCCGCGCGCTACGCGCGCACGAGCACGGTGCCAGCCGCCTTGTCGTGGAGACCGCGCTGGTCGGAGTCCCAGATGACGGCCGGGATGACGATGACGAGCAGCGCCGTGCGGATGATGGGGCGCCACAGCCCCACCCACGTCCCGTCGACGCGCATGATCCGCAGGCCGAAGATGCGGTGGCCCGGGCTGCCCTGAAGCGTCGGCAGGAAGACGAGCTGGATCGCGGCGAAGATCGCCAGGATCGCGAGCGGATCCCACGCGAAGAAGCCCGAGATCAGGTACGCCGCGCCGTAGTCGATGAACAGCGCGCCGACGCGTCGGCCGAGGCGAGCGATCGATCCCGGTCCCTCTTGGGGAAGCCCGAGCCGCTCGCCGGGATACGAGGATTCGACGGGGGCATCAGGCACGTTTCCAGCCTACCTGCGCGCCACGTCGGGCCGTTTCACCGGCGCATCCGGCCGAAATCGAGCGCACCCAGCCTGCCGTAACATCTCGGAAACATGGGGGACACTGCCGGGCAATGCCCTCTCGATACGGTCGATCTGCGCCGGCAGGCGCGGTTCCCGAATGCCCTACCTCTGGAGTCTTCATGTTCAGTGATTCATCCGAGGTGCTGAAGTTCATCAAGGACGAGGACGTCAAGTTCCTCGACATCCGGTTCACGGATCTTCCTGGCGTGCAGCAGCACTTCAACATCCCGGCCTCGACCGTCGACGAGGACTTCTTCACCGTCGGACAGCTCTTCGACGGCTCGTCGATCCGGGGCTTCGCGAGCATCCATGAGTCGGACATGCAGCTCATCCCCGACGTGTCGACCGCGTATGTCGACCCGTTCCGCGACGAGAAGACCCTCATCATGGTCTTCGACATCTACAACCCGCGTAACGGCGAGATCTACAGCAAGGACCCGCGCCAGGTCGCCAAGAAGGCCGAGAAGTACCTCGCCTCGACCGGCATCGCCGACACCGCGTACTTCGCCCCCGAGGCCGAGTTCTACGTCTTCGACGACGTCCGCTACGAGGTGCGTCAGGGCAAGAGCTACTACGAGGTCGACTCCGAAGAGGCCGCGTGGAACTCCGGCCGCGCGGAAGAGGGCGGCAACCTCGCGTACAAGACGCCTTACAAGGGCGGCTACTTCCCCGTCTCGCCGGTCGACAAGCACGCCGACCTCCGCGACGACATCGTGCTCAAGCTGATCCAGGCAGGGCTCGAGGTCGAGCGCGCGCACCACGAGGTGGGCACCGCCGGCCAGGCCGAGATCAACTACAAGTTCGACACGATGGTCCACGCGGCGGACGACATCCTGAAGTTCAAGTACATCGTCAAGAACACCGCGCTGCAGTGGGGCAAGACCGCCACGTTCATGCCGAAGCCGCTGTTCGGCGACAACGGCTCGGGCATGCACACGCACCAGTCGCTGTGGAACAATGGCCAGCCGCTGTTCTACGACGAGAAGGGCTACGCGGGCCTGTCCGACATCGCCCGCTGGTACATCGGCGGCATCCTCGCGCACGCCCCCGCGGTGCTCGCGTTCACGAACCCGACCCTCAACAGCTACCACCGCCTGGTGAAGGGCTTCGAGGCGCCGGTCAACCTCGTCTACTCGGCCGGCAACCGCTCGGCGGCGATCCGCATCCCGATCACGGGGTCGAACCCGAAGGCCAAGCGCATCGAGTTCCGCGCGCCGGATGCCTCGGGCAACCCGTACCTCGCCTTCGCGGCGCAGCTCATGGCCGGTCTCGACGGCATCAAGAACCGCATCGAGCCGCACGAGCCCGTCGACAAGGACCTCTACGAGCTCCCGCCCGAGGAGGCCAAGGGCATCCCGCAGGTGCCGAACTCGCTGCAGGACTCGCTCGACGCCCTCGCCGACGACCACGCGTTCCTCACCGAGGGTGGCGTGTTCACCGAGGACCTGATCGAGACCTGGATCGAGTACAAGATCGAGAACGAGATCCAGCCGCTCGCCCAGCGGCCGCATCCGTTCGAGTACGAGCTGTACTTCGGCGTCTGATCCGCTCTCGCACGAAGGGGGTCCCGGATTCCGGGGCCCCCTTCGGCGTCTCACGACGGGTGACGGATGCCGCGGCATCCGCCCCGTCGCATCCGGCTCAGCCGTAGAAGAGCTTCTCGAAGACGCGCCGCGCGCGGCGCGATGTGCCGAGCCAGTCCTCCTCGACACGCGTCGCCGAGCGGGGCGGGTACCCGAGGAGCCGGCCGATGCCGTCGAGCTTCTGCCGGTCGACGGGGAGGACGTCGCTCGTCTGCCCCGACAGGAGCGTGTTCGCCGACCGCAGCCGGCTCGCGAGGCGCCACGCGGCGGCGAGGCGCTCAGCGGCCGTGTCGGTGATGAGCCCCGCACGCTCGGCGGCCTTGAGCGCCTCCGTCGTCGACGCTGTGCGCAGTTCGGGGATCGCGTGGGCGTGCTGGAGCTGGATGAGCTGCACGAGCCACTCGACGTCGCTCAGACCACCCGGACCGAGCTTGAGGTGTCGCGTCGGGTCGACGCCCTGCGGAAGACGCTCCGCCTCGACCCGGGCCTTGATGCGCTTGATCTCGCGGAGCCCGTGCGGATCGACGTTCTCGGGGTACCGCACCTCGTCGGCGAGCTCGGTGAAGGCGTTGATGAGCTTGACGCTCCCCGCGATGCCTCGAGCACGCAGGAGCGCCTGCGCCTCCCACGACAGCGACCAGCGTCGGTAATACTCCGCATACGAGTCGAGGGAGCGCACGAGTGCTCCGTTGCGCCCCTCGGGACGCAGATCGGCATCCAGCTCGAGGGGTACGCGATGGTCTTCGGAGTGCTTCCGCAGGCCCGCGACGAGCCGCATCGACAGCTCGTGCGCGCGTTGCGGGTCGACGCCGTTCGGGCGGTAGACGTACATGACGTCGGCATCCGACCCGAAGCCCAGCTCTCCCCCGCCGAACCGCCCCATCGCGATGATCGAGAAGTCGAGCGCCTCGTCCTCGGGTGGCACGATCTCACGACGGACCGCGCGCAGCGTGGCTTGGATCGTGACCTCGGTGATGGTCGTGAGCGCCGCGGCGATGTCCTCGATCGTCAGGACGTCGAGCAGCGCGCCCACCGCCGTGCGGAGCAGCTCGCGACGGCGCAGCGCGCGCACCGACCGCATCGCATCGTCGACGGTCACGTGCCGACGCTGGATCGCGCGCGCCTCCTCCTGGAGGGCGGCTCCGGTGCGCGGACGCAGCTGCTCCTCGTCGGCGAGCCACGCCGCCGACTCGGGGATCCACTCCATGAGCTCGCCGACGTAGCGGGAGCCCGACAGCACGTAGGTGAGGCTCTCAGCGGCGCCGGACGAATCGCGCAGCATCCGGAGGAACCAATGCGTGTCGCCGAGGCGCTCGCTGATGCGGCGGAAGGCGAGCAGACCGTAGTCCGGATCCACACCGTCGGCGAACCACCGGATCATGACCGGCATGAGGTGCCGCTGGATCGTCGCCTTGCGGCTGAGGCCCGCGGTCAGCGCGGCGATGTGCCGGAGGGCGCCGGCCGGATCGGCGAAGCCGATCGCGGCGAGACGGTCGTGCGCCTGCTCGGTTGACAGCACGCGCTCCTCGGCGGGCAGCGCCGCCACCGCCGACAGCAGCGGGCGATAGAACAGGCGCACATGGATGTCGCGCACCTCGCGCTTGATCGCCTCCCACTGCTGCCACACCGCGTCGCCCGTCTCCGCGAGCCCCGTCGCGCGTGCGAGCACACGCAGCTCGTCGGGTCGCGAGGGGATGAGGTGGGTGCGCTTGAGGTTGCGCAGCTGAACACGGTGCTCGAGCAGCCGCAGCACGCGGTAGTCGCGCGAGAACGCAGCAGCCTCGGCCCTCCCGATGTAGCCCTCCGTCACGAGCGCTTCGAGCGCCTCGAGCGTGCCGCGCTGCCGGATACGGTCGTCGCTCAGACCGTGGACGAGCTGCAGCAGCTGGACCGTGAACTCGATGTCGCGGATGCCGCCGGGCCCCAGCTTGAGCTGATACGGGGCGTCCGCCGCAGGGATGTGCTCGGTCACGCGCTCGCGCATGCGCTGCACGCTGTCGACGAAGTTCTCGCGCGCCGCACTCGTCCACACCTTCGGCTGGACGGCGCGCACATACGCGTCGCCGAGCTCCGCGTCGCCCGCGAGCGGACGCGCCTTCAGGAGCGCCTGGAACTCCCAGCTCTTCGCCCAGCGGTCGTAGTAGGCGAGATGGGAGTCGAGCGTTCGCACGAGCGCGCCCTGCTTGCCCTCGGGCCGCAGGTTCGCGTCGACCTCCCACAGCGGCGGCTCGACCTCGATGCCCGAGATGCCGCGCATCGTCTGCACCGCGAGCCGCGTCGCGATGTCGACGACACGGCTCTCGCCGATCTCGTCGAGCAGCTCGCCGTCGGCACCCGCAACGAAGATGACGTCCACGTCGCTCACGTAGTTGAGCTCGCGTGCGCCCGCCTTGCCCATGCCGATGATCGCGAGCGCCGTGCGCGCGACCTGCTCGCGGGGGAAGAGCCCGGCCGCCCCCACACCGCGCGACACCCGCACACGCGCGACGCTGAGCGACGCCTCCAGCGCCGCCCCCGCGGCATCCGCCAGCGCCGCCGCGACCCCGACCACCTCGTCGACCGGTGACGCGCTCAGGAGGTCGTACGCGGCGATCCGCGCGAGCATGCGGCGGTATCGCACGCGCAGCGCGACCCACGCCTCGTCTCCCCCGGTCTCGGCGAAGCCGTCCACCGCACCGACCGCGTCGAGCAGCTCGGTGCGCAGCTCGTCGGCCGTCGGGAGACGCCGCCCCTGCCCGGCGAGAGCGGACACTTCCTGCGGATGCCGCAGGAAGAAGTCCGCGAAACCCGTGGACGCCCCCACGAGCGCCCACAGCGCGGCCCAGCCGTCGCCGTCGGAGCGGAGATCCCGGATCGGCTCAGGGTCTCGGCGCGCGATGCGCAGCAGGGCTGCGACCGCGGCATCCGGATCGGCCGCCCGGCCCGCACCCTCGATCAAAGACGCGCGGGGGGCGCCGATGAGCTCGCCGAGCTCGGTCAGCTCGGTGTCGGCGCTGCCCAGCTCACTGAAGCCGAGACGGGCGAGTTCGGTGAGGGGTCCGGACCGATCGAGCGACATGCCGTGCGGATCAGAGCATCTCGAGGTTGCTCTTCAGCTCGAAGGGCGTGACCTGCGAGCGGTACTCCTGCCACTCCTTGCGCTTGTTGAGCAGCACGTAGTTGAAGACCTGCTCGCCGAGCGTCTCTGCGACGAGCTCGGACTCCTCCATGTACTCGAGCGCGTGGTCGAGGCTCGCCGGCAGCGGCGCGTAGCCGAGGGCGCGGCGCTCGGCGTCCGTCAGCGACCACACGTTGTCCTCCGCCTCGGGCGGGAGCTCGTAGCCCTCTTCGATGCCCTTGAGACCCGCGGCGAGCATGAGCGCGAACGCGAGGTACGGGTTCGCGGCGGAGTCGAGCGCGCGGTACTCGACGCGCGACGACTGGCCCTTGTTCGGCTTGTAGAGCGGCACGCGCACGAGCGCCGAGCGGTTGTTGTGGCCCCAGCAGATGAAGCTGGGCGCCTCGTCGCCGCCCCACAGACGCTTGTACGAGTTGACGAACTGGTTCGTGACGGCCGAGATCTCATTCGCGTGACGGAGCAGGCCTGCGATGAATTGTCGTCCGATCTTCGACAGCTGGTACTGGGCGCCCTCTTCGTAGAACGCGTTGACGTCTCCTTCGAAGAGCGACATGTGCGTGTGCATGCCGCTCCCCGGCTGGCCGCTCAGGGGCTTCGGCATGAACGTCGCGTACACGCCCTGCTCGATCGCGACCTCTTTGACGACCGTGCGGAACGTCATGATGTTGTCGGCGGTCGCGAGGGCGTCGGCGTAGCGCAGGTCGATCTCGTTCTGGCCGGGACCGCCCTCATGGTGGCTGTACTCGACCGAGATGCCGAGGTCTTCCAACATCCGGACCGACCGGCGGCGGAAATCGTGCGCCGTGCCGCCGGGGACGTTGTCGAAGTACCCCGCGGAGTCGACGGGCTCGGGACCGTCGGCGCCGAACGACGACGACTTGAGCAGGTAGAACTCGATCTCGGGGTGCGTGTAGAACGTGAAGCCCGCGTCGGCCGCCTTCGCGAGCGCGCGCTTGAGAACGTGGCGCGGGTCGGCGACGGCAGGCTGCCCGTCGGGGGTCGTGATGTCGCAGAACATGCGCGCGGTCGGGTCGATCTCACCGCGCCACGGGAGGATCTGGAACGTCGTGGGGTCCGGATGCGCCAGCAGGTCCGACTCGTACGACCGCGTCAGCCCCTCGATGGCCGAGCCGTCGAAGCCGAGGCCCTCGGCGAAGGCGCCTTCGACTTCGGCCGGGGCGATCGCCACCGACTTGAGCGTTCCGATGACGTCCGTGAACCACAGGCGCACGAACTTGACGCCGCGCTCCTCGATCGTGCGCAACACGAAGTCCCGCTGCTTGTCCATCGCATCCTCTCCCGGCCCTCCGGGCCCCCGGTCAGACTACTTGTCCGCGTCGCCGCTTCCGTCATCGTGGGCCGGTGCGCCCCAGTCGTCGTCTCGGGCCTCTTCCTCGGCCCAGGCCTTCGACCGCTCCTTGAGGAGCTCCGGCGCGTTCGCGGCCTCCTCATAAGTGTCGAACGGGCCCGCGCGATCGACGGCCGGCGACTCGAAGCCCTTCTCGACCTTGCCGGTCGCGAACACGTACCAGTACTTCTCTTCGCCGCTCGTCACGTCAGCCTCCGTCGGTCGCCGGGCGCGTCCGCGCCGCTGGGGTCGATCCTACTGACCGCCCCGACCCACCTGGATAGGCTGGGCCCATGGCAGGGCACAAGCGTCAGGCGGTCGGAGTCGACATCGGCGGCACAGGCATCAAGGGGGCGATCGTCGATCTCGGATCCGGCGAGCTGACGAGCGACCGGATCAAGGTCGCGACCCCCAAAGGCGCGCAACCCGAAGACGTCCTCGCGGCCGTGCGCGAGGTCCTCGACACGCTCGGCGTCGACGATGCGGACGACACCCCGCTCGGCGTCGCGTTCCCGGCGATCGTCAAGGACGGGCGAACGCTGTCGGCGGCGAACGTGTCGGACAAGTGGATCGGCTTCGAGGCCGAGAAGTTCTTCGAGGACGGACTCGGCCGGGACATCCACTTCGCGAACGACGCGGATGTCGCCGGGGTCGCCGAGGTGCGGTACGGCGCCGCGAAGGGCCAGCGCGGCCTCACGCTGCTCACGACCCTCGGCACCGGCATCGGCTCGGCGCTCATCTACAACGGGGTCCTCGTCCCGAACACGGAGCTGGGCCACCTGCACCGGGCGAAGCACGGCAAAGACGCCGAGGCGTATGCCGCGTACTCCGCCATGGAGCGCGACAGCCTCTCGTGGGAGGCATGGGCCAAGCGCCTGCAGTGGTACTACGGGCACCTCGAGTTCCTCTTCACCCCCGACCTCTTCGTGGTGGGCGGCGGCGTGTCGAAGCACGCCGACCAGTTCCTGCCCCTCCTGAAGCTCAACACGCGGATCGTCCCCGCCGTGCATCGGAACAACGCGGGGATCATCGGGGCCGCGGCTTTGGCCGGCGACGAGCGGTAGCCGTCGGCTCGCGGGGCAACCCCGCGACCAATCAGCACTGCGCTGCTGCTCTCGCCGGCGACGGCCGCTCGTCGTCGGCTCGCAATCGATCTCGGCGAGCGGGCAGGCCCCTCGCCGAGATCAGTACATCTGGCCGACGCAGGAGGTTCGAGCGCAGATCGTCCTGAGCCGACCAGATGTCCTGAATCCGGGTGATGCGGATGATCCGGGCAACGCGGATGCGCCGGCTCGCGCCGTCGGGCGAAGGCGAATGGGCCGGCCTGTACGCCGGGTTCTGTTCCGGGGCCGAAGCCCCATCGACGGTCATCTCTCTCGGCGACACGTTGCCGTGCCGCTCCAGCGGCCTACCCGGGGACTCGGCGGGCCGCGTCATCGTCCCCTGCCTGGCCTTGCTCCGGGCGAGGTTTGCCGTGCGAGTCGCGTCACCGCGACCCCGGTGGTCTCTTACACCGCCCTTTCACCCTTACCCCGGTCGAGCCGGGGCGGTCTGCTTTCTGTGGCACTGTCTCGCGGATCACTCCGGGTGGGTGTTACCCACCGCCCTGCCCTGTGGAGCCCGGACGTTCCTCGGCGCGACACGGGAGTCCCGCGCGCGACGCGACCGTCCGGCCGACCCATTCGCACCCCGATTCTATGGGTGGGACCTGAATTGACTTGAGGCAGCCTGAAATGAGATTGTGATCGATTCTCTGCTGTCGGGACCCGATCTGTAGTACCGTGCTTCGTAGCACCTCCATCTGGGGGAGGTCACTGTCGAATTACTGGGGACTCGACATGCGTAAATTCGTCGTTGCTGCCGCATTGTCTGCATCGCTGCTTCTTCTGGCGCCCGTGGGCGCCTCGGCCGCTGTGGATCCTGAACCACCGGCCCCGTCGCCGACGAGCACGAGCTACACGCCCGACAACCCCGACGAGCCGACGCTCGCCGGGTCGTTCGCGGTCGGCGAGTGCGAACGCGACGTTCCGTGGATCTCGTACAACGTCACTCTCACCGATCCCGACAATCAGTCGACCAGCGATGAGGTGTACCTCGTGATCACCGACGGCGTGAACACCGTCGAGATCTTCCTGGGCACGCTGGTGAACAACCAGCTGAGCGGCCGTGTGCTGTGGCCGGGTGCATCCGTCGATGACAACGGTGTGGCCAACGGCTGGCCGGGCTGGGCGTTCGAGAACGGCGAGTGGATCGAGATCGACGGCAATTTCGCGTGGACGCGCGGCGACATCTCCGCGTTCATCCGCGTGAACCCGGAGATCGCGGTCGCGCTCGCGTACCCGCCCGCGACGCCCGTGTGCAACGCCAACCCGCGCGACCCGTCGACCGCAGGCATGCTGTCGACGACGGGCATGAGCCAGCTGGTGCTGCCGACGGCGATCATCGGCGGTCTCGTGCTGGCGGCCGGCCTCAGCCTGTTCGTGCTGCGGCGGCGCCCCCGCAACTGAGGCGGGTGGCTCTTGTCCTCCTCAGTGCGACGTGCCCTGGGGAGCACTCGGGGGGTGCTCGTCGTCTCCTGGGTGCTCTTCGGGGCATTCATCCTGTCCCTCGTCTGGATCGGCTGGCGTGCGTGGCTCGTGAAGGATGAGCTCGAAGCGCTCATTCCGCTCGTCGAGCAGGCGAAGGCCGCGACCGAGATCCGCGATCTCGACGCGCTCGAAGCCGTCGCCGAGGAGACGAGCGAGCACGCCGCTCGCGCTGCGGAGCTGACCGGCGAGCCCATGTGGGCAATGGCCGAGGCCATGCCCGTCGTCGGCGCCAACTTCGCGGCCGTGCGCATCGTGTCGGAGAACCTCGACGCGCTCACCGGCACGGCGGTGCTGCCCCTCACGGACGTCGTCCGCCAGGTGCAGGAGTCCGGATCGGCGGGCGGCGAGTTCGACCTCGCGACGATGGCCGCGGCCCGGGAACCGCTCTCCGCGGCGGCGGACACGTTCACAACCGCTGCAACGGAACTCACGAGCATCGACCCGTCGAAACTCGTCGGTCCGGTCTCCGAAGGCGTGACGACGCTCGCCGACTTCGTCGGCCACGCTGCCCCGATCGTCGACGCGTTCGATCGCGCCGCTCGCGCACTCCCGCCCATGCTGGGATCCGACGAGCCGCGTCAGATCCTCGTGATGGTGCAGAACGGTGCCGAGCTGCGCACGGGCGGCGGCATCAGCGGCTCGTTCATCCTGCTCAGCGCGGCAGAGGGCCGCATCTCCATCGCCGAGCAGACCGATGCGGCGGTGTTCCCCGTGCTGGGCGAGCCGATCATCGAGCTGCCCGAGGCGGTGGCCGACCTGTACGGCGATGTCGTCGGCGAGTGGGTGCAGAACACCACGATGCCGTCCGACTTCGACCTCACGGCCCAACTCGCGGTCGCGTGGTGGACGAATGCGGGCTACGCGGAACCCGACACGGTGGTGTCGATCGATGTGCCCGCGCTGGCCGCGATGCTCGGTGCGATCGGACCCATCCCGCTCGACGACGGCCGCGCCCTCGGGCCCGACAATCTTGTCGAGATCCTCCTCACCGAGCCCTACCTGACGATGGACGGCGAGGAGCAGACGGCGTTCCAGCGGGCGATCACCCGGAACGTCTTCTCGCACGCGATGTCGGCGTCACTGTCACCCCTCACGTGGGGCGAGGCGCTGATGACGCCGATCGAGGAAGGGCGCATCTCGGTGTGGAGCGCGCGACCCGAGGAGCAGGCCGTCTTCGACGGCACGATGCTCGCGGGGCCGGCCGCCCGACACGAGTCCGCTGACCCCGCGGTGTCGATCTACCTGAACGACGCCACCGCCGGCAAGCTCGACCTGTTCCTCGGCGTCGAGATGGGCCTCGTCGAGCTCGACTGCCGCTCCGACGGGCGCCACGACCTCGTCGTCGAGGTGACCCTGACGAACGAGGCACCCGAAGACGCGGGCGAGCGGTTCTCCGACACGATGACGGGCGCCGGTCTGGCAGGCGTACCGCGAGGACACATCGCGACGAACGTCACCGCGGCAGGACCCGCCGGATCCTTCGTCGGCGGCGTCCGGATCGACGGCGAGCTGAGCCGCACGCGCCTCGCGACCGAGAGCGGATTCCCCTCGAGCGTCGCGCGCGTCACGCTGGCTCCCGGCGAGTCGAAGACGATCGAGTTCCGGTTCGTCGCGAGCGGCACGGGAGACGTGAACCCTGACCTCCTTCACACGCCCTTGCTGCGCGAGCCGACGATCAAAGACATCGACGCGTCCTGCCGCTGACCGCGGTCAGCTCTTGTCGGCCGTGCGCGAGATGCGCACCTCGAGCGGGAAGTCGACGGGGAAGTCGCCGAACAGCAGCCGCCCGGCGTTCGTCGCGGATTCCTGGACGGCGACGGCCACCTCCTCGGCGAGCGCCGAGGGTGTGTGCACGATGACCTCGTCGTGCAGGAAGAACGCGAGATGCGGATGCCGCGCGAACACCGGCCCGGACCGCGGCGCCTCCGCCCCGTCGCTCGGGGACTCCATGCGGTCGAGGCGTCCGCGCAGATCGGCGAGCCACGACAGCGCCCATTCGGCGGCGGTCCCCTGCACGACGAAGTTGCGCGTGAACCGGCCGCGATCGCGCGCCCAGCGGCGCGCGCGCGTCTGATCGGCGGCGGATGCCTCGGCCTGCGTCGCTTGGGACTGCGCGGCGCGCCAGCCCTCCGACGGCGGCGGTGAGCTGCGGCCGAGCCACGTCGTCACGACTCCCCCGTCCTCGCCGGTGCGAGCGGCCTCGTCGACGAGCGCCATCGCACGCGGGAACGTGCGCCGAAGGCGCGGGACGAGTCGCCCGCTGTCACCCGTGGTGGCACCGTACATCGCCCCGAGGATCGCGATCTTCGCCTCCTGACGTGTCTCGACGATGCCGGACTCGACGATGCCCGAGTAGAGGTCCCTCCCCCGCGCGGCGTCGGCGAGCGCGGCATCGGACGACATCGCCGCCAGCACGCGCGGCTCGAGCTGGGCGACGTCGGCGACGACGAGGAGCCACCCCGGGTCCGCACGCACGGCGGTGCGCAGCATCCGCGGCAGTTGCAGCGCTCCGCCGCCCGACGACGCCCAGCGCCCGGTGACGACTCCGCCGGGCACGTACACGGGGCGGAAGCGCCTGTCGCGCACCCACTCCTCGAGCCAGGCCCAGCCGTTGGCCGTGAGCAGGCGCGACAGCTTCTTGTACTCGAGCAGGGGCGGGATCGCCGGATGCCGCTGCTCCGCGAGCTCCCACCGGCTGGTGGTCTCGACGAGGATGCCCGCGCGGTGCAGCGACCGCAGGAGCTTCGGCTGGGAGTCGAGCGAGGCCGTCGGGTCGCCCAGCGCGAGCCGCACCTCGCGCGCGAGCGCCTCCATGCGCGTCGGCAGGCCCCCGCCGGGCGGACGCTCGCCCAGGGTCTCGACGAGGATCGTCTCGTGCGTCGCCGCATCCCACGGAAGTCCGGCCACCCGCAGCTCGACCGCGATGAGCGCACCCGCCGACTCCGCGGCCGTGAGGAGGCGAAGGCGTCCGGCCTCGCTCGAGTGGGCGATCGCGTGCCGTTGCCGCTCGAACTCCGCGGCGGTCGACGCGAGGTCGTCGGGCGGCCCTGTCGGTCCGTCGTCGAAGCTGAACAGCGCGGATGCGTCGTCGACCGCCTCCACGTGCGGCGCCGCGTCCCATTCGCCGGCACGCCTGAGGCCCGCGTCATCCGTCACGAACACCGAGTCGCGCAGGATCGCATGGCACAGCCGCAGGTCATGGCATCGCGCGACGCGCACGCCCGCATCGAGCAGTGGGCCGTACCACGCGGGCGTGTCGCTCCACACCCACCTCGGGCGATGCGCGGCCTCGCGGGCGGCGACCCACGCGGGGAACTCCGCGCGCGCGACGGTCGTGCGGTCGCGCTCACGGCCATCGGCGTCGAGCTCGAGCCCCTCGACTCCCCCGGCCGCACGGCCGAGCACGATCCACGCGGGCGGGAACGCCTCAGGCGTTTCCATCGCCGAGCTCGCGGCGGAAGGACTCACGCAGGTCCATCGACGCGTTGGCCGCGGCATCCGCCCTCGCGTTCGACAGCCGCGGCACCCACTCGAAGGTGACGTCGCGGCCCGCGATCAGTGCCTGCGCGCGGCGCGCGAGCACCTGCATGTCGGGGTGCTTGACCTTCCAGCGACCGGTCATCTGCTCGACGACGAGCTTCGAGTCCATGCGGACGAGCACGGATGCCTCGGGGTCGCGCTCGAACGCCGCCTCGAGTCCCGCGATGAGGCCGGTGTACTCGGCGACGTTGTTCGTCGCGATGCCGACGTACGCGCCGATCTCGGTGAGCACCTCGCCTGTCTCGGCGTCGATCACGACCGCGCCGCCGGCCGCCGTGCCGGGGTTGCCGCGCGAGCCGCCGTCGGCCTCGACGATGAGGCGGCGCTGCGCGCTCACAGGCCGGACTCTTCGGTGCGCACGAGGATGCACCCGCACTCGGGGCACGTCACGACGGCGTCTTCGGCCGCTTGGCGCACGGCCTGCAGGTCAGTGCCCGCGAGCACCATGTGGCACCCTTCGCACGTGCCGCGCCGCAGGAGCGCGGCCCCCGCGTTGCGCGTCGCCAACCGGTCGTACAGGGCGAGGAGGTCGGCCGGGATGGTGTCGGCGATCGCAGCGCGGTCGCGTGTGGCCGATTCGAGAGCAGCGGATGCCTCGGCGACCACACGCTTGCCTTCGGCGCTGAGCTCGGCGCCCTGCTTGTTCGTCTCGGCGATGAGCGCCTCCTGCTCGGCCACGGCCGCTTCGGCCTGCTCGAGACGCTCCATCACCTCGAGCTCGGCGTCTTCGAGGTCGCTCTTGCGTCGCGCGAGCGATGCGAGCTCGCTCTCATAGCCCTGCGCCTCCTTCACGTTGCTCGTCGCGGCGAGGCGCTCGGTGTCGCGCGCACGCCGTGCGTCGACGACGGCCACGTCGGACTCGACGCGTGCGAGCTCCGCGCGCAGGTCGTCGCGCGCTCCGAGCCGCGTGGCGAGCTCCTGCGAAAGCTCCTGGCGACGTGCGAGGAGTTCGTTGACGCGCGCCGCCTGCGGCGGGTTCTTGCGCGTGCCCTCGGCCTGTCGGATTCGGGCGTCGAGATCGGCGATGTCGAGGAGACGGCGCTGGTCGGCAGGGCTGGCGTTCACGCTGACCAACCTATCGCGGGCGGAGGACGCGGCGGAGAACGAGCGGTGGGCCCTGCCGGGATCGAACCGACGACATCCACGGTGTAAACGTGGCGCTCTACCAGCTGAGCTAAAGGCCCTTGTGGCAAGTCTACGAGTCGAGGCCCCTCCGGCCCCGCATCCGCCTCCCCAACGATCCGAAGGGCCCGGAACTCGCTAGGCTGGAGGATGGTGCGTTGTCAGAAGCGAACAAAGCCCGACACGCCTCGTACCGCAGGGACTGGCATGATCTGCCAGACGACGAAAGGTCTCTTCTGTGACTGTCCACGACCAGGATCCGTACTCGCAGGAACCGCTCGACAGCGACCCGGAGGAGACCGCCGAGTGGCAGGAGTCGCTGCAGCAGCTCGTCGACGCGAACGGGCGTTCGCGGGGCCGCGAGATCATGCTGAGCCTGCTGCAGACCTCGCGCGAGCTCCAGCTGAACGTTCCGCAGGTCCCGACGACGGACTACATCAATACGATCGCGCCGGAGAACGAGCCCGAGTTCCCGGGCGATGAGGAGCTCGAGCGCCGCTACCGCCGCTGGATCCGCTGGAACGCCGCGCTGACGGTCCACCGCGCGCAGCGCCCCGGCATCGGCGTCGGCGGTCACATCTCCACGTACGCCTCGTCGGCCTCGCTGTACGAGGTCGGCTTCAACCACTTCTTCAAGGGCCTCGACCACCCTTCGGGCGGCGACCAGGTCTTCATCCAGGGCCACGCCTCCCCCGGCATCTACGCGCGCTCGTTCCTCGAGGGCCGGCTCACCGAGCAGCAGCTCGACGGGTTCCGTCAGGAGAAGTCGCAGTTCCCCAACGGGCTGCCCTCCTACCCGCATCCGCGTCTCATGCCCGACTACTGGCAGTTCCCCACGGTGTCGATGGGTCTCGGGCCGATCAACGCCATCTACCAGGCGCTGACCAACAAGTACCTCACCAACCGCGGCATCAAGGACCTCTCCGAGTCGCGCGTGTGGGCGTTCCTCGGCGACGGTGAGATGGACGAGGTCGAGAGCCGCGGCCAGCTCCAGATCGCGGCGAACGAGGGCCTCGACAACCTCACGTTCGTCGTCAACTGCAACCTGCAGCGCCTCGACGGCCCTGTGCGCGGCAACGGCAAGATCATCCAGGAGCTCGAGAGCTTCTTCCGCGGCGCGGGCTGGAACGTCATCAAGGTCGTGTGGGGCTCCGGCTGGGACGAGCTGCTCGCGAAGGACGTCGACGGAGCGCTCGTGCACCTCATGAACACGACGCCCGACGGCGACTTCCAGACGTACCGGGCGGAGGACGGCGCGTTCATCCGCGAGCACTTCTTCGGGCGCGACGAGCGCACCGCCGCCCTCGTGAAGGACTGGTCCGACGACGACATCTGGGGCAAGCTCCGCCGCGGAGGCCTCGACTACCGCAAGGTGTACGCCGCGTACAAGGCCGCCGTCGAGCACAAGGGCCAGCCGACCGTCATCCTCGCGAAGACGATCAAGGGCTATGGTCTCGGTCACCACTTCGAGGGCCGCAACGCGACCCACCAGATGAAGAAGATGACGCTCGACGACCTGAAGCACTTCCGCGACTCGATGCGCATTCCGATCAGCGACGCGCAGCTCGAGGAGGACCCGTACCAGCCGCCGTACTTCAACCCCGGCCCCGAGGACGAGACGATCCAGTACATGCTGGAGCGTCGCCGCGCGCTGGGCGGCTTCCTGCCTGAGCGCCGCTCGCACCACGTCGACATCACGCTTCCGGGCGACGAGGCGTACGCGCTGCCGAAGAAGGGCTCGGGCACGCAGGAGATCGCCACGACGATGGCGTTCGTCCGCCTGCTCAAGGACCTGTTGCGCGCGAAGGACTTCGGTCACCGGATCGTGCCGATCATCCCCGACGAGGCGCGGACGTTCGGCATGGACGCGTACTTCCCGACCGCGAAGATCTACAACCCGCACGGCCAGAACTACACCTCGGTCGACCGCGACCTGCTGCTCGCCTACAAGGAGAGCCCGCAGGGGCAGATCATGCACGTCGGCATCAACGAGGCCGGGGCCGCCGCCGCCTTCACGGCGACGGGCACGTCGTACTCGACGCACGGCGAGCCGCTCATCCCCGTGTACGTCTTCTACTCGATGTTCGGATACCAGCGCACGGGCGACGCGTTCTGGGCCGCGGGCGACCAGATGACGCGCGGCTTCATCATCGGCGCGACCGCGGGTCGTACGACGCTCACCGGCGAGGGCCTGCAGCACGCCGACGGGCACTCGCCGCTCCTCGCGTCGACGAACCCCGCCACGGTCGCGTACGACCCGGCCTACGGCTACGAGATCGCCCACATCGTGCGTGCGGGTCTCGAGCGCATGTACGGCGGAGAGCACCCCGACCCGAACGTCATGTACTACCTCACGGTCTATAACGAGCCGCTCGTGCAGCCGGCCGAGCCCGAGGGCGTGGACGTCGACGGCATCGTGCGAGGCATCCACCGCATCTCCGTCGGCGAGGGCGACGGCCCCCGCGCGCAGCTGTTCGCGTCGGGCGTCGGCGTGCCGTGGGCGCTCGAGGCGCAGCAGCTCCTCAAGGAGGACTGGGGCGTCGTGGCCGACGTGTGGTCGGTGACCTCGTGGAGCGAGCTGCGTCGTGACGGCCTCGCCGCCGACGAGCACAACTTCCTCCACCCCGAGTCCGAGCCCAAGACCGCGTACCTCACCGAGAAGCTGCGCGACGCAGAAGGCCCGGTCGTCGCGGTGAGCGACTACATGCACGCCGTGCAGGACCAGATCCGCCCGTGGGTGCCGAACCGCTTCGCGACACTCGGCGCGGACGGATTCGGCTTCTCCGACACGCGTCCCGCGGCCCGTCGCTTCTTCAAGATCGACGGACCCTCGATCGTGGTGCGGACGCTTCAGGAGCTGGCCGCCGAGGGCAAGGTCGACCGGGGTCTCGCGGCGCAGGCGATCGAGAAGTACCGCCTGCACGACGTGTCGGCCGGCACGAGCGGCAACGCGGGCGGCGAGAGCTGACCCGGGCGATGCCCGAGACGACGCCGCTCGACAAGGCCGAGACGCTGGCGTGGCTGCGCCGCATCTCGGGCGACCTCGCCACGGCGACGATCAAGCGGCTCGAGGAGACGCTGCCCTGGTACGCCGAGATGCCGCCTGCGCGCCGCTCGGCCGTGGGGCTCGTGGCGCAGGCGGGCATCACGTCGTTCATCCAGTGGTACGACGAGCCCAACTCCACTCCGTGGATCGCCGCCGACATCTTCGCCGCCGCCCCGCGTGAGCTGCTGCGCAGCGTCAGCCTCCAGCAGACGCTGCAGCTCATCCGCGTCACGGTCGAGGTCACCGAAGAGCGGGTCGCGGGGCGCGGCGAGCATCTGCGCGAGGCGATCCTCCTCTACTCGCGCGAGGTCGCCTTCGCTGCTGCCGATGTGTACGCGAGGGCGGCCGAGGCCCGCGGCCTGTGGGACGCGCGCCTGGAGGCGCTCGTCGTCGACTCGATCCTCACCGGCGAGGCCGACGAGGAGCTCCCGAGCCGCATCGCCGCCCTCGGGTGGCACGGCCACGGCGAGGTCTCGGTGCTCGTCGGCACGACGCCGCCGCAGTTCGACATCGATCAGCTGCGTCGCACGGCGCGCAAGCTCGGGGTCGACGTGCTCGTGGGCGTGCAGGGGTCGCGGCTCGTACTCGTGATCGGGCGGGCCGAGGCATCCGGTCGCGCCGACGACACCCCCACCGACCTGCCGTTCCTCGACATCGCGAACCGCCTCGAACCCGGCTTCGGCAGCGGGCACCTCGTGCTCGGGCCGACCGTGCCGGCGCTCGTGGACGCGGGCCAGAGCGCCCGAGCGGCGCTCGCGGGCTTCGCGGTCGCGCGCGCGTGGCGGCACGCGCCGCGCCCCGTCGAAGCCGACGATCTGCTGCCCGAGCGCGCCCTCGCGGGCGACCCGCTCGCGAAGCAGACGCTCGTCGAACGCATCTACCGGCCGCTGCAGGCGCACAGTGCCGATCTCGTGACGACGCTGTGGAGCTACCTCGACAACGGCCGCTCGCTCGAGGCGACCGCGCGCGAGCTGTTCGTGCACCCGAACACGGTGCGCTACCGCCTCAAACGCGTGTCGGATGTCATCGGATGGGACGCGACGGGGGCGCGCGAAGCGTTGATCCTGCAGACCGCGCTCATCTTGGGATCCATCGGCACGGATGCCACGCGCCGCCGCACCGCGGCGACGCGGCGACCCGCCCACTGAAGTCTTCTGAAGCCTCCACCCCTGTGCGGCACGCACAAAGGACTCCGTCGATCTTGTGTGGAAGCCGCCAGATGAGACGCGCGATCCTTGGCAGGATGGGATGGTGATCATCGCCGTCTTCCCCGGTCAGGGGTCGCAGACACCCGGATTCCTCTCCCCCTGGCTCGAGCTCGAGGGGGCGCGCGCGCAGTTGGAGGCGTACTCCGAGGCCGCCGGTGTCGACCTCATCGCGGCCGGCACCGAGTGGGATGCCGACCGCATCCGCGACACCCAGGTCGCCCAGCCGCTCATCGTCGCCGCCGGCATCCTGTCGTGGGGTGCGCTCTCCGAAGGCTCCCAGGTGAAGCCGCAGGGCTTCGCAGGGCACTCGGTCGGCGAGATCGCGTCCCTCATCGCGGCGGGCGTGCTGACGCCGAACGACGGCATGCGGCTCGTCGGCATCCGCGGGCGCGCCATGGCCGAGGCGGCCGCGGCCGAGAAGACCGGCATGAGCGCCGTCATCGGAGGCGACCAGGACGCGGTCGTGGCGCGGCTCACCGAGCTCGACCTGACCCCGGCCAACTACAACGGCGGCGGCCAGCTCGTCGCCGCCGGCGCTCTCGACGCCCTCGCGGCGCTCGCCGAGAACCCGCCCGCGGGTACGCGCGTGATTCCGTTGCAGGTCGCGGGCGCGTTCCACACGCGCTACATGGCGCCCGCGGTCGAGACGCTCCGCGAGGCCGCGGCGGATGTCGCCGCATCCGACCCCACCGCCACCGTGTGGACCAACCGCGACGGCTCCGTCGTCTCGAGCGGCAAGGATGCCCTCGACCTCCTCGTGGCTCAGGTCGCCTCGCCTGTGCGGTGGGACGCCTGCATGGAGGCTTTCGCGGCCGCCGGTGCGAGCGGCATCATCGAGTTCGCGCCCGCAGGCACGCTCGTGGGGCTCGCCAAGCGCGCGCTGCGCGGCGTTCCGACCGTCGCCGTCAAGACCCCCGATGACCTGAGCGCGGCCGCCGAGCTGCTCGGCGCCGCCGAGAACGGAGCACAAGCATGACCGCCGGCGTCATCCAGCCCCAAGGGGCGGCCCACACCCGCATCTACTCGTACGGAGCGGCGCGCGGCGAGATCGCCGTGCCCAACGAGGACCTCGTCGGCCCCATCGACTCGAGCGACGAGTGGATCCGCCAGCGCACGGGCATCATCACGCGCACGCGCGCGGTGAAGGAGACGACCGCGATCGAGCTGTCGACGGATGCCGCGACCGAGGCCGTCGCGAAGTCGGGAGTCGACCCGGCCGACATCGACCTCGTCATCGTCGCGACGATCAGCAACCCGAAGCAGACGCCGTCGGTGTCGGCGATCGTCGCCGACCGCATCGGCGCGAACCCGGCCGCCGCCTACGACCTCAACGCGGCGTGCGCGGGCTTCGCGTACGGCGTCGCGCAGGCCGACGCCCTCATCCGCGCCGGTGCGGCGAAGTACGCCGTTGTCGTCGGCGCCGAGAAGCTCAGCGACGTCGTAGACCCCACCGACCGGAGCATCTCGTTCCTGCTCGGCGACGGCGCGGGCGCGGTGGTCGTCGGCCCGAGCGACACCCCGGGCATCGGCCCGACGGTGTGGGGCTCCGACGGCTCGAAGGCCGACGCGGTCGGCATGAACCACACGCTCGTCGAGTTCCGCGACGGAGCCGCGCCATGGCCCACGCTGCGCCAGGAGGGTCCGACGGTCTTCCGCTGGGCGGTGTGGGAGATGGTGAAGGTCGCACGCCAGGCCCTCGAGGCCGCGGGCGTCGAGGCATCCGATCTCGCCGCCTTCGTGCCCCACCAGGCGAACATGCGCATCATCGACGAGTTCGCGAAGCAGCTGAAGCTGCCCGACACCGTCGTGATCGGTCGCGACATCGAGACGACCGGAAACACGTCGGCGGCGTCGATCCCGCTCGCGACGCATCGGCTCCTCGAGGAGCACCCTGAGCTCAGCGGCGGACTCGCCCTGCAGATCGGCTTCGGCGCAGGACTCGTGTTCGCCGCCCAGGTCGTCGTGCTCCCGTGAGCGCCCCGCACCCGACCCTAGACTGAACTGGCCCACGGGCCCCGACCATCCAAGAAGGAGAAACCATGGCACTCACCAACGAAGAGGTCCTCGCCGGACTCGCCGAGCTCATCACCGACGAGACCGGGATCTCGGCCGACGAGGTCGCGCTCGAGAAGTCGTTCACCGACGACCTCGACATCGACTCGATCTCGATGATGACGATCGTCGTCAATGCCGAGGAGAAGTTCGGCGTCACGATCCCCGACGACGAGGTCAAGAACCTCAAGACCGTGGGCGACGCCGTCACCTACATCACGTCCAACCAGGCGTAGTCATCCGCGGACGGGCACGCGACCGTGCCCGTCCGCGACCTTTTCCCCCGAACCCTTCAGAGGATCCACGTCACATGAGCACCACGCGCATCGTCGTCACCGGCATCGGAGCGAGTTCG
>NZ_DASRXZ010000124.1:0-64967 GCF_035687345.1 Microbacterium sp.
GCGAGCTCGGCCGGGTACGGCTCGCCCTTCTCCCACCGCAGCTGCGCGGCGAGCGCCTCGTCGCCCCGCTGTGGTCCGGCGGTCCACCCCACGAGCGCGATGTCGCGCAGCGCGGGTCGCGAGAGGCACCACGCCGCCGTCGCGGCATCGAACGGGTCGAGCTCCGAGGCGTCCCACGCGAGCATCCCCTCGAAGAGCGCCGGCAGGTCATCGAGAGCCACGGCGGCCTCGAGCGCTCGCGGATCGACGCGCGTGGACTCGTCGAGCGCCGCGTCCGTGCACAGGACCGCCACCGCCTCGGCGAGCGCCGCGAGCGCGGACGCCACGGCCGAGGCATCCGTCTCATCGACCTCGGGAAGCTCGCTGCCCGACCACTGGTCGCCGTCGGGCTCGGCGAGCCGCTCGGCGCCGGACGGGTCGATCTCGAGCTCGTCGAGTGATCGCGGCGCGGGCTCGGGTCGCACGAACGAGTCCCAACCGTCGTCCGCGACGCACAGCGCGTCGACGATCCCCAGGCCGCACGCGTCGCCCTTCGACACGAGCGCACGTGCGAGCTCGTCACGGGGCGGTGTGCCGTCGGCGTCGAACGACGCGTCGTCGAACACGACGAGTGCGACGGAATCGGCGGATGCCACGCGGCACACCATGCCGATGCACGTCGCCGCGTACGCCTCGATGTCGGCGCCCTCGTCCGGAAGGTCGAGGCGCATCGCGCCGAGCGTCCGCGTGCGTGCGAACGGCACGAGCACGAGACTGCGCCGCGGACGGAAGCCGAGCATGCGGGGGAGCAGGGACAGGAACTCCGCGGCGCTGCCCGCGGTGATGATCGTCGTGGTCATACGGCGACGATCCCCGAGGCGGCGGTCGCGGCATCCGCGATCCCACGGTCGTGGGTGAAAGGCCGTGTCAGGCGCGGGGCTGTGCAGGAGGCGTCGCCGGTATCCTTGATCCGTGGACAACTACTGGCTCGCCGTGATCTGGTCGCTGCTGCCGACCGTCGTGGTCAGCGCCATCTTCTTCTTCGTCCTGCGCAGCGTGGTCCGCGCCGACCGCAACGAGCGACGCGAGTACGCGCGCATCGAGGCCGAGGAGCGCGCCAAGCGCGGACTTCCGCCCGTCGCCGACGCGAAGTGAGCCTCCCCGTCCCGTGACGGTCCCTCCCACTACGCTGGTGATCTCGGCTGGGGGAAGGGGGATCCGTGATCAGCATCACGTTCGACGCGAGCTGGTGGCTGATCATCGTCTTCGTCTTCGACCTCGCGATCCGCATCGCGGCGATCATCGTCGTGCCCCGCAACCGGCGTCCGACGGCGGCGATGGCGTGGCTGCTCGCGATCTACTTCATCCCGCTGATCGGCGTCTTCCTGTTCCTGCTGATCGGCAACCCGCGGCTGCCGCGCAAGCGCCGGCTCAAGCAGGAGCGCATCAACGCGTACATCCGCGACACGAGCGCCTCGCTCGAGCTCGGGTCGCTGCGGCCCGGTCAGCCCGACTGGTTCACGTCGATGGTGACCCTCAACCGCAAGCTCGGCGCGATGCCGATCACGGGTGACAACGCCGCGCACCTCATCTCCGACTACCAGTCGAGCCTCGACGCGATGGCGGAGGAGATCCGCACCGCCGAGAAGTACGTCCACGTCGAGTTCTACATCTTCCAGTCCGACGACTCGACCGACAACCTGTTCCGGGCGATGGAGGAGGCGTGCGCGCGCGGCGTGACCGTGCGGGTGCTGCTCGACCACTGGGCGAACCGCGGCAAGCCGTTCTACAAGGAGACGCTCAAGCGCCTCGACCGCATGGGCGCCCAGTGGCGGCTCATGCTCCCGGTGCAGCCGCTCAAGGGCAAGTACCAGCGCCCCGACCTGCGCAACCACCGCAAGCTCCTCGTGGTCGACGGCGCGGTCGCGTTCATGGGGTCGCAGAACGTCACGGACTCGACCTACAACCTCAAGAAGAACATCCGCCGCGGACTCCACTGGGTCGACCTCATGGTGCGCTTGGAGGGGCCGGTCGTGGCATCCGTCAATGCCGTGTTCCTGTCGGACTGGTACAGCGAGACCGACGAGGTGCTCACCGACGAGATCGACCTGTTCGACGTGAAGTCCGGGCCCGGCGACCTCGATTGCCAGATCGTGCCGTCAGGGCCCGGGTTCGAGTTCGAGAACAACCTGCGCCTGTTCGCGGGCCTCATGTACTACGCGCAGCGCAAGGTCATCATCGTGAGCCCGTACTTCGTCCCTGACGAGGCGCTGCTGCTTGCGATCACCACCGCGTGCCACCGCGGTCTGGACGTGCAGCTCTTCGTGTCGGAAGAGGGCGACCAGGCGATGGTCTACCACGCGCAGCGCAGCTACTACGAGACCCTGCTGCGCGCGGGGGTGCGCATCTGGATGTACCGCAAGCCGTTCATCCTGCACGCGAAGTCCATGACGATCGACGACGAGGTCGCGATCATCGGGTCGAGCAACATGGACATGCGCTCGTTCGGTCTCAACATGGAGATCTCGATGCTCGTGCGCGGCACCGAGTTCATCGACGAGATGCGCGAGGTCGAGCAGCGATACCGCGACCTCAGCCGAGAGCTGACGATCGAGGAGTGGGAGAAGCAGCCGCTGCGCTCGACCGTCCTCGACAACCTCGCGCGGCTCACGTCCGCTCTGCAGTGACGGATGCCGCGGCATCCGCGTTATCGAGCCGTGATCGGACTCCCTGGCGACGTTCGGCCGGCTCCGGGATGATCGAGGCATGTCTCCGACTCGCCGCGTGACCCTCGCCACCGCCGCCCTGATCTTCGCCGCGCTGCTCGGCGGGTGCGCCACGAATCCCGGCGCGGTGACCCCGTCGCCGGCCGATGAGACGGCGGGCGAGTCACCCGCGAACGGATCGGATGCCGACGTCGAGGCGGCGTGGCTCGACGGCGGACGGATGGTCGGCATCGTGACGCAGGGGTCGTCGACGTGTGTGCCGGTGGCCGACGACGTCGAATTGGCGGACGGCGTGCTGAGCGTGACGCTCGTCGTGCCCGGCGACCGCGCCCAGCCGTGCACGCGCGACCTCGTTCCGCGTGTGACGCTCGTCGGCCTGCCGGAGCCCGTCGACCCGTCGGCCGGCCTGCGCATCGTCGTGAAGGGGGACGGCGTCGAGGACGACACGGACCTCGACGGCGTCGACCTGCCGACGCCCGACGGACCGACCGACTACCAGCCGAGCGCCGGATGGACCGACGAGGACGGTCAGTTCGTCATCCTGACGTGGGGCTCGTCGTCGTGCCCACCCGTCATCGAGGACGTGCAGGCGACCGGCGAGGCCGAGATCACCGTCACGTTCCAGGAGCCGCCCGCCGACCAGGTGTGCACGATGGACATCGGGCCGCGCGGCAACGTCGCCCAGGTCGACGGTCTCGACGACGACTCCGACGTCGAGCTCGTGCTCACCGGAGGGGGAGCGGAGTTCGACGGCATCCGCATCCCGATCGTCGGCTGATTCAGCGTGGCTGCGGCGTATCGCCGATCATGACGATGACGGCGTTGGTGCCGCCCCACCAGAAGCCGAGTCGCTGCCCGGGCGTCATCTCCTGGGGCCGCTCGTCGGCCGGGATCCACGCGTAGGGGATGGGTACGACGAGCGCGCTCTCGCTGCGCAGCACGGCCGGCACGCAGCGCCCCCGCGCGCGCTCCTCGCGCGTCACGACGACGCAGTGCTCGCGCTGGAGCGCGCCATCGGCGCCGGCGATCCACAGGTCCCAGCCGTAGTACTCGCCGAGCGGCTCGACCCATTGGATCGTGCCGCTCGTGGGCACCTCGGGCGCATCGGAGTCGGGCAGGTCCACGAAGCTGCCGAACGATCCGTCGAGGGGGATCCGCAGCAGGATCTTCGACGTGAGGTCGCGCGTGAACGAGTACGCCTCGGGGGCTTCCACGTAGTCGACCTCGGTCGCGGGACCCGCGTCGCGAAGCAGGCTCTGCACGATGCTCGACCCGATCACGGCGGCGGCCACGACGGCGACCGCGATTCCGGCCACGATCAGCGTGCGGCGACGGGAGCGCGTCGACGTAGGTGCTTCGGCGGGAGGTTCGGTCGCCGAGCTGGGCGACGCGGGCGAACCGGATCCCCCGCCCCCGCCCTCGCGCGGACCGCTCGGCACCGCGGTTGCAGCCTCCGCGGGCCGCGCGAGCACCTGCACGCCCGCGGGCCCCGCGTCCTCCGAACCCGTGGTCTCACCCGCGGCGCGGACGTCGTACGCCGTGCCTCCGGTCGAGGCATCCGCCGCGGGACCGGCCTCACTCGCGGCGCGAGCGCTCTGCGCGTGCTCGGCGCGCACCCTGTCCTCGAGCTCGATGAGGCGTGCGAGCTCGTCCGCTCCGAGGGTTTCGGCCGCGGGGCCGTACGCCCGGCGCCTCAGCGCGTCGAGCTCGGCCCGCTCCGCGGCATCCATCTCACCGCTCCCCGCTCCGCCCGTTGAGCGGCTTGCGGAGGAAGACCTGCTCGACGCCGTCGTCGCCCGGCACGCGCTGCGACTCGCGGTAGCCCTCGCGAAGGTACAGCCGGAGGTTCGCCTCGCTGAGCGAGCCGGTGAACAGCTCGGCGACGGATGCGCCGGCATCCGCCCCTCTCCGTTCGACCGCGGCGAGCAGCCGCGACCCGATGCCGCGGCCCTGCACGTCGGGCGCGATGACGAGCCGCCCGATGAGCAGCAGCTCGCCGTCGCGCTGCGCCCGCACGGCGCCCACCATCCGCGGGCCGAGATGCGCGACGAACCCGAGGTTCTCCCGAAGCTCGGACTCGAGCGACTGGAGCGTCTGCGTGAGGGCGGGCAGCGACGGCGTGTTGTAGATCCGCGCCTCCTGCACGAAGGCGGCGCGCTGGAGCGTCAGCACCTCGCCCGCGTCATCGGCACTGATCTCGCGGATCGTCACGTCGGCCACCTTCTCACGGTAGACCCGGCGCGGCGCGCGCGGGAGAGCGCGATCGGGTCCACCAGGCTTCGCGCAGGCGCGTCGCCTACCCTGGAATCCATGACTTCGTCGCGCCCGCCTGCCCGTGAGACGCGTCCGGCGACCCCGCGGGTGCGCGAGACGGCCCAGGTTCGCCCGGCCACCGAGGGGTGGACGCAGAAGAAGGACGCCGAAGGCCGCCCGCTCCTGCAGTTCGCGAGCCCGAAGCGCGGCAAGCCTCCCGTGCACCTCGCCGACCTCACGCCCGCCGAGCGGGTCGCGAAGGTGACCGAGCTCGGCATGCCCGGGTTCCGCGCGAAGCAGCTCGAGAAGCACTACTTCACGCACTGGACCCATGACCCCGCGGAGATGACCGATCTTCCCGCGGCGGGCCGCGAGGAGTTCGTGCACGGCATGCTGCCACCGCTGCTCACCGAGGTGCGGCGCCTCGAGACCGACTGCGGCGACACGATCAAGTTCCTCTGGAAGCTGCACGACGGAGCACTCGTCGAGTCGGTGCTCATGCGGTATCCGGGGCGCATCACGCTGTGTGTGTCGTCGCAGGCCGGATGCGGCATGAACTGCCCGTTCTGCGCGACGGGCCAGGCCGGTCTCACGCGCAACATGTCGGCGGCCGAGATCATCGAGCAGGTCGTGCGCGCGAACCGTCTCATCGCCGACGGAGGACTGGGCGACCCGCGCCGCGTCGGCCACGAGGGAGAGCGCGTCACCAACATCGTGTTCATGGGCATGGGCGAGCCGCTCGCGAACTACGCGCGCGTCATGCAGGCCGTGCGGGTCATGGTCGACAAGGAGCACGGACTCGGCATGAGCGCGCGCGGGATAACGGTGTCGACCGTCGGTCTCGTGCCCGCGATCACGAAGCTCGCGAACGAGGACATCCCGGTGACGTTCGCGCTGTCGCTGCACGCGCCCGACGACGAGCTGCGCGACGAGCTCATCCCCGTGAACTCACGGTGGAAGGTCGACGAGGCGCTCGACGCCGCGCGCGCCTACTTCGACAGAACCGGCCGCCGCGTCTCGATCGAGTACGCCCTCATCAAGGACATGAACGACCACCCCTGGCGCGCCGACCTCCTCGCGGAGAAGCTCAACGCGCGCGGTCGCGGGTGGGTGCACGTCAATCCGATCCCGCTCAATCCGACGCCGGGATCGATCTGGACGGCATCCGAGCGCGACGTGCAGGACGAGTTCGTGCGCCGCCTCAACGACGCCGGCATCCCGACCACGCTCCGCGACACGCGCGGCAAGGAGATCGACGGGGCCTGCGGACAGCTCGTCGCCACCGAGGACGACCAACGGGTCGCCGCGGTGACGCCGCTCGAGGTGTGAGGCTGGCGTAACGCGATATATCGTGTTGCCGTGACGACGGATGCCGCGGCCGAGGCATCCGCTGCTGAATCGTTTCGCCCTCGGTGAACGCACCTGATGAATGTCTGTGGTGCGTGCCAGGGTTGAATCCGCATCCCTTCAACTCGTGGCCCCTTCGCGGGCCTCGTCGTCTTTCCCCTCGCCGCCCCCGGGAGTCATCGTGCTGGCCAAGCTCCTCGTCCGCTATCTCAAGCCCTCCGTGTGGCTGCTGCTGGGAGTGCTGCTGTTCCAGTTCGCCTCGGCACTCGCGATGCTGTACCTCCCGAGCCTCAACGCCGACATCATCGACAACGGCCTGTCGCGCGGCGACACCGAGTACATCTGGCGCACCGGCGTCCTCATGCTCACGGTCTCGCTCGGGCAGATCGTCGCGTCGATCATCGCGACCTACCTCGCGGCGAAAGCCGCCATGCGCGCCGGCCGCGACCTGCGAGACGACATCTTCGCGCGCGTCTCCGGCTTCTCCGAGCGCGAGGTGACCGGCTTCGGCGCAGGCTCGCTCATCACGCGCAACACGAACGACGTGCAGCAGGTGCAGATGCTCGCGATGATGGCGGCGACGTTCCTCGTCTCGGCGCCGCTGCTGGCGATCGGCGGCATCATCCTCGCGATCGAGCAGAGCGTGAGCCTCTCGTGGATCATCGCGGTCGCGGTGCCCGTGCTGCTGGTCGTCGCCGCGCTCATCATCAGCCGCATGGTGCCGCTGTTCCGCACCTACCAGCTGAAGCTCGACGCCGTGAACCGTGTGATGCGCGAGCAGCTCACCGGCATCCGCGTCATCCGCGCCTTCGTGCGCGAGCCCATCGAAGAAGAGCGGTTCCGCGAGGCGAACACCGACATCATGGTGGTCGGTCGCAAGGTCGGGTCGCTGTTCGTCGTGCTGTTCCCGGCCATCATGCTGATCCTCAACGTGACCGTCGTGGGCGTCATCTGGTTCGGCGGCATCCAGGTCGACGCGGGCGAGGTGCAGATCGGCACGCTCTTCGCGTTCATGCAGTACGTCATGATCATCCTGTCGGGTGTCATGATGGCGAGCTTCATGACGCTGATGATCCCGCGCGCTTCCGTGTCGGCCGAGCGCATCGGCGAGGTGCTCGAGTCGCAGAGCACGCTCGAGCGACCCGCGCACGGCGTGGTCGAGCAGCCCGAGCCCGGCACGGTCGAGTTCCGCGATGTGACGTTCACCTACCCGGGGGCCGAGCATCCGATCCTGTCGGGTGTGAGCTTCCGGGCCGAGCCCGGCCAGACCGTCGCGATCGTCGGCTCCACCGGCGCCGGCAAGACGACGCTCGTGTCGCTCATCCCGCGGCTGTTCGACGTCACGGGCGGCGCGGTGCTCGTCGGCGGCGTCGACGTGCGGCAAGCCGACCTCGACGCGCTCTGGAGCACGATCGGCCTCGTTCCGCAGCGGCCGTTCCTCTTCTCCGGGACGGTCGCGACGAACCTGCGGTTCGGCCGCGAGGAAGCGACGGATGCCGAGCTGTGGCGCGCGCTCGAGATCGCGCAGGCGAGCGACTTCGTGAGCCAGATGGAGGGCGGCCTCGACGCGCGCATCGCGCAGGGCGGCACCAACGTGTCGGGCGGCCAGCGGCAGCGGCTCGCGATCGCCCGGGCGATCGTGCACAACCCGCGCGTGCTCGTCTTCGACGATTCGTTCTCGGCACTCGACCTCTCGACCGATGCACGGTTGAGGCAGGCGCTGTGGAGGGAGCTGCCCGACGTCACGAAGATCGTCGTCGCGCAGCGCGTCTCGACGATCACCGACGCGGATCGCATCGTCGTGCTCGACGACGGCGGCGTCGTCGGCCTCGGCACGCACGACGAGCTGCTCGAGACGTGCCAGACCTACCAGGAGATCGTCGAATCCCAGCTCGGAGTGGAGGCGGCTCGATGAGCACCGACAAGACAGCCACCCGCCGCGGCCGCCGGGCCGAGCGCGAGCTCACCGAAGAGGAGAAGCTCGAGCTCGAGCTCGCCGAGCAGGCGCGCCTGGCCGCCGACGACTGGAGTGGCGGCGTCGCGCCCGGCAAGGCCGCCCACTTCTGGCCCTCGTTCCGCCGGCTCATCGGCCTGCTCAAGCCGCACGCGTGGGCGTTCGGGTTCGTGTCGCTCCTCGGCGCGATCGGCGTCGTGCTCGCCGTGCTGTCGCCGAAGGTGCTGGGCGAGGCGACGAACATCCTCTTCGAGGGCGTCGTCTCGTCGCTCGCTCCCGCGGGTGCCACGAAGGAGCAGGTCGTCCAGGGCCTCATCGACGCCGGTCAGCAGGACCTCGCGAACATCGTCGAGGCGATGCAGAACTTCGTGCCCGGCGCCGGCGTGAACTTCCTCGCGCTGAGCCGCGTGCTGCTGCTCGTGCTCGTGCTGTACTTCGCGTCGTCGCTCCTGATGTGGCTGCAGGGCTACGTCATCAACGTCATCATGGTGCGCACGATGTGGCGCCTGCGCGAGCAGGTCGAGGCGAAGATCAACAGCCTGCCGCTTCGCTACTTCGACCGTGTGCAGCGCGGCGAGGTCATCTCGCGCGTGACGAACGACATCGACAACATCACGCAGATGATGCAGCAGTCGCTCTCAGGCGCGCTCACGAGCGTGCTCACCGTGGTCGGCGTCCTCATCATGATGCTGTCGATCTCGTGGCAGCTCACGCTCGTGGTGCTCGTGAGCTTCCCGCTCATGGGCATCCTGTTCGGTGTGATCGGTCCGCGCTCGCAGAAGGCGTTCGGCATCCAGTGGCGCAAGGTCGGCCGCCTCAACGCGCGCGTCGAGGAGTCGTTCTCGGGCCACGCGCTCGTCAAGGTGTTCGGTCGCGAGCAGGCCGCCCGCGAGGCGTTCCGCGAAGAGAACGAGGAGCTCTACCAGGCCTCGTTCAAGGCGCAGTTCCTCGCGAACATCATGCAGCCCGCGATGATGTTCATCGGCAACCTCACGTACGTCGGCATCGCGGTGTTCGGTGCGCTCATGGTCGCCGCAGGCCAGCTGCGGCTCGGTGACGTGCAGGCGTTCATCCAGTACTCCCAGCAGTTCACGCAGCCGCTCGCGCAGCTGGGCGGGATGGCGGCGGTCGTCCAGTCCGGCACGGCGTCGGCCGAGCGCGTGTTCCAGTTCCTCGACGAGGATGAGCAGGAGCCGGATGCCGCCGACGCACCCGCGCCGGTGGAGGGCGACGGGACGATCGAGTTCCAGGACGTCGCGTTCTCGTACTCGCCCGAACGCCCGCTCATCCACGACCTGTCGTTCCGCGTCGAGCCGGGGCAGACCGTCGCGATCGTGGGGCCCACGGGTGCCGGCAAGACGACGCTCGTGAACCTCATCATGCGGTTCTACGAGCTCGACGGCGGCCGCATCCTCCTCAACGGGCAGAACATCGCCGAGCTCACCCGACGCGACATCCGCGCCAAGACCGGCATGGTGCTGCAGGACCCGTGGCTGTTCGCCGGCACGATCCGCGAGAACATCCGCTACGGGCGCGCCGACGCCACCGACGAGGAGATCCTCGAGGCTGCGCGCGCGACGTACGTCGACCGGTTCGTGCACTCGCTGCCCGACGGCTACGACACGCTCCTCGACGAGGACGCGTCGAACATCTCGGCGGGCGAGCGTCAGCTCATCACGATCGCGCGCGCGTTCGTCGCGCAGCCGTCCGTGCTGATCCTCGACGAGGCGACCAGCTCGGTCGACACGCGCACCGAGCTCCTGCTGCAGCACGCGATGGCGGCGCTGCGAAAGGGACGCACGTCGTTCGTGATCGCCCACCGTCTCTCCACGATCCGCGATGCCGACCTCATCCTCGTGATGGAGAACGGCGGGATCGTCGAGAAGGGCACGCACGACGAGCTCATCGCCGCCGAGGGCGCGTACTACCGGCTGTACAACTCGCAGTTCGAGCAGGCGGCGATCGACCTCGACGAGGAGTTCCGCGTCGAGGCCGAGGAGGCGACCGCCCGCGCCGAGGGCGAGCCGGCCGACGAGACCGCGCCCGTCAATTGACCCCGTCGGCGGTGGGTCTGCCGTGAGGCCCACCGCCGGCGTCGGCGCTCGACTCGAGGCCGCTCGAGGCCGGCGGTTCAGCGGCGGCGGTTCTCCCACTCCTCGACGAGTTCGGGCATCCGCTCGGCGAGGTACCGCAGGAACGCGGCCATGTCACGTGCGCGCGACACGGATGCCGGGGCATCCGTGTTCTCGTCCGCGATCGTGTCGAGGTACTCGCCGAGCTTCGCATAGAGCGGCGCGTTCGCGATGACCATCGAACGCCACCCGTCGTCCATCAGGTCGTAGCGCGCGAGGCGATCGCCGGGCTTCGAGAGCCTCTGGATGATGCGCATCGACTGCAGGTACCGCACGGCCCCCGAGACCGCGGCGGCCGACACCCCGAGTCGATCGGCGAGCTCCGCGGCGGTGTAGCCCTCGTCCGGGGATCCGACCAGCGCCATCATGACCCGCGCCGGCATCCGCGGCATACCGGCCGCGGCCAGCATGGCCGCGCCCTGCTCGGCGGCGTCGATCCCCGCGTGCTCGTCGCTCATGCTCCCCCCTCCCCGAATCTATCCTCCTGTCGCGAGCTCTCGACGACGCATGAGCCCGAGCGAGGCGACGGCTCCGACCGCGACGGCGCCCACGAGCCACCAGAGCCCGCGCACGTCGATCGTGTCGCCGTCGACGATCGGCGTCACGGCGACCGGTGACACCCTCACGAGCCACTCGGGGAACCCGAACAGCGGACCGAAGAGACCCAGCGTCATGCCGAGGACGACCAGCGACCACCCGAGCGGGATGGTGATGCGCGGCGCGAGCACGAAGGCGAGCGCGGTCGCGACGAGGAAGACGGATGCGCCGATCGCCTGCCCCGCGCCGGTGACGACGACGGTGAGCATGAGGTCCCAGTCGCCGCCGCGCGCGGCGATCCCGAGCGCGGCACCGCCGATGGCGGCCGCGACGACGAGCAGGATTCCGACCGCGGCCACGACGAGGTAGTCGGCGAGCCAGCGCACGCGCGCGACCGGCGCCGAGAGGACGATCTCCGCGGTTCCGTGCGCCTCCTCCTGACGTGCGCGGCACACGACCTGCACCGCGCAGCACGCGGCGAGCACTCCGAGCATCGTGAAGAACGTCGTGATCGTTCCCTGCTCGACGCTTCCGTCGCCGGAGATCTGGCGGACGATCTCCTCGATCGCGGGGTTCGACGCGCCCACCTCCTCGACGATCGATGCGAGCGACGTCGACATGACCCCGGCGATGAGTCCGCCGACGACCCAGCCGATGATGGCCCCCCGCGTGAGCCGCCACACGAGCGCGGTCGGCGATGACAGGGCGACGGATGCCTCGGTCCGCCCGCGCCGCGCGGGGATGAAGCTCTCGCCGAGGTCGCGCGCCGCAGCGAGGGCGATCGTCGACCCGGCGAGCACCAACCCCACGCCGACCCCCAGGAGCACCGGCCACCAGAGGTCCTCGTCGAAGGCGCGGGTGTTCTCTGCCCATCCGAACGGCGACGCCCATGCGAGCCCCGAGCTCTCCACGCGGGAGAGGTCGTCGCTCGGCGTGCCGATCGCGTTGCCGATGCCCGATACGAGGAAAGCCGCGAGCGTGATCCACACCGCGGTCGCGTTCGCGGCGCGCGACGTGCGCAGAAGCTGGGCGCACACGAGTCCGACGCCGAGGAAGCACGCCCCGACGCAGGCTGCGGCGGCGCCCGCGACGACGGCTCCGGCGGTGTCGAGGCCCACCGCGATGTAGGCGAGGGCGACGAGAGCACCCAGCACCACGTTCGCCCCGATGCCGTGGAGGGCGGTCGCGACGACGGGCATCATGCGTCCCGCCGGTGTCGCCGACACGAGCTCGGCCCGCCCGGCCTCCTCGTCGCCGCGCGTGTGCCGCACGGCGAGGAACGTGCTCATGAACGCGGCCAGCAGCGCGAGCCACGGCATGATGAGGAACACCATGAAGGCGCCCTCGTCGGGGCCGGACGGAAGCCCGCGGAAGAGCAGGATCACAGGGTTCGCGACCGCCGCCGCGAGCAGCGACGCGCGCTCCTGCTCCGAGCCGTAGGACTGGGAGACGCCGACGTACGACAGGTACGCGAGAAGGCCCGTGCCGGCCGTCCACATCAGCAGTTGGCGCCAGTCGCGCCGCACGCGCTGCGCCCACAGTATGCCGAGCGCCACGGTCATCGCCCCGCTGCCGCCGACGTCACGCGCTCGTGCTCGCCTTCGCCGTTCCGCTCGGCGGCGACGTCCTCGCCGTAGTGCCGCAGGAACAGCTCCTCGAGCGTGGGCGGCTGCACGCGCAGGCCGGCCACTCGCCTCCGGGCCAATTCGGGCAGCACGGATGCCAAGGCGTCGCTGTCGACCGTGAAGCGGGCGCGGCCGGCCTCGAACGCCGGATCGTGGGCGCCCACGATGCCGTCGAGCGCGGTCGAGTCGGCCGCCTCGAACGACACCTCGGTGCGGGTGAGATGGCGCAGGTCGGCGAGGGTTCCGGACTCGACGATGCGGCCCGCACGGATGATCGAGACCCGATCGCACAGCTGCTCGACCTCCGACAGGATGTGGCTCGAGAGCAGGACCGTCGCTCCCGCGTCCCGCACGCGGGCGACTTCGCGCCGGAAGACGACGTCCATGAGGGGGTCGAGGCCGCTCGTGGGCTCGTCGAGCACATAGAGGTCGGCCGGTACGGCGAGAGCCGCGATGAGGGCGATCTTCTGCCGGTTGCCCTTCGAGTACGCGCGGCCCTTCTTGCGCGGGTCGAACTGGAACGCCTCGAGCAGCCGCTGCTTCTCGGCGCGGTACACGGCATCGCGACGCGAGGCGCCGCGCAGCCGTGCGAGGAAGTCGATCGCCTCTCCGCCGGAGAGGTTCGGCCACACGCTCACGTCGCCCGGTACGTACGCGATGCGACGGTGGAGCGCGACGGCGTCGCGCCACGGATCGCGGTCGAACACGCGCGCCTCGCCGCTCGTCGCGCGTGCGAGGCCGAGGAGCACCCGGATGGTCGTCGACTTGCCGGCGCCGTTCGGTCCGAGGAAGCCGTGAATCTGTCCGGACGAGACCTCGAGGTCGAGTCCGTCGAGCGCGCGCACGCGCCCGTAGTGCTTGTGCAGTCCGCTCGTGCGGATGACTGTCGTCATGTCGGCTCACACTACGCGGATTTCACGAATTTGTGAATAGTGCGAAGCGAGTCCCGCAGAGTGGGCGTCGCACGACGTAAGGCGGCGATTCGGGCATCCGCTTCGCCATTACGTTTGTGCGCATGGTTCAGCATCGGTACCTCGGAAACAGCGGATTCAAGATCTCGGAGATCACGTACGGCAACTGGCTGACGCACGCGTCGCAGGTGGCGAACGAGGCCGCGATCGCGACCGTGCACAAGGCGCTGGACCTCGGCATCACGAGCTTCGACACGTCCGACAACTACGCGAACACCGCTGCCGAGTCCGTGCTCGGCGAGGCGCTCAAGGGGCAGCGGCGCGAGTCGCTCGAGATCTTCACGAAGGTGTACTGGCCGACGGGGCCCATGGGTCCGAACGACCACGGCCTGAGCCGCAAGCACATCCTCGAGTCGATCAACGGCTCGCTCAAGCGTCTCGGCACCGACTACGTCGACGTCTACCAGGCGCACCGCTACGACTACGAGACACCCCTCGAAGAGACGATCCAGGCCTTCGCCGACATCGTCCGTCAGGGCAAGGCGCTGTACATCGGAACGTCCGAGTGGACCGCCGAGCAGCTGCGCGAGGGTCACGCGCTCGCCAAGAGCTACGGCGTGCAGCTCATCTCGAACCAGCCGCAGTACTCGGCGCTGTGGCGCGTGATCGAGGGCAAGGTCATCCCCACGAGCGAGGAGCTCGGCATCTCGCAGATCGTATGGTCGCCGATGGCGCAGGGCGTGCTGAGCGGCAAGTACCTGCCCGGTCAGCCGCTGCCCGAAGGGTCGCGTGCGACCGACGAGTCGGGTGCGAACTTCATCAAGCGGTTCCTCGCCGACGACGTGCTCGAGGCCGTGCAGCGGCTCAAGCCCATCGCCGCCGATGCCGGCCTCACGATGCCGCAGCTCGCGATCGCGTGGGTGCTCGCGAATCCGAACGTGTCAGCGGCGATCGTCGGGGCGTCTCGCCCCGAGCAGCTCGAAGACACCGTCAAAGCGTCGGGCGTCGCGCTCGACCCCGCCGTCAAGGCCGCGATCGACGAGACTCTCGCCGGCGTCGCGATCACCGACCCGCAGAAGACGTACGAGTCCTCCCCGAAGGCGCGACTGACCTGACATCGTAGGAGCCATGGCCGTCACGAGCGCGGGGATCCTGCTGTACCGGCTGAATGACGGTGCCCCCGAGGTGCTCATCGCGCACATGGGCGGCCCGTACTGGGCGTCGAAGGACGAAGGCGCGTGGTCGGTGCCGAAGGGCGAGTACGACGAGGGCTCCGAGTCGGCGCTCGACGCGGCCAAGCGCGAGTTCGGTGAGGAGCTCGGCATCGACCCGCCCGAGGGTCCGTTCGCCGAGCTCGGGACGTTCCCGTACTCCTCGGGCAAGCGCGTCACGGTGTTCATCGCCGACGGGGCGGACTTCGAGCTCGAGGGCCTCGAATACGGCGAGTTCGAGCTGGAGTGGCCGCCGCGGTCGGGGCGCACGCAGACGTTCCCCGAGGTCGACCGCGTCGAATGGGTGGGCTTCGACGAGGCGCGGGAGAGGCTCGTGAAGGGACAGCGCCCGGCGATCGACCGGCTCGAGGAGCACCTCGCAGAGGCTTCATGACAAGGGGGCGGATGCCGCGGCATCCGCCCCCTTCTCCCGTTCACCGGGCGTCGTGTGACGTCACGCAGCGTCACACAGCACCTGCCGCCTGTCAGGCATTCGTACGATCGTCACCGGTTTGCCCGCCGGAGCCCTTCCCCAGGTTCCGCCCCATCCCCGCGGGCACGAACACGGAGAACCATGAGCAACCCCACCGCGTCCGCCGCAGCGGACACCGAATCCGCGTCGAAGCGCTTCTCGCCGCGCAGGCTGCTCGGCAGCTTCGGCTTCCAGATCCTCGTCGCCCTCGTGCTCGGCATCGTGCTGGGCCTGGTCGCCCGTGGAATCGGGCCCGACGCCGAGGGCGCGCCGAACGGCCTGGCCGCGACGCTCGACGTCATCGGCTCGTCGTACGTGACGCTGCTGAAGGCCGCCGTCGTGCCGCTCATCTTCACGGCGATCGTCGCGAGCATCTCGAACCTCCGCCGCGTCCGCAACGCCGCGCGCCTCGCGGGCCAGACGCTGCTGTGGTTCGCGATCACGGCGCTCATCGCCGTGACGATCGGCATCGTGCTGGGTCTGGTGATCCAGCCCGGCTCGCGCGCCGGCGCGGGTCTCGAGCCGAGCGACCCCTACACCGTCGGCTCGTGGTGGAACTTCCTCATCGGCCTCATCCCGCAGAACTTCCTCGGCCTCCAGGTGTCGTCGAGCTTCGACGCCGAGGCCGGAGCGGTCGCCTCGTCGGTCGGCTTCAACGTGCTGCAGGTCATCGTCGTGTCTGCCGTCATCGGTCTCGCGGCCCTGCGCGTCGGCAAGAAGGCCGAGCCGTTCCTGTCGTTCGTCGAGTCGACGCTCAAGGTCATCCAGCGCGTGCTGTGGTGGATCATCCGGATCGCCCCGATCGGCACGCTGGGACTCATCGGCAGCGCCGTCGTGAAGTACGGCTGGGAGAAGCTCGCATCGCTCGGCTGGTTCGCGATCGCGATCTACATCGGCCTCGCGCTCGTCCTGTTCGCGGTGTACCCGATCCTCGTGAAGTCGCACGGCCTCTCGATCCGTCAGTATTTCTCCGGCGCATGGCCGGCGATCCAGCTCGCGTTCGTGAGCCGCTCGTCGATCGGCACGCTTCCCGTGACCGAGCGCGTCACCGAGCGCAACCTCGGTGTGCCGAGCGCGTACGCCTCGTTCGCCGTGCCCTTCGGGGCGACGACCAAGATGGACGGCTGCGCCGCCATCTACCCGGCGATCGCCGCGATCTTCGTCGCGCAGTTCTTCAACATCGAGCTCTCGCCGCTGCACTACGTGCTCATCGCGGTCGTCTCGGTGTTCGGCTCCGCCGCGACCGCCGGCACGACGGGTGCGACCGTCATGCTGACGCTCACGCTGTCGACCCTCGGCCTCCCGCTCGAAGGCGTCGGCCTGCTGCTGGCGATCGACCCGATCCTCGACATGGGCCGCACCGCGGTCAACGTCGCGGGCCAGGCGCTCGTGCCGACGATCGTCGCCAAGCGCGAGGGCATCCTCGACGAGAAGCTCTACAACGCTCCGCGTCAGGGCCTTCCGTTCCTCGACGACTCCGCGGAGGACACCCCCGAGGTGGACCTCGACGCCGAGATCGCGGCGCACGACGACCAGGTGCACGCCGGACGCTGATCCGGCCCCGTCGCGCGGGCGCGGCATCCGTCTTCCACAGAGCGAGACGGATGCCGCGCCCGTCCCGTTTCCGGCAAGACTGAGAGCATGACCGAACTGCCGCATCCCCTCGGAGCGTTCGGCGTCTGGCGCCGCCGCGACGGCCTCACGCCCGAGTTCGCGAGCAACGTCGAACGCCTCGGCTACACGACCCTGTGGATCGGCGGATCGCCGGGCGCCGACCTCGCCGAGGCGGAGGCATGCCTCGACGCGACAGAGAGCCTCGTCGTGGCGACCGGCATCGTGAACATCTGGCGTGCCGCCCCGCGCGAGGCGGCCGCGTCGTTCCATCGGCTGGAGGCGCGGCATCCGGGTCGCTTCGTACTCGGCATCGGGTCGGGCCATTCCGAGGCCGACCCGCGCCGGGCCAAGCCGCTCACCGCGATGCGCGAGTACCTCGACGCGCTCGACGCCGAGGGGGTGCCCGCGGGGCGCCGCGTGCTCGCCGCGCTCGGACCCAAGACCCTGCGGCTCGCGGCCGAGCGCACGCTCGGCGCGCACCCGTACCTCACGCCGCCCCGCCACACGCGGTGGGCCCGCGAGATCCTCGGGCCGAACGCGCTGCTCGCGCCCGAGCAGATGGTGATCGCCGAGACGGATGCCGCAACCGCCCGCGCCGTCGGACGCCGGATCCTGCGCCGCTACCTGGCCCTCGAGAACTACGCCGGCACGCTGCGGAAGTCGGGCTACGGCGACGACGACCTCTCGGGCGACGGCAGCGACCGACTCGTCGACGAGCTGACGCCGTGGGGCGACGCGGCCGCGCTCGCCGCGGCGGTGCGCGCCCACCTCGATGCGGGCGCCGACCATGTGTGCGTGCAGGCGCTGCCCGCCGACGGCGACGTGGTGCCCGCGCTCGCTGAGCTGCGCAGGGCACTCGCGTAGGCTCGCAAGGGGTTGTCGCGCCCGGTTCGAGGCGCGAGACTGTGCGAGTTCCATCCACGAGAGGACGACCATGGCCCACGGCGACATCACTCACGTCGACATCCCCGTCACCGACTTCGCGAAGGCGACGGAGTTCTACTCGCGCCTGTTCGGGTGGCAGATCGCCGATGTCCCCGGCTTCGAGGGATACCCGATGTGGCAGGCGCCCAACAAGATCAGCGGAGGCGCCCTCGCGCAGCGAAGCGAGGGCTTCACGCAGCCCCGGTCGTACGTCGAGGTCGACTCGATCGACGAGGTCATCGCGATGGCCCGCGCCTCCGGCGGTTCGGTCGCGGTCGAGAAGTCCGAGATCACCCCGACGAGCTGGTGGGCCGCGATCGTCGACCCCGACGGCAACGTCATCGGGCTGTTCGAGGGCACGACCGAGGTCGAGGAGTCGTGACGCAGGGGCTCCACGACGGGGTCACCGCAGAGTCGGAGCGGAAGGGCGTGTGGTTCGGCGACATCTCGTCGGTCGACTTCGACGCGATGGCCGAGCAGACGCTCATCCGCAACCTCGGCATCGAGATCGTCGAGATCCGCGATGACGCCCTGGTGGGGCGGATGCCGGTCGACCACCGCACCGTGCAGCCCGCGGGCGTGCTGCACGGCGGGGCATCCGTCGCGCTCGCCGAGACCCTCGCGTCGTGGGCGGGGTTCCTCGCGATCGACCGCGAGCGATTCCACGTCGTCGGGCAGGAGATCAACGCGAACCACATCCGCCCCCTCACGAGCGGATGGGTCGTCGGCACGGCGAAGCCGGTCAACATCGGTCGGCGGGCCCACGTGTGGGAGATCCGCATCGTCGAGGAGGGCACCGGACGACTCGCGTGCATCTCGCGATGCACGCTCGCCGTGATCGAGCAGCGCAGCACGTACGGGCGGCCGGGGGAGCGGGGCGCGTAGCGCCGGGCGCCTGCGTGCACCGGCCCCTCGACGGCGTTCCCGCGCCGCTCTTTCGCCCGGATCAGGACATCTGGTGACCGCAGGACGATTCGCGCGGGATCGGCCTGTTCAGGCCGGATGTCCTGATCCGGTAAAGAGGCGCTGCACCCGCGACGTCCCGTGTCGACTGGTCGTGTATACGTTGCGCCCGCCAATAACCCCCTGATGAGGCATCCGAAGGCCTTTGTGTATACACTGAGGACCGGCCGACGAAGGGGGTGACCGATGCGCGCGAGCGACCGCGCCTACCGCACCCTGCTCGACGAGATCCAGACGGGTGCCCTCCCGCCCGGCGCCGTGCTCGCCGAGGTCGAGCAGGCGACGCGCCTCGGAGTGAGCCGCACGCCCCTGCGCGAAGCGCTCGGACGTCTCGCGGCGGACGGGCTCGTCGTCCAGCAGTCGCCTCGCGTCACGGTGGTCGCCGACGTCGACGCCGACGACATCCGCGCCCTGTTCGAGGTGCGTCGCGCGCTCGAGGAGTCCGCCGCCCGGACGGCCGCGCAGCGCGGCGACGGCGCGGAGTTCGCGACCCTCGCCGAGGAGTTCGCCGCGGCATCCGTCGACGGTCCTGACGCGACCGACGACTACTACGCCCTCATCGCCCGCTTCGACGCGGCCCTCGACGCCGCCGTCGCGAACGACTACCTCACCGCCGCGCTGCGGACCGTGCGCACGCACCTCGTGCGGGTGCGCCGGCTCGCGCGCGACAACCCCGAGCGGCTCGCGGCGTCGGTCGCCGAGCACCGGCTCATCGCGAGTGCGATCGCCGCAGGCGACGCCGAGCTCGCCGCGCACGCGACGCACGTGCACCTGCACAACGCGCTCGCGAGCATCCTCGCTTCGCTCGACCACACCGCTTCGACAGGCTCAGCGACCGGGGCGGGTGCTGGGTCCGGCGACGCTTCGACAGGCTCAGCGACCGGGGTCGGTGCTGGGTCCGGTGACGCTTCGACAGGCTCAGCGACCGGTGGGATGGCGGGCACAGGGCCGGTTCCCGAGCTTGCAACTTCGGTCCCTGAGCTCGTCGAAGGGCCGCGCCTCACGAAAGGAAGAGCATGACCGTCATGCATCACGTCCGTGTCCACCGCAGCGAAGAGAACCTCGCTCGGGAGGACCAGCTCGCGTGGAAGATCGCCGAAGTCGCCGCCGACCCGGTCGAGGTCGAGCCCGACGTCGTCGACATGATCATCAACCGCGTCATCGACAACGCGGCGGTCGCAGCGGCATCCCTCACCCGTGCACCCGTCAGCGCCGCCCGCCAGCAGGCCCTCGACCACGCCGTCTCGATCTCGGGTGACGGCGCGACCGTGTTCGGGTGCCCGCTCGAGCGCCGCACGTCGCCCGAGTGGGCGGCATGGGCGAACGGCGTCGCCGTGCGCGAGCTCGACTACCACGACACGTTCCTCGCGGCGGACTACTCGCACCCCGGCGACAACATCCCCCCGATCGTCGCGGTCGCGCAGCATGTCGGCTCCGACGGGGCGGCGCTCGTGCGCGGCCTCGCGACCGGATACGAGATCCAGATCGACCTCGTCCGCGCGATCAGCCTGCACAAGCACAAGATCGACCACGTCGCTCACCTCGGCCCGTCGGCCGCCGCCGGCATCGGCACGCTCCTCGGGCTGCCCGTCGAGACGATCTACCAGGCGATCGGGCAGGCCCTGCACACGACGACCGCGACCCGCCAGTCGCGCAAGGGCGAGATCTCGACGTGGAAGGCGCACGCCCCGGCGTTCGCGGGCAAGATGGCCGTCGAGGCGGTCGACCGCGCGATGCGCGGCGAGACGTCGCCCTCGCCGATCTACGAAGGCGAAGACGGTGTGATCGCGTGGTTGCTGGACGGGCCGGATGCCTCGTACGAGGTGCCCCTGCCCGCACCGGGCGAGCCCAAGCGCGGCATCCTCGACTCGTACACGAAGGAGCACTCCGCCGAGTACCAGGCGCAGGCGTGGATCGACCTCGCGCGAAAGCTCCACAACGAGCACCCCGAGCACGCGTTCGCGCCCGACAACATCGAGTCGATCGTGCTGCACACGAGCCACCACACGCATTACGTGATCGGGTCGGGCGCCAACGACCCGCAGAAGTACGACCCCACCGCGTCGCGCGAGACGCTCGACCACTCGATCCCGTACATCTTCACCGTCGCGTTGCAGGACGGCACGTGGCACCACGTCGACTCGTACCTTCCCGAGCGCGCCGCGCGGCCCGACACCGTCGCGCTGTGGCAGAAGGTCACGACCGAGGAAGACCCGGAGTGGACCCGCCGCTACCACTCGGAGGACCCGAACGAGAAGGCGTTCGGCGGCCGGGTCGTGATCCGCTTCGCCGACGGCGGCGAGATCGTCGAGGAGATCGCGGTCGCCGACGCGCACCCGCTCGGCGCCCGGCCGTTCGTGCGCGAGGACTACGTCCGCAAGTTCCGCCTGCTCGCCGAGCCCGTGCTCGACCCGGACGAGATCGAGCGGTTCCTCGAACTCGCCCAGCGCCTGCCCGAGCTCACGGCCGACGAGGTGCGTCAGCTCTCGATCGTCGCGAAGCCCGGCGTCCTCGCGAGCGCGCCGGCGCCGAAGGGCCTGTTCTGATGCGACGCTTCGACGAGCTCAGCGACCCGGGGAGGATCTGATGCTGTACTCGACCATCACGCCCGCCGAGAAGCGGCGCGCCTTCCGCGAGCGGCTCGCGACCGGGGAGCTGCTGCGGTTCCCGGGGGCGTTCAACCCGCTGTCCGCGCGCCTCATCGAGCGCAAGGGCTTCGAAGGCGTCTACATCTCGGGCGCCGTGCTGTCGGCCGACCTGGGCCTGCCCGATATCGGCCTCACGACCCTCACCGAGGTCGCGGGCCGCGGGCAGCAGATCGCGCGCATGACCGATCTCCCCGCGATCATCGACGCCGACACGGGCTTCGGCGAGCCCATGAACGTCGCCCGCACGATCCAGACACTCGAGGACGCGGGTCTTGCCGGCACGCACATCGAGGACCAGATCAACCCCAAGCGGTGCGGGCACCTCGACGGCAAGGCCGTCGTCGACGAGGACACCGCGGCCAAGCGCATCCGTGCCGCGGCCGACGCGCGTCGCGATCCGAACTTCCTCATCATGGCCCGCACCGACATCCGCGCCGTCGAGGGCCTCGACGCGGCGATCGACCGCGCGAAGGCGCTCGTCGAGGCGGGCGCCGACGCGATCTTCCCCGAGGCGATGCGCACGCTCGACGAGTTCGCCGCGGTGCGCGCCGCGGTCGACGTGCCGATCCTCGCGAACATGACGGAGTTCGGGAAGAGCGACCTCTTCTCGGTGGACCAGCTGCGCGACGTCGGCGTGAACATCGTGATCTGGCCGGTCTCGCTCCTGCGGATCGCGATGGGCGCGGCATCCGGCGCTCTGGATACGCTCATCGAAGAAGGACACCTCACGAGGAGGCTCGACCAGATGCAGCACCGCGCCGAGCTGTACGACCTCGTCGACTACGAGTCCTACAACCACTTCGACACGAACGTCTTCAACTTCCACGTCGAGCGTTGACCCGCGAAGGAGCACCATGACGACCGAACCGGACATCAAGAAGGGACTCGCGGGCGTCGTCGTCGACTACACCGCGATCTCGAAGGTGAACCCCGACACGAACTCCCTGCTGTACCGCGGCTACCCCGTGCAGGAGCTCGCGGCGACGCAGCCGTTCGAGGCGGTCGCGTACCTGCTGTGGCACGGCGAGCTCCCCGACGATGTGCAGCTCGCGCAGCTGCGCGCCGTCGAGCGCTCGTACCGCGCGCTCCCCGCCGACGTGCGCGCGGTCATCGACCGGGTCCCGATCGACGCCCACCCGATGGACGAGGTCCGCACCGCCGTGAGCCTCATCGGTGCGCGCGACCTCGCCGGTACCGGCTCGGTGCTCGACGCGAGCGGCTCCGCCGAGGAGAACCTGGCGCGCAGCATCCGCCTGTTCGCCGTTCTTCCCGCGATCGTCGCGTACGGTCAGCGCCGCCGGCGCGGACTCGATCCCGTCGAGCCGCGCGACGACCTCGACTACGCCGCCAACTTCCTGTGGATGACGTTCGGTGAGATGCCCGAGGACGTCGTAGTCGACGCGTTCAACCGGTCGATGATCCTGTACGCCGAGCACTCGTTCAACGCCTCGACGTTCACCGCGCGAGTCATCGCGTCGACGCTGAGCGACCTGTACTCCGCGGTCGTCGGCGCGATCGGCGCGCTCAAGGGACCCCTCCACGGAGGGGCGAACGAGGCCGTGCTGCACATCTTCGACGAGATCGGCGACGCGTCGAACGTCGCGCCGTGGCTCGACGAGGCGCTCGCGGAGAAGCGCAAGATCATGGGCTTCGGGCACCGCGTCTACAAGCGCGGCGACTCGCGCGTGCCCACGATGAAGGCCGCTCTCGACACGCTCGTCGAGCACTACGACCGGCCGGAGGTCGCGGAGCTGTACGAGAAGCTCGAGTCGGAGTTCGTGTCGCGCAAGGGCATCTACCCGAACCTCGACTACCCCTCGGGCCCCGCGTACAACCTCATGGGCTTCGACACGCCCACGTTCACGCCGCTGTTCGTCGCGGCGCGCGTGACGGGGTGGACGGCGCACATCATGGAGCAGCTCGCCTCGAACGCGCTCATCCGGCCGCTGTCGGCGTACAACGGCCCCGACGAGCGCCACGTCGACGGCTATGTTCCGGATGAGGCGACGGCGGCGGTCGCGGCGCGCGCCGAGGAGGCCGCCGACTGACGCACGCGTGCGCAACTCCGGAGATCCGGATGCGCCGCGGCCCGCGGCCGCGTGATTCCAGGGCCGCTCAGCGGCACTCCACCCGGATCTCCGGAGTTCCGCACGAAGATGCACGGCAACCGGCGGGCACATAGTCTGGCCGGAGCGCCCGGCGACGGGCGCTCGCCGTCGAAGGACGCCAGTGGGCGGACCTGAAGGGAGCAGTGTGGCTCGGATCGGAATCGTCCGCGAGGTGGGGGACGCGCGCGTCGCCGCGACGCCCGTGACCGTGACGGCACTCGTGTCGCTCGGCTACGAGGTGGTCGTGGAACGCGGGGCAGGTGAGGCGTCGTCATTCCCGGATGCCGCGTACGAGGCATCGGGCGCACGCGTGGTCGACCCGCCGGAGGCATGGGGCAGCGACCTCGTGCTCAAGATCAACCCGCCCACGCGCGACGAGATCGACCGGCTGGCCGACGGGGCGGCGATCGCGGCCCTGCTGTCTCCCGCGCTGCGCCCCGACCTGCTGGAGGCGCTCAGCACGCGCGGCCTCACGGCGATCGCCCTCGACGCGGTGCCTCGCATCTCGCGCGCGCAGTCGATGGATGTGCTGAGCTCGATGGCGAACATCGCCGGCTACCGCGCCGTCGTCGAGGCGGCGCACGAGTTCGGACGCTTCTTCACGGGCCAGGTGACGGCCGCCGGCAAGGTGCCGCCCGCGAAGGTGCTCGTGGCCGGTGCGGGTGTCGCGGGACTCGCCGCGATCGGAGCCGCGAGCAGCCTCGGCGCGATCGTGCGCGCGACCGACCCGCGTCCGGAGGTCGCCGACCAGGTGCGCTCGATCGGCGGCGAGTACCTCGCGGTCGAGGTCGACGAACGCATGGAGTCGACCGACGGCTACGCGAAGGCGACGTCCGAGGACTACGACCGCGCCGCCGCCGCGCTCTACGCCGAGCAGGTGCGCGACGTCGACATCGTCATCACGACCGCGCAGATCCCCGGCCGCCAGGCTCCGCGCCTCATCACCGCCGACATGGTCGCGACGATGAAACCCGGCAGCGTCATCGTCGACATGGCCGCCGCCCAGGGCGGCAACGTCGAGGGATCCGTCAACGGCGAGCGCGTGGTCACCGACAACGGCGTCGTGATCCTCGGGTACTCCGACCTCGCATCGCGACTGCCGGCGCAGGCGTCGCAGCTGTACGGCACGAACCTCGTCAACCTCCTCAAGCTCCTCACGCCGAACAAGGACGGCACGCTCGTCATCGACTTCGACGACGTCGTGCAGCGCGCGGTGACCGTCGTGCGCGACGGGGAGACGACATGGCCGCCGCCCCCGGTCGCGGTCTCGGCGCCGCCCGCTCCCGCGCGGGCTCCCGAGGTCGAGGCGGAACCGGCCGAGGCGAAGCGGATGCCGCTGTGGGGGAGGGCCCTGCTCATCGCGGCGGGCATCGTGGCGCTGTTCGCGGTCGCCGCGATCGCGCCGCCGCCCCTGCCGCAGCATCTCACGGTGCTCGTGCTCTCCGTCGTCGTGGGCTTCTACGTGATCGGCAAGGTGCACCATGCTCTGCACACGCCGCTCATGTCGGTGACGAACGCGATCTCGGGCATCATCGTCGTCGGCGCGATGCTGCAGGTCACGAGCGGTGACCCGGTCGTGCAGGCGCTCGCGTTCGCCGCGATCCTCGTCGCGAGCATCAACGTCTTCGGCGGCTTCGCGGTCACGCGCCGCATGCTCAAGATGTTCTTCCGAGAAGACACGCCCGCCCAGAGCGCGGGGGCCACCCGGTGACGGCCGAGTCCATCGCGGCGGCCGCCTACATCGTCGCCGCGCTGCTGTTCATCATGAGCCTCGCGGGGCTCAGCCGCCACGAGAGCGCCCGCAACGGCGTCGTCTACGGCATCGTCGGCATGACGATCGCGCTCGCCGCCACGATCGTGCTCACCGTGCTCGACGCGTGGACGACCGGCGCCACGTTCGGACTCGTGCTGCTCGTGGTCGCCGTGCTCATCGGTGCCGCGATCGGCCTGTGGCGCGCTCGCGTCGTCGAGATGACCGGCATGCCGCAGCTCATCGCGCTACTGCACAGCTTCGTGGGTCTCGCCGCTGTGCTCGTGGGGTGGAACGGATACCTCGACGAGCCCGAGCTGCCGGCCGAGCTCGTCGGCATCCACCACGCCGAGGTCTTCATCGGCGTGTTCATCGGCGCCGTGACGTTCACGGGCTCGATCGTCGCCTTCCTCAAGCTGTCGGCCCGCATGTCGTCGGCGCCGCTCGTGCTTCCGGGTCGCAACGCGATGAACCTCGGAGCGCTCGTCGTGTTCGTGGCGCTCACCGTGTGGTTCGTGATCGACCCGCAGCTGTGGCTGCTCATCGCCGTGACGGTGCTCGCGCTCGCGCTCGGGTGGCATCTGGTCGCGTCGATCGGCGGGGGCGACATGCCCGTCGTCGTGTCGATGCTCAACAGCTACTCCGGCTGGGCGGCGGCCGCGGCGGGCTTCCTGCTGAACAACGACCTGCTGATCGTGACGGGTGCGCTCGTCGGGTCATCCGGCGCTTACCTGTCGTACATCATGTGCAAAGCGATGAACCGGTCGTTCCTGTCGGTCATCGCGGGCGGTTTCGGCATCGAGGCGCCGACAGCATCGGATGCCGAGCACGGCGAGTACCGGGAGCTCGGGCCGGAGGACGTCGCGCAGCTGCTGCGCGACGCCGACAGCGTCATCATCACGCCCGGCTACGGCATGGCGGTCGCGCAGGCCCAGTACCCGGTCGCGGGGCTGACGAGCCGCCTGCGCGAGCTCGGCGTGAGCGTTCGCTTCGGCATCCACCCCGTCGCCGGGCGCCTGCCCGGGCACATGAACGTGCTGCTCGCCGAGGCCCGCGTGCCGTACGACATCGTGCTGGGGATGGACGAGATCAACGACGACTTCGCGACCACCGACGTCGTGCTCGTGATCGGCGCGAACGACACGGTGAACCCCGCCGCGGCCGAGGACCCCGGCTCGCCGATCGCCGGCATGCCGGTGCTGCGCGTGTGGGAGGCCCAGCAGGTCGTCGTGTTCAAGCGCTCGATGGCGTCGGGATACGCGGGGGTCGCGAACCCGCTGTTCTACCGCGAGAATGCCGCGATGCTGTTCGGCGACGCGAAGCAGCGGGTGGAGGAGATCCTGCGGGAGCTGTAGTCGCACGGAGCCGCTGTTCGGTTCGCCATTTACTTGGATGTCCAAGTATCATGGGAGTCGTGCCAACGACGGCACACGGGCCGCACGCCCCCACGAAGGGCCGGCCCGGGTTGTGAACCGAGGAGACCCCCATGGCGACCACCCTGAGCAACCCCGCGATGACGGCGGAGGAGCGAGCCGCGATCATCGAGGCGGTGCGCGAGTTCGCGCAGACCGAGCTCGAGCCCAACGCGATCGAGTGGGACGAGAAGTCCCATTTCCCGCGAGACGTCCTCCAACGAGCGGGTGAGCTCGGCATCGGCGGCATCACCGTCCGCGAGGAGTCGGGCGGCACCGGTCTCGCCCGGGTCGACGCGGCCGCTGTGTACGAGGAGCTTGCGAAGGGCGACCCCGCGATCGCGTCGTACATCTCGATCCACAACATGGTCGCGTGGATGATCGACACCTACGGCAGCGACGCCCAGCGCGCCGAGTGGCTCCCGACGCTCACGTCGATGCAGGGCTTCGGCGCGTACTGCCTCACCGAGCCGGGAGCGGGATCGGATGCCGCGGCGATCGCGACGTCCGCGATCCGCGACGGCGACGAGTACGTCATCACGGGCGTCAAGCAGTTCATCTCGGGTGGGGGCGAGGCATCCGTCTATGTCGTCATGGCCCGCACCGGTGACCCGGGCGCGCGCGGGATCACCGCGTTCGTCGTGCCCGACGGCACGCCGGGACTGTCGTTCGGCCAGCTCGAGAAGAAGATGGGCTGGCACGCGCAGCCGACCCGCCAGGTGATCCTCGACGAGGTGCGCGTGCCCGCCGACGCCGTGCTCGGCGAGCTCGGCCAGGGCTTCAAGATCGCGATGAACGGCCTCAACGGCGGCCGCATCAACATCGCCGCGTGCTCGATCGGCGGGGCGCAGTGGGCGCTCGACAAGGCGCGCCGCTACATGCACGAGCGCTTCACATTCGGCGAGCCGCTCGCCGAGAAGCAGTCCGTCGTCTTCACGCTCGCCGACATGACGACCGAACTGCACGCGGCGCGCCTCATGGTGCAGGACGCCGCGACGGCGCTCGACCGGAAGGAGCCGGATGCCGCGGTGCGCGCCGCGATGGCGAAGCGCTTCGCGACCGACGTCGGGTTCCGCGTCGCGAACGCGGCGCTTCAGCTTCACGGCGGCTACGGCTACCTGCAGGATTACGGCATCGAGAAGGTCGTGCGCGACCTCCGCGTGCACCAGATCCTGGAAGGGACGAACGAGATCATGCGCGTCATCATCGGCCGTGACCTGCTGGAGCGTGCGTCGTGACCGCCGTCGAGCAGGGCGCTCGCGTCGCGTTCCTCGGCCTCGGGCACATGGGCCTGCCCATGGCCAGGAATCTCAAGGCCGCCGGGTACGACGTCGTCGGCTTCGATGTGTCGCCGGCCGCGATGCAGGCGGCGAACGAAGCGGGCATCGAGACGGCCTCGTCAGGACCGGATGCCGCAGCCGGCGCCCGGGTCGTCATCACGATGTTCCAGACCGGAGCCCAGGTGCTCGCGGCGTACTCGGGCGGCGACGGCGTGGACGGGCTCGTCGACGTCGCCCCGCCCGGGACTCTGTTCATCGACTGCTCGACGATCTCGGTCGACGAGGCGCGCGAGGCGCACCGCCTCGCCGAGGCCGCCGGTCACCGCGCGCTCGACGCCCCCGTGTCGGGCGGAGTCGTCGGCGCCGAGAACGCGACGCTCGCATTCATGGTCGGTGGTGGCGAGGAGGACTTCGAGGCGGCGAAGCCGCTCCTCGAGGCGATGGGCCGCCGTGTCGTGCACTGCGGCGGAGACGGCCTCGGCCAGGCGGCGAAGGTGTGCAACAACATGATCCTCGCGGTGTCGCAGATCGCCGTCGCCGAGGCGTTCGTGCTGGGGGAGCGGCTGGGACTCACGCACCAGGCGCTCTTCGACGTCGCCTCGAACGCGTCGGGCCAGTGCTGGGCGCTCACGACGAACTGCCCCGTGCCGGGACCCGTGCCGACCTCGCCCGCGAACCGCGACTACCAGCCCGGGTTCGCCGGATCGCTCATGGCGAAGGACCTCGGCCTCGCCGAACGCGCGATCGAGTCGACCGGAGTCGACGCGAAGCTCGGGCTCATGGCACGCGAGATCTACAAGGAGTTCGCGGAGGGCCCGGGTGCGAACCAGGACTTCTCGGGAGTCATCAACACCATCCGGGCGCTGTCCGGCGATCGATGACAGGCGCCCGCTCAGTCCTCGAAGTCGCCCGCGTCGCGCCGGAGGCGCGTGATGAGCTCGACGAGCTGCTCGGTGTCCTCCCGCGAGAGGCCGGGCTGCTCGAACACGCTCTCGTTGAGCGCGGCGGTGGCCCGCTCGGACAGCTCGCGCCCGGCGTCGGTGAGCACGACGAGCGTCGCACGGCCGTCGTCGGGGTGCGGCTCGCGGCGCACGAGCCCGACGGCCTCGAGGCGGTCGACCGTGTTCGTGACGCTCGCCGGATGCACCTGCAGGCGCGAGCTCGCCGAGGCCATCGGCATCCGTCCCGACCGCGAGAAGCTCAAGAGTGTCAGCAGCTCGTATCGGGCGAACGTCAGCTGGAAGGGGCGCAGCGTCTCGTCGACGCGCGCGAGCATGAGCTGGTGCGCGCGCATGATCGACGTCACGAGCGACATGCCGGGCGCGGCATCCGTCCACCCGTGCGCGACCCATTGGCGCTGGGCTTCGGCGATCGGGTCGATCGGCAGGCGTCTGTTGCGGGCCACGGGCACCTCCGGCACTCAGACTAGCCAGCAGCACGACACGAGGAGGAAGACGCATGCCACGCATCGGCGAACTCGCCATCTCATCGCCCGACATCCGGCCGCTCGCGCGCATTCCCGATCACCACACCGGACGCGGCGCCGACCGCCCGCCTCGGCTCGAGATCACCGGCGTTCCGGAGGGGACGGTCGAGCTGACCGTCATCATGCACGACCCGGATGCCCCGAGCCCGCACGGCTTCACGCACTGGGTCGTCCACGGGCTGGCGCCCGCCGCGCGCGTCGAGGTCACTCCCGACGCCGAACGCCCCGGGCCGAACTCCACGGGGCGGCCGGGATGGGTCGGGCCGTACCCGCCGGCCGGGCACGGCGTTCACCACTACTACTTCTGGGCGTACGCGCTGAGCCGGCCGGTCGAGGGCGCGCCCTCTCGTGAGGAGTTCCTCGACCGATACGCGGACGCCGTCATCGAGCAGGCGCGGTTCGTGGCGACGTACAGCTCGTGACAGACAATGGACCTCGGCGCACCGCGCCGGAACGTGAGGAGGCTCGATGACCGAGTTCGAGACGATCCTGGTGCGGCAGGAAGGCCGCGTCGGCTGGATCACGATCAACCGACCCGACGCGCTCAACGCGCTCAACACCCAGGTGATGTGGGACATCCTCTCCGCCGCCGAGGCGTTCGACGCCGACGAGGGCGTGGGCTGCATCGTCGTGACCGGCTCCGAGCGTGCGTTCGCCGCCGGCGCCGACATCAAGGAGATGGAGTCGAAGTCCGGCCTCGAGATGCTCATGGGCGACCACTTCGGCGGATGGCCGCGCTTCGCCGCCCTCCGCACGCCGGTCGTCGCCGCCGTCGCCGGCTATGCGCTCGGCGGCGGGTGCGAGCTCGCCATGATGTGCGACATCATCCTCGCCGCCGACACCGCCAAGTTCGGGCAGCCCGAGATCAACCTCGGGGTCATGCCGGGCATGGGCGGCTCGCAGCGCCTCGTGCGCGCGGTCGGGTATTACAAGGCGGCCGAGCTCATCCTCACGGGGCGCATGATCGACGCGACCGAGGCCGAGCGCATCGGGCTGGTCTCACGCGTGGTCCCCGCGGACGATCTGCTCACCGAGGCAGGGCGCGTCGCCGAGACGATCGCATCGAAGTCGCTCCCGTCGCTGTACGCGACGAAGGCGGCGCTCGACGCGGCGATGGAGACACCGCTCGCCGAGGGTCTGCGATTCGAGCGGCACGTGTTCGCGTCGCTGTTCGACACGGCCGACCAGAAGGAAGGCATGGCCGCGTTCCGCGAGAAGCGGGAGCCGCGGTTCGAGCACCGCTGACAGGTCCGGGGCCAGGCGCGGATGCGGCCGCCGCGGCATCCGCAATGTATGCACAAACGGGCTGAACCGCCCACCCGCGCGGGGATACTCCCGCCGATTGGGTACATAAAACGGCCGCCGGTAGACTCGCCGGAGGCGTGAGGAGAGTCGATGAAGATCGTCGTGCTGGTGAAGGAGGTCCCCGACACGTATGGGGACCGCAAGCTGAACCTGGAGACCGGCTTGGCCGACCGCGCGGCGAGTGAGGCCGTCCTCGATGAGATCGGCGAGCGCTCCCTCGAGGTCGCGCTCAGCTATGCCGACAAGAACCCGGGCACCGAGGTCGTCGTGCTGTCGATGACGCCCGAGTCGGCCGCCGCGACGGTGCGCAAGGGCCTCGCGATGGGCGCCGCGTCGGCGGTGCAGGTCGTCGACGAGGCGCTGCTCGGCGCCGACATGGGTCTGACGGCCGAGGTGCTCGCGGCGGCGCTGCAGAAGATCGGCTTCGACCTCGTGATCGCGGGCAACCAGTCCACCGACGGGTCCGGCGGCATGATGGCGTCGATGGTCGCCGAACTGCTCGACGTACCGGCGGCGACGAGCCTCAACTCGGTCGAGATCACGGATGCTGCCGTGTCGGGCGAGCGCGCGACCGACGGCGGCACGGCCGAGGTCACGGCGCAGCTTCCCGCGGTGATCTCCATCACGGAGCGCCTGCCCGATGCGCGCTTCCCCAACTTCAAGGGGATCATGGCGGCGAAGAAGAAGCCGTTCGAGACCATGTCGCTCGCCGATCTCGCGATCGACCCGCACGATGCGGATGCCTCGCGCTCGATCGTGATCGCGATCAGCGAGAAGCCCCCGCGCGCGGCGGGAGTCAAGATCGTCGACGAGGGCGATGCGGGCGAGAAGCTCGCCGACTTCCTCATCGAGAACCGGCTGGTGTGAAGGGCGCATGGTGATGGCTGAGTTCGCAGAAGACTCGATCCTCGTCCTCCTCGACACGACGCCCGACGGGCAGCTCGCGAAGTCGGCGGCGGGGCTCCTCGGCGCCGCGGCGGGCGTCGGCACGCCGGTCGCGCTCCTGGTCGCACCGTCGGCGAACCACGATGCGCTCGCCGCCGCGGCCGCTGAGCTCGGTGCCGCGACGGTGCTCGTGGCCGAGCCGGAGGCGCTCGGCGAGCAGCTCACGGTTCCGGTCGTGGACGCGCTCGTGGCGGCATCCGATCTCGTCCGCCCCGACGCCGTGCTCATCTCGCATTCGATCGAGGGGCGCGATGTCGCGGGCCGGTTCGCGGCGCGCACGCGCTCCGGGGTCGCGGTCGACGCGGTCGGCGTCTCGCGCGACGCCGAAGGTGTGGTCGCGCACCACTCCGTGTACGGCGGCGCCTACAGTGTCGACTCGGCCGTCACGTGGGGTGCCCCCGTCATCACGGTGCGCATCGGCGCGGTCGACGCTCGGGCCGAGGCGAAGCCGCTCGCGACCGAGACGCTCACGGTGCAGGCATCCGGCCGCCGCGCCGCGTCGGTCGGCGAGGTGAAGCAGGCGGAGGCGACGTCGTCGCGTCCGGAGCTGCGCGGTGCCGCGAGGGTCGTCTCCGGCGGACGCGGCCTCGGCTCGGCCGAGAAGTTCGCGCTGGTCGAGCAGCTCGCCGACGCGCTCGGCGCAGCCGTGGGCGCGTCGCGCGCCGCGGTCGACGCGGGCTACGTGCCTCAGTCGTACCAGGTCGGGCAGACGGGTGTCTCGGTGTCGCCGCAGCTGTATGTCGCCCTCGGCATCTCGGGTGCGATCCAGCACAAGGCGGGCATGCAGACGGCGAAGACGATCGTCGCGATCAACAAGGACGCGGATGCCCCGATCTTCGAGATCGCGGACTTCGGCGTCGTGGGCGATGTGTTCCAGGTCGTGCCCCAGCTGATCGCGGCCCTCGAGGCGAAGAAGGCGTAACCGGATGGCAACGTACGGCCGAACGCTGCGTCGCGGGCTCCCGCGCGTGGCCGGGGGAGAACCCTGGCCGCCGAACGGCGAGGTGCCCGAGGGCGTGCTGAGCGCCGCTCCCGCCGCTGAGGCGTCGGTCGTTGCGGAGTCGGTCGTTGCGGTGCCGGCGGTGGCGGAGCCGGCCGTGGCGGAGCCCGCGGAGGCCGCGGAGGCCGCGCAGGCGGGTGCGGATGCCGCACCTGCGGTGCCGGCGGCGCCCGCTCCTGCGGCTGCCGCGGTCGGCGCGCGCCGCGTGCGTCGCGGACTGCCGCGCACGCCGGGCGGAGAGCCGTGGCCGCCGGAGTCGCTCGTGCCGTCGGCTCCCGCGGCGGTCGCCGAGAGCGGACAGGCGACTCCCGCCCCGGCCGCGGGCATCGCGGATGCCCCGACCCCGGCCGCGGACATCGCGGATGCCCCGACCCCGGTCGCCGAGCGAGCGCAGCGAGACGAGGCGCCCGCAGCCGCCGCAGCGCCCGCCGGCACCCGCCCCTTGCGCCGTGGACTCCCGCGCACGCCGGGCGGAGAGCCCTGGCCGCCTGCCGGCTTCGCACCGGATCGCACCACCGCGGAGGCTGCCGCTTCGTCTCGCTCCGCTCGCTCAGCGACCGAGGGCGAAGCACCCGCCGCCACCGCGGAGGCGCCGGCGCCGGCTGCGGCAGCAGCCGAAGCACCCGCGTCCACGCAGGGGCGCGCCGTGCGCACGGGGCTCCCGCGTCCGGGCGCGGCACCGGCCGCGGCAACGGCGCCCGCGGCATCCGCCACCCCCGCCGCCACCGCGACAGCGCCCGCCGCCGCAACAGCGCCCGCCGCCGAAGTGGCGCCCGTCGCCGAAGTGGCGTCCGCCGGCCCGCGCCCGCCGCTGCCGTTCACACAGACGGTGTGGCCCGGGGCCGCGGCATCCGTTCGTCCTGAGCCTCGACCCGAGCCCACGCGCATCGGACCCTTCACGCGCGGGCAGTGGGCCGGCGCCGCGATCGTCGGCGGGCTCGGACTGCTGTTCGCCGCAGGCATGGCCGTCCTGTTCGTGCGCTGGTTCCTGAGCCTCGAGTTCATGCAGGACTTCCTCGCGACGTACCCGGGCGAGTACCACCTGCCCGAGGGAGCGCCCGTAGGCCTTCCGCCGTGGCTCGGGTGGCAGCACTTCTTCAACGTCTTCCTGATCGTGCTGATCATCCGCTCGGGCCTGCGGGTGCGCACCGAGAAGCGGCCGACCGCATTCTGGTCGCCGCGTTGGAACAGCAAGCGCAAGATCAGCCTCGCGCTGTGGTTCCACCAGTCGCTCGACATCCTGTGGTTCGCGAACGGACTGATCTTCGTCGTCCTGCTGTTCGCGACCGGACAGTGGATGCGGATCGTGCCGACGAGCTGGGAGGTCTTCCCGAACGCGATCTCGGCCGCCCTGCAGTACGTGTCGCTCGACTGGCCGACGGAGAACGGCTGGGTGAACTACAACTCGCTCCAGCAGCTCGCGTACTTCACGACCGTGTTCATCGCCGCCCCGCTCGCGGCCGTCACGGGTGTGCGCATGAGCGGCGTGTGGCCCAAGAACGCCGCCGGACTCAACAAGGCGTACCCGGTCGAGTGGGCGCGGGCGATCCACTTCCCCGTGATGATCTACTTCGTGCTGTTCATCTTCGTGCACGTGGTGCTCGTGTTCGCGACCGGCGCCCTGCGCAACCTGAACCACATGTACGCGTCGCAGGACGCCGTGAACTGGGTGGGCTTCTGGATCTTCGTCGCCTCGATGGTCGTCATCGCGGCCGCGTGGGTCGCGGCCCGGCCCATGGTGCTCGCGCCGATCGCGCGCCTGTTCGGCAAGGTCAGCGCCCGGTGATCCGCCCGGTGCTCGCGGCCGAGCGGTGGACGGATCAGGTCACCCGCCTCCTCGCGCCGAACGCCGGGCCGATGACCCTCGACGGCACGAACTCGTTCATCATCCGCGCGCCGGGTCACACCGGTGCGATCGTCGTCGATCCCGGTCCCGACGACGACGAGCACCTCGATCGGCTGCAGGCCGAGGGCCCGGTCGAGCTGATCCTGCTGACGCACCACCACCGCGATCACGTGGAGGGGGCGCCGAGATTCGCCGAGCAGACCGGGGCTCCGGTGCGCGCGTTCGATCCGCGCCTCTGCCACGACGGCGCACCGCTCACCGCGGGCGAGCTCATCGAGGCCGGGGGCGTGCGGCTCGAAGTGGTCGCGACCCCGGGTCACACGGCCGACTCCGTGAGCTTCCACCTCCCCGACGACACCGCCGTCGAGGACGGGAGCCGCGAGGCGCCCGCATGGCGCGGAGACGCCGCGGCGGGCGGGACGATGATCACGGGCGACACGATCCTCGGCCGCGGCTCGACGATCATCGCGCACCCGGGCGGGTCGCTGGGCGCATACCTGCGCAGCCTCGACCGGCTCGCGGAGTTCGGCGCGATCCCCGCGCTTCCCGCACACGGACCGGGGCTTCCCGACCTGGCCGACGTGTGCGCGCGCTACGCCGCGCACCGTGCCTCGCGCCTCGACGAGGTGCGCGCCGCGCTCGAGAAGCTCGGCCGCGAGCCGTCGGGGGATCCGGAGCTCGTGACCACCGTCGTCTACCTCGTGTACGCACGCGTCGACCCGGCCGTGCGCTTCGCGGCGGAGGCATCGACGCGCGCCCAGCTCGAGTACCTCGCGCAGACGGATTGAGGCCGGGGCGGGCCCGACCCGCACGAGATTGCGCGAACTGCGATCGGATGCGGCATCCGCCCGTCATTCGCGCAATCTCGGCGCCCACGACCGGGGGTTAACCCGACAAAAGTTCTCCGGATGCCTCTGGCGCGCGGCGCGACGCCCGCCCCTACCGTGGGGGTATGTCCTCCGAACGTCCTGACACTCTTCGCCGCGTCTCGTCGCCGGCGCGCGTCGCGGGTGCGATCGCACAGCTCGCGGCCCTCGGCGTCATCGGCCCTGCGCTGTTCGCGGTGCTCTTCGCCCTGCTCGGACTGAGCATCGGCCTGCTGCCGGTGCTCGGCATCGGGCTCATCTTCTTCCTCGGCCTCGTGTACGCGCTCTTCGCAGTCGGCTGGCTCGAGACCGCCCGCGTCGACGGGCTCTACGGCTTCGGACTCCCCGTCGGCCGGCCGCGCACGAGCGGCCGCCCCGGGTTCGCCGGGTTCATGCGCACGATCGGGCTGCAGATCATCGACCCGACGACGTGGCGCGCGATCGCGAACTTCGCCATCTCGACGATCCTCGGCTGGATCGTGCTGTTCCTCGTGGGCGTCTTCGCCTCGGGCGTCGTGCTCGCGTTCTCGCCCCTGTTCGCCGACGCGAGCGCCGTGCGGCTCGCCCGCACCGCGATCGACGTGCCGATCGCGTGGGCGGTGCCGATCGGCATCCTCTCCGCCATCGTCGCTCTCGCCGCGATCGTCGGCCTGGCGCTCCTGCATGGGGTGATCGCCCGTGCGATCGTCGTCCCCTCACGAGAGGCCCAGCTCGCCGAGGCAGCGCGCACATCGAGCGTCCAGCACGCGGGGGCCGTCCGCGCCGCCGACGTCGAGCGCACGCGCATCGAGCGCGACCTGCACGACGGCGTCCAGCCGCGGCTCGTCTCGGTCGGCATGACCCTGGGCCTCGCGCAGCAGAAGATCGACAGCGACCCGGATGCTGCGAAGGAGCTCATCTCGGAGGCGCACACCTCGACGAAGGCCGCCATCACCGAGCTGCGCCAGCTCGCGCGCGGCATCCACACCGCCGTGCTCGACGACCGCGGTCTCGACGCGGCGCTCTCCGCCCTGGCGGCGCGGTCCGTCATCCCCGTGCACCTCGACGTGCGACTGGACGGGCGCTGCAGCCGCGACGCCGAGGCCGCCGCGTACTTCGCGATCGCCGAGGCGCTCACGAACGCGACGAAGCACTCCCGCGGCACCGAGGTGCGCGTCGTCGTGCGGCTGCGCGACGGCGCGACCCCCGAAGCAGGGCGCACGCTGTGGGCCCGCGTCGAGGACAACGGCGTGGGCGGTGCCCGTGTCATGCCCGGCGGCGGTCTCGACGGCATCGTCAACCGCGTGGTCGCCGCTCGCGGCGAAGCCCGAATCGACAGCCCGGTCGGCGGGCCGACGAGCGTGGAGGTGAGCATCCCGTGCGCATCCTGATCTGCGAGGACTCCGCCCTCCTGCGCGAAGGTCTCGTGCGCGTCCTCGAAGACGCGGGTCACGACGTGGTCGCCGCCGTCGCCGACGCCACCCACCTCGACGAGACCGTCGACGAGACGAACCCCGACCTCACGATCATCGATGTGCGGCTCCCGCCCACGTGGACCGACGAGGGCGTGCGCGCGGCGATCGCGCTGCGCGCACGGCTCCCGCGGCTCGCTGTGCTCGTGCTGTCGCAGTACGTCGAGGAGCGCTACGCGTCCGACCTCATCGCGTCGAGCGACGGTGCGCTCGGCTACCTCCTCAAGGACCGCGTCGCCGACGTCTCCGACTTCCTCGAGGCGATCGACCGCATCGCCGGCGGCGCGACCGTGCTCGACCCAGAGGTGGTCGCGCAGCTTCTCAACAGGCGCAGGAAGGACGAGCGGATGCAGCGCCTCACCGACCGTGAGGCATCCGTTCTCGCCCTGATCGCCGAGGGCCGGTCGAACCAGGCGATCGCGAAGACGCTGCATGTCACCGAGGGAAGCGTCGAGAAGCACATCACCGCGGTCTTCCAGAAGCTCGGTCTCGAGCCGGACGAGTCCGGCAACCGGCGGGTGCTCGCAGCGCTCGCCCACCTCGAACACGGCGGGTCCCGACCCGCGACGCCAGGCGGCACGACGCCGCAGATGGGAACGAACCGATGAGCACGACGCTGAACCCGCCCCCGCCCGCGACCCCCGCGGGTCCGCCCCCCGTACCGGGTCAGACGCCGCCCGGCGGCTCGCCGCAGCGCCCGCCGTCGAGCGCCGCCCGCGTGGTAACGATCCTCGCGATCGTGTTCGGAAGCCTCGTGATCGTCGGTGCGATCGTCTCGGCGGTCGTCGGCACGATCGTGTCGGCATCCGTGCACACGACGAACCGCTCCGTCGAGGTCGCGGGCGTCGATCGCCTCGACATCGACGCGGCGGCCGGATCGCTGCGCGTGGAGTTCGGATCGGTGCGCGAGGCCGAGCTCGAGGTCACGAGCTCGTGGGGCGCCGACCGCTGGGTGCTCGAGCGCGAGGGCGGAAGCCTTGTCGTGGGCTCTCCCCGCATGTGGGGGCCGTGGTGGATCTTCGGCGGCTGGTTCGGCGGCCCCGGCGACGCCGTGCTGCGCCTGCCCCAGTCGCTCGAGGGCCTCGACGCCGACATCACGTTCTCGGCAGGGACCCTCGACGTCGACGGCGAGTTCGCCGAGCTCGACCTCACGATGAACGCGGGCCGCGCCGACATCTCGGGCTCGGCCGAGTCGTTGACGGCCGACATGAACGCGGGTCGCGCCGATCTCGAGCTCGCGGATGTCGCGACGGCGACGCTCACCGTCAACGCGGGCTCCCTCGACGCGGCCCTCACGGGTTCACAGCCCGATGAGATCGCGGTCGACCTGAGCGCCGGATCCCTCGACCTCTCCGTGCCCGAGGGGGACTACGTGGTGACGTCGGACGTCTCGGCCGGCGGCTTCGACAACCGCATCGGGTCGGACCCGAGCGCGTCCAGCACGATCCACGTGGAGGTGTCGGCCGGTCAGGTCACGCTGCGCTCGCGCTGAGCGGGCGAGGAGGGGTTCGCGGCCGCTCGGCCGGCTGCGAACCCCTCTGCGTACGCCTCGTCGGTGCCGAGGCGGAACATGTCGCGGTCGAGCGACCGCACGATCGAACGGGCGCCGGGCAGATCGAGGTCGCCCACGAGGTCGGCACGGCCGCGCACGACGGCGACCGGCAGTCGGGAGGCCTTGCCCTTCACCAGGTCTGCTGCGGCGGCGAGCTCGTCGGCGACGCACGGCATCGTGACGATGAGGGGGCGGCCCTCGGCATCCGTCCCGCCCCGCAGATCCTCGAACACGCGGACCCCGCCTGCGCCGATCGCGTGGTCGATCTGGCCGTCGCGCCATGCGCGGCCGAGCGTGTCGGACACGATGACCCCGACGCGCACGCCGAGGCGCGTTCGGAGGCCCGCCGCGAGGGCGCGGGCCGACGCATCCGGATCCTCCGGCAGCAGCAGCACGGTGCCGTGAGCCGTGTTCGACGCGTCGACGCCGGCGGCGGCCGACACGATGCCGAGGCGGTTCTGCACGATGCGGGTCACGTGTCCGGTCTCGGACGTTCGCGTGGCGACGACGCGCACCGTCTCGGCCGTGATCGCATCCTCGCGGTCGTCGGCCGTCACGATGCGGCCCTCGGCCTTCGACACGATCTTCGACGTCACGACGAGGATGTCGCCGTCTTCGACGGTGTCGCCCGCGGCATCCGCGATCACGTCGACGAGGTCGGTGCCGGGCGTCACCTCGGGGATGCCCGGCAGTGCCCACACCTGCAGCACGTCAGGCGCTCAGCGGACGAACCGCACCTCGGTCAGCGTCTCACCGAGGAAGGGCTCGGTGTGTGAGGCGCCGTCGAGCGTGAACCCGTTGCGGGTGTAGAAGCGGTGGGCGCGGGGATTGTCTTCGGCGACCCACAGGTAGAGCGGCTCGCCCTCGCGCACGACCGAGTCGAACAGCTTCTGGCCGATGCCGGTGCCGTGCCACGCATCGAGCAGGTAGATGAAGTACAGCTCGCGGTTGCGCGGCGCGTCCTTGTCGCGGGCGGGGCCCGAGCCGGCGAAGCCGACGATCTCGCCGTCGACGAGGGCGGCGCACATGGTGAACTCGGGGCCCTGTACGGCCCAGTGGGTCCACAGTTCGGCGAGGCGCTTCGGCGAGATGCGCTCGAGCGCGGCCTTGCTGATGAGGTGGTCGTAGGTCTCGTGCCAGCAGGTGGCGTGCACGCGGCCGAGGGCCTCGGCGTCGACGTCGCGCACAGGGCGGACGACGATGTCAGTCTGCAGTTCGGCGTTCATGGCCAGACTCTACGCGCGGGCTCGCGCGGAGTGAAATCGGCGGTTCCCGACGGCGTCAGAGCACAGGAAAGCCGGGCATTTCTGTCGGAGAGCGACAACCGAGTCGTCGAAAGACACATCGATCACTACGATCGCTCCCCGTGAATGTGATCTGGCGCACCCTCCTCACGATCTGGCGCGCGCGGCGGATGCTGCGCCGGAACGGCCCCGTCGCCCCCGACTCCGTCGGGCGCGTGCGTCTTCACACGCTGCCCACCGACCTCGACCTGCTCGGCCACATGAACAACGGGCGTTACGCGTCGCTCTTCGATCTCGGACGCTTCGACCTCATGATCCGCACAGGCCTGTGGGACCTCCTCAAGGAGAAGCGCTGGTACGCCGTGGTCGCGAGCGAGACGATCACCTTCCGCAAGTCGCTCGAGCTGTGGCAGGCGTTCACGGTCGAGTCCCGCCTCATCGGGCACGACGACAAGGCGACGTACATGATGCACCGCGCGGTGGTCGACGGAGAGGTCTACGCGCAGATGGTCGTGCGCGCCCGGTTCCTGCGCCGCGGGGGAGGGGTCATCCCGCTAGAGGAGCTCTTCGAGGCTCTGCACCGGCCCGACAACCTCCCCGAGCTCGAGCCCTGGGTCCGTGAATGGGCGGCTTCGGCGGCCCTTCCGTCGACGAAGGCGCCCGCGCCGAGCGTGTGGGCATGACTCCGCGCTAGCGGACCGCCGCGCCCGGCGCAAGGGCGTTGTCGCGTGCGGCGCACTCCGGTTCGGTTGATGCGGAGCGCCGGTTACCCGCGGCGCCAACGGAAGGAGTGAGCCGTGGACACGACCACCCTCATCTGGATCATCGTCGCGATCGTCGTGGTCATCATCGTCGTCGCCGTCGTCATCGCGGTGACGGCGCGCGGACGCCGCGAAGCCCGAGAGCGGGCCCAGCACGAGAAAGCGGAGAAGCTGCGCGCGGAGGCCCGCGAGAAGGAGCTCGCAGCCCGTGAGCGCGAAGCCGAAGTGACCCGCACACGGGCCGACGCGGCCGCTGCCGCCGCGGCGGCCCAGCAGGCGCAGGCGCGTGCGGCCGAGGCATCCGTCGAGGCGGAACGCCGCATGGGGTCGATCGACGACCTGCAGGCGGATGCCGCGAAGGCCCGCGCCGAGCACGAGGAGACGCTGCGCAAGGCCGACGACGTCGACCCGTTCGTGGGCGACGACGGACGCCGTACCGCGGACGCCGGGGCGACCCGGACCGATGCCGACGACACGCGCCGTGCGGATGCCGACGCGATCCGCCGCACGGACGCGGACGACGCGGGTGCAGCGCCGACGGCGGCCGGCTACGCGGCGCCCGCGACCACCACTCCCGCGGCCTCGACGGGCGAGACGTATCCCGGCGAGACGTACTCGGGCGAGACGTCTGCGAGCGACCGGCGCACCGACCTCGAGGGCGAGCAGCCCGCGCAGACGGACGCCGATGCGGCCGCGATGACGGACGAGGACCTCCGTCGCCCGCGCACCGACCGCACGTGAGGACGGCGGGCCTCCTCGCGCACTCGGGGGCCCGCTCCTACGGCGTCCACAGGCGGGAATCCACCCGCGGTGGGCGTCGTAGGCTTGACGCATGGTGACCAACCCCATCCAGGGGGACACCGACCTTGCGGCGCCGGGCGACGATCTCGCCTCGCGGGCCGTGGGACTGGCGCAGAGGTGGATCGCCGAAAGCGCCCAGGTCGACGTGGACCCCTCAGCCGAGCGACTCGCCGGCGTACTCAAAGACCCCAACGGACTGCCCTTCACGATCGGCTTCGTCGACGGCGTGATGCGGCCCGAGAGCCTGTTGGCGGCGGCGTCGAATCTGCAGCGGGTGGCCCCGCTCGCGCCGCGCTTCCTGCCGTGGTACCTGAGGGCCGCGGTGCGCACCGGCGGCGTCGTGGCTCCCGTGCTCCCGTGGCCTACCGTCCCGATCGCACGCCGCGTCCTGCGCCGGATGGTCGGACACCTCGTCGTGGACGCACGGCCCGAGAAGCTCGGCCCCGCGATCGCGAAGATCCGCGAATCCGGTGCGAGGCTCAACCTCAACCTCCTCGGTGAGGCGGTGCTGGGCGAGCAGGAGGCGCTGCGACGGCTCGACGGCATCCACGAGCTCATCCGGCGCCGCGATGTGGACTACGTGTCGGTGAAGGTCTCGGCGATCGCGAGCCACATCTCGATGTGGGCGTTCGACGAGGTGGTCGACAAGGTCGTCGAGCGCCTCATGCCGCTGTACCTCACCGCGGCGACCGACGGCACCTTCATCAATCTCGACATGGAGGAGTACCGCGACCTCGATCTCACGATCGCGGTGTTCACGCGCATCCTCGAAGACCCGCGTCTGCGCGGCCTGGAGGCCGGCATCGTGCTGCAGGCCTACCTCCCCGACGCGCTGCCCGCTCTGACCGAGCTCACCGCGTGGGCGCAGCAGCGTGTCGCGAACGGAGGCTCGCGCGTCAAGATCCGGCTCGTCAAGGGTGCGAACCTCGCGATGGAGCGCGTCGACGCCATCATGCACGGGTGGCCGCTCGCGACCTACGGCAGCAAGCTCGACTCGGACGCGAACTACATCCGGTGCCTCGACTTCGCGCTGCGCGCCGAGAACACGGCCGCCGTGCGCATCGGGGTCGCAGGCCACAACCTCTTCGACATCGCCTACGCGTGGCTGCTCGCGGGTCGACGCGGCGTCCGCCCGCACGTCGAGTTCGAGATGCTCCTCGGCATGGCGCAGGGCCAGGTGGCCGCGGTCTCGCGCGAGGTGGGCCACGTGCTTCTTTATGTGCCCGTCGTGCGTCCCGACGAGTTCGACGTCGCGATCAGCTACCTCGTGCGCCGCCTCGAGGAGAACGCGTCGAGCGAGAACTTCCTCTCCGCCGCGTTCGATCTCGCCGACGATCCGTCGATGTTCGCGCGCGAACGCGACCGGTTCCTCGCGTCGATCCAGCGCGCAGCGGATCCCACGCTGCCGACCGGGCCGAACCGCACGCAGGACCGCACCGCTCCGACGGATGCCGCCCCGGCGGCTCCGGGTCTTCGCGCGCGTGTGCGCCGACCGGCCGACGACGCCGGCCTCACGAAGGCGGTGCTCGACATCGCGCGGCCGGGCGAACCGGGCGACACCGCGCCCATGGAGCCCGACCGCGGATCGCAGCTGTTCGGCGGAGAGTCGTTCGTCGAGACGGCGGTGTACTCCTCGCGCGAGACCGAGGTGCCCGCATCCGGCGCCCCCGGCTTCGAGAACGCGGCCGACACCGATCCCGCGCTCGCGGCGAACCGCTCGTGGAGTCGCTCGATCCTCGGTCGCGTCGAGTACTCGACCGCCGGCGACGCGACGATCCAGGCCGCGCGCATCGAAGACGCCGACGCGCTCGAGGGCGTCGTCGCGCGCGTGCGGGAAGCCGCCGCGGCGTGGGGCGCTCTGCCCGCCGCCGAGCGGTCGGCCGTGCTGCAGGCCGCGGGTCGCGCGCTCGAAGCGCGTCGGGCGGAGCTCATCGAGGTGGCCGCGTCCGAGACGGGCAAGGTGCTCGCCGAGGCCGACGTCGAGGTGAGCGAGGCCGTCGACTTCGCGAACTACTACGCCGCGACCGCCCGCGAGCTCGACCGCGTGAGCGGCGCCGTGTTCATGCCGTCGCGCCTCACAGTCGTGACGCCGCCGTGGAACTTCCCGATCGCGATCCCCGCAGGCGGCGTGCTCGCCGCGCTCGCGGCGGGCTCCGGCGTCGTGTTCAAGCCCGCACCGCAGGCGCGTCGCTGCGCAGCGGTCGTCGCCGAGGCGCTGTGGGAGGCCGGCGTCCCGCGCGACGTGCTCGCCCTGGCCGACATCGACGAAGGGGCGCTCGGCCAGAAGCTCGTGTCGCATCCGGACGTCGACCGCGTCATCCTCACGGGCTCCTGGGAGACCGCGGCGCTCTTCCGCTCGTGGCGCCCCGACCTGCGGCTGCTCGCCGAGACGAGCGGCAAGAACGCGATGATCATCACCCCGTCGGCCGACCTCGACCTCGCGGCATCCGATCTCGTCAAGAGCGCGTTCGGGCACGCGGGCCAGAAGTGCTCGGCCGCGTCGCTCGCGATCCTCATCGGGCCCGTCGGCCACTCGAAGCGCTTCGCCCGCCAGCTGTACGACTCGGCGACCTCTCTTCGCATCGGCCCTCCGACCGACCCGCTGTCGGAGATGGGCCCTGTCATCGAGCAGCCGCACGGCAAGCTCGAGTGGGCGCTCACAACGCTCGACGAAGGCGAGAAGTGGCTCATCGAGCCGACGCTTCACCGGGCTCAAGGACCGGATCAACTGCCGGAGTACGCCGGGAGACTGTGGACGCCGGGCATCCGCACCGGCGTGCAGCCCGGTTCGCGCTTCCACATGGAGGAGTTCTTCGGGCCGGTGCTCGGCATCATGCACGCTCAGTCGCTGTCGCACGCGATCCAGCTGCAGAACGCCGTCTCGTACGGGCTCACGGCGGGCCTCTACACGCAGGACCCGCACGAGCTCGCGTTCTGGCTCGAGCGCGTCGAAGCGGGAAATCTCTACGTCAACCGCGGCATCACGGGCGCCATCGTGCAGCGGCAGCCGTTCGGCGGGTGGAAGCGCTCGTCGGTCGGCGCGGGTGCGAAGGCCGGTGGGCCGAACTACCTCATCGGGCTCGGGAAGTGGCGCGCGTCGGCGGGCGCGACCGTGTCGAAGACCCTCCACTTGCGCGGGCTCGACACCCGCATCGCCGAGGTCATCGAGTCGGCGCAGCCCTCGCTCGGGTTCGAGGAGTTCGAGTGGGTGCGCCGCGCCGCGCTGTCGGACGCCCTCGCGTGGGACCGGGAGTTCGGCCAGGTGAAGGACGTCTCGCGCCTCGGCATCGAGCGGAACCTGTTCCGGTATCGACCCGTTCCGGGCCTCGCGGTGCGGGCGACGGCGGATGCCCCGTGGCACCACACTCTGCGCGTCGCGCTCGCGGGCGTCCGCGCCGGCACGCCGCTCACAGTGAGTGCTCCGGCGGGCTTCCCGCCCGCGGTGCGCCGCGCGCTCAGTGAGCAGGGCGTCGCGGTGTACGTCGAGACGGACGAGCAGTGGATCGAGCGGGTATCCGGTGCGTCGGGCGCGGATCAGGTCGAGGGAGCGGATGCGCTGCAACCCGGCACCCGGCCCGAGCGGCCGCCCCGCGTCCGGCTGGTCGGCTCCGCCGCATCCGTCTCGGCTCTTCACCGGGCCCTCGCGGAGGCGACGGGCGGCGATCCCGATGTCGCGGTCTACGACAACGAGGTGACGACGGCCGGGCGGATCGAGCTGCTTCCGTTCCTGCGCGAGCAATCCATCACGATCACCGCGCACCGCTTCGGCAACCCCGACCCCTGGTCGGAGTCGGTCATTTGAGCTCCACTCTTGCCTGCCGGATCAGGACATCTGGCGGGAGCAGGACACTCCCCGTCGAGTGCTCCTGCTCCCGCCAGATGTCCTGATCCCGGCGGGTGGCGGGGCGGCCGATCCTGCCATCGTGCGGCAGGATGACCCTGTGCACATCGCCCGCCCCGAGACCTTCATCAGCATCGACGTCGAGACGGCGGGCCCGAACCCGGAAGAGTACTCCCTGCTGTCGATCGGCGCCTGCGTCGTCGACGACCCTGACATGGCGTTCTACGTCGAGCTGAAGCCGGTGTCGGAAGCGGTCGACGCCGAGGCGATCGCCGTGAGTGGTCTGTCGATCGAGCGACTGAGCGTCGAGGGCGTCGAGCCGGCCGAGGCGATGCGCCGGTTCGACGAATGGATCGCAGATGCGACGCCCCCGGGGCGCACGCCCGTGTTCACCGCGTTCAACGCGCCGTTCGACTGGATGTTCGTCGACACGTACTTCCGCCGGCACCTCGGGCGCAACCCGTTCGGGCACTCGGCGCTCGACATCAAGGCGTACTACATGGGCCTGGCGGGCAGCTCGTGGGCCGACACGAGCATGCGCGTGCTGTCGCCGCTCTACCTGGACGGGCGTGATCTGTCGCACAATGCCCTTGGGGACGCGCGCGATCAAGCCGAGATGTTTCGGCGGATGCGGGGGACCGCGCGCCGCGGATCCGAGTGACGCCGCCGTCAGAGGAGCACGCCATGGCCGTCGTGGACCACACCGCCGAGCTGCAGAGGATCATCGAGTCCGCGAGGCGCCTCGGCGTCGAGATGGACGAGGAGGAGAGCATCCGGTGGCTCGCGGCGATCGCCGCGGATGCGACGGACAACGCGCTCGAAGTCGACCTTGACAGCGGCACGTACGGCTACCGTCCGACGATGCTCGACTTCAGCCCGAAGGACATCGCGCGCTTCCGCCGCATCGGCGAGATCGTCGAGGTGAGGGGCGAAGGCGCCGAGAGCGCGCTCGCGCTGTCGGGCTCGGCGGCGCAGTCGAAGATCCAGACCTACCCGGGCGATGCCGACTACTTCCAGCGCCTCAACATCAAGGCGGACACGCGCGAAGAGGCGTGCGCGATCATGGCGCGACTGCTCCGCGAGCACGTGGTCGAGCGCCATCAGGGGCCGTCCTTCCAGTTCCTCGAGGCCAAGTTCGGCACGCATCAGGTCGAGGGCACGGTACGCGGCGCGCCCGTTCGCAGGGGCAGCCCGGTCTCGTGGACGTTCGCCGAGGTCGAGGCCGGCGTGCAGGTCGTCGAGCGCGCGGATGCCGAGCCCCTCGAGCTGCGATGGGAGGAGGTCGCCCTCGATCCCGGCTGGTGCAAGCTCGACTGGGTCGTCACCGACCCGGAGCGCGGCGGGCTCTCGAACGCGAGCAACGTCATCGACGTCACGTGGGAGGCGCCGGACGGAAGCATCGTCGCGCTCGACGGCTACCTGGACGCGTACTTCCAGGAGATCTACCTCGACGCGGCATCCGTTCCCACCTTCGCGAAGGTGGCGCAGTTCGTCAGCGCCGATGCGCTCGACGAGTACGTCGCGGCGCTCGAGGGCGAGGTGCGCAAGTACCTCACGTACGACCTGAACTACGGCAAGGCCGCGAAGCGCATGTACAACGTGTTCCGGCTGTCGGGGCGCCACATGGACGCGGCGTTCGTGCGCGAGCTGTTCGACGAGCCCGCGACGACGCTGTATCAGGTGTGGTCGCTCATCCGCACGCTCGACAACGCGACGCAGGAGGGGTCGTCGATTCCGATCGAGCAGGTTCAGGACCAGGCCGACGCCCTCGTGCTGCAGATCGTGGAGACGCTCGAGGGAGATGCCGAATCGGAGCTCGTCGCGGCGATGCTGCGCCTTCGCCGCACCCTCGAGGGGCAGAAGAGCGGCGAGGCGCGGTCTGCGGAGGTCGCTGCCGCCCAGGCGCTCGTCGTGAATCTCGTGAACACGTTCTACCGTGAGCGCCTCATGCTCATGCCGACCATCGCGGAGTACATCGAGCGCATCCAGGCGGAAGCGGCGCCGGGCGACGAGCACTGAGGCCGCTGGTTGCCGCCCTCGCGCATCACTCGGTGCTGACGAACCCCGTCGACTCCCGACGCACGATGCGGAAGTCGGGCTTGATCGTCTCGGGCGGACGCCGATCGCCCTTCTCGTTGATGCGCTCGATGAGCCGGTCGACGGCGATGCGGGCGATCTCATCGCGCCCCGTGTCGACGGTCGACATCGAGGGGATCGAGTACTTGCCTTCGTCGATGTTGTCGAAACCGATCACGGCCACGTCGTCGGGGACGCGCACCTTCTCTTCGACGAGGGCGCGCAGCACACCGAGTCCCAGCGTGTCGTTGAGCGCGAAGACGGCGTCGAAGTCGACGCCCTCTGCGACCAGGCGATGGGTCGCGGCGGCGCCTCCTGCGCGGTTCCACTGCGACATCGACGTCGGTCGCACGAGGGTCGGGTCGAGTTCGATGCCGGCCTGCTCGAGCGCGCGCAGGTAGCCCTTCAGGCGCAGGCTCGCCGAGCTCGCCTCGTCGTCTCCGTCGAGCTCGGCGCCGATGATCGCGATGCGGCGGCGGCCGATCTCGATGAGGTGCTCGACGGCGGCCTGCGCCGACGACATGTTGTGCATCGTGACGTGGTCGGTCGGGCCGTCGAAGATGCGCTCGCCGAGCAGAACGAGCGGCGCATCCGTCACGAGCGCCTCGGCGTCGCCCTGCCCGAGGCTCACCGGGCTGAAGAGGAGCCCGTCGAGGAAGCGCGGGCGGCTGGACGACACGGCGAGCAGCTCGGCGTCGCGGCTGCCGCTGGTCTGTTCGACCATCACGCCGAGGCCCCGCTTCTCGGCGGCGCGGATCACCGCGTCGGCGAGCTCGGCGAAGTAGTTCTCGCGAAGCGAGGGGACCGCGAGTCCGATCACGCCGGTACGGCCGGAGCGGAGGCCGCGCGCGGAGAGGTTCGGTCGGTAGTCGAGCTGTTCGATGGCCGCGTTCACGCGGTCACGGGTGCCCGGGCGCACGTGCGGGTAGTGGTTGATGACGTTCGACACCGTCTTGATAGAGACGCCGGCCACCCGTGCGACGTCGTGCATCGTCGGTCCCATCGATGCTCCCCCGTCTGACTTCCGAACCAATCTACTGCGCTCCGGGCCTCCTCGCGGACGCCCGGACCCTCGGTGCCTCCCATGATTTTCAACGTGAGAAATGCAACGTTGTAAAGTAGTGTAGCCCGCGGTGGTGAACGTCAGGGAGGACGGACCATGCTGAGCGCGACCGACTGGCCGATCGCCGCTGCGATGCTTTCTCTGGGCGATGCCCATCCGAGCGCGGAGGGCCCGTCGTCGGCCGGGGTCGATCGCTGGCTCGAGGATCTGACTGAAGTGAGCGATGCCGGCTTCACCGACGTCGACCTCACGGACTCGTGGGTCCGCTACGGAGACCTCGACCAGCACGGCCTGACCGCGCTCCGGGAATGCCTCGCCTCGTCGGGCCTCCGCGCCGCATCGCTGTCCGCCATCCGTCGCAGCGTGATCGACGAGCGGCACGGCGACGAGCACCTCGCGTACGCGCACCGCACGATCGACGTCGCCGCGGAGCTCGGAGTCTCGGTCGTGTCGGTGGGCCTGCATCGCGCGCTGACACCGCGTCAGCGCGAAGCGCTCTGGTTCTGGACGGTCGAAGGCCATCGCGATCCGCTCCTCGACGAGAGCGCGTGGCAGCTCGCCGTGACGCGTTTCCGCGAGCTCGGGCGTCACGCCGGCGAAGTCGGTCTCCTGCTGTCGCTCGAGCTGTACGAGCACACGTTCCTCGGCACCGCGGCGTCGGCCGTGCACCTCGTGGAGGACATCGGACTCGACGTCGTCGGTCTCAACCCCGACATCGGCAACCTGATCCGCCTGCACCAGGCCGTCGAGGACTGGCGGGCGATCGTCGAAGCGACCATGCCGTACGCGAACTTCTGGCACGTCAAGAACTACACGCGCGACGAGGATCCCGCGGCCGGGCTCTACTCGACCGTGCCGACGTCGCTCGAGCTCGGCCTCATCGACTACCGCACCGCCGTGAAGATCGCGCTCCGCAGCGGCTTCCAGGGCGTCATCTGCGTCGAGCACTACGGCGGCGACGGGCTGTCGGTGAGCGCGACGAATCGCGACTACCTGCGCCAACGGGTTCTTCCGCGCCGCGAGTACACCCTCGGCCGGAGCCGAGTCCGCCAGTCGCACGCAGCAGAGGTGACCGCATGACCCGAATCTTCGCCGACCCGGATGCCTTCGTCGCCGACGCCCTCCGCGGGTTCGCGCGCGCACACCGTGACGAGGTCGCCCTCGTCGACGGGGGAGTCGTGCGGGCGGATCCGCTCGATCGGGGCAAGGTCGCCGTGCTCATCGGCGGCGGCTCCGGGCACTATCCCGCATTCGCCGGATACGTCGGACCGGGGCTCGCGGCAGGCGCGATCTGCGGGAACATCTTCACCTCCCCGTCGACGGCCCAGGCGATGCGCGTCGCCCACGCGGCCGACGCGGGCGGAGGCATCCTCTTCACGTACGGGCGCTACGCCGGCGACATCCTCCACCTCGGCGAGGCCGAGCGGCGACTGCGCGCCGAAGGCGTCGACGCACGGACCGTGCTCATCACCGACGACGTCGCCAGCGCTCCGCCCGAGGGGCTCGATGAACGTCGCGGCATCGCGGGCATCGTATGCGTGTTCCACGTGGCCGGTGCCGCGGCCGAGCGGGGCGACTCGATCGAGGAGGTCGAACGGCTCGCAACGCTGGCGAACAGCCGCACGCGCAGCCACGGCGTGGCGTTCGCGGGCTGCACGCTTCCCGGTGCCGACCACCCGCTGTTCGAGGTGCCCGAGGGGCAGATGTCGATCGGCCTCGGCATCCACGGCGAGCCCGGCGTGCGCGATGTGCCCCTCCAGTCGGCACCCGAGCTCGCGGTGACCCTCGCCGCCCCGCTCCTGGCCGAACGCCCGGCCGAAGCGCGACGCGCAGCCGTGATCCTCAACGGTCTGGGCTCAGTCAAGTACGAGGAGCTGTACGTGCTCTTCGGCTACGTGGTCGACCATCTCGAGGCTCAGGGCATCGAGGTCGTCGATCCCGAGTGCGGCGAGTTCGTCACGAGCCTCGACATGGCCGGAGTCTCGCTCACGATCATGTGGCTCGACGACGAGCTCGAGGAGCTGTGGAAGGCGCCGGCGTCATCACCGGCGTTCCGCAAGGGTCATGTCGCGACCCGATCCGGCGCGCAGCGGACGATCGAGCAGGTGGCAGCAGCAGACGCGGCCCGGGCCGCCGCGGTCGAGGCGACTCCCGCGTCGCGCGCGGCCGCGCAGGTCGCCCGCCGACTGCTCCGCGCGGCCCGCGACACGGTCGCCGCCCACGTCGACCAGCTCGGCGAGCTCGACGCGGTCGCCGGTGACGGCGACCACGGCATCGGGATGCTGCGCGGCCTCACGGCGGCGGTGGAGGCATCCGCCGGAGCCGACGACGCGACAGGCGTGCGTGAGCTGCTCCAAGCCGCCGGCGACGCGTGGTCGGAGGTCGCCGGAGGTACGTCCGGCGCGCTGTGGGGCGCCGCGCTCGCGCAGCTCGGCTCGTCGCTCGGCTCTCCCGACGCGTTCACGGCGAGCGATGTCGCGGATGCCGTCACCGCCGCCCGCGCGCGGATCGCCGAGCTCGGCGGCGCGGACCTCGGCGACAAGACCATGCTCGACGCGGTCGCGCCGTACGCCGACACCCTGACCGAGCGCGTGCGAGCGGGTGCGGACCTGCGGTCGGCGCTGACGGATGCCGCCGCCGCCTCCCGCACCGCCGCGGAGGCGACCGCGCCGATGACGCCCCGCCGCGGGCGCGCGAGACCGCTCGCCGAGCGGAGCATCGGACACCCCGATCCCGGAGCGACGTCGTTCGCGCTCATCGCCGAGGCGCTGGCCGCGGCGGCGGCATCCGAGGATCCCGAAGAAGCGGAGTGACCCATGGGATGGAAGATCGTCGTCGGCGCGGATGACGCCGGCTTCGCGTACAAGGAGGCCCTCCGCGAGCTGCTCGAGGCGGACCCGCGCGTGGACGACGTCGTGGACGTCGGCGTCTCGAGCACCGAGACCACGCCCTATCCGAACGTCGCCGTGAGCGCGGCGACCATCGTCGCGCGGGGTGAGGCCGACCGCGCGCTGCTCGTGTGCGGCACGGGGCTGGGCGTCGCCATCGCGGCGAACAAGGTGCGCGGCATCCGTGCCGTCACGGCCCACGACAGCTACTCGGTCGAGCGCTCGGTCAAGAGCAACAACGCTCAGGTCCTCACGCTCGGCGCACGCGTGATCGGGCTCGAGCTCGCGAAGAAGCTCGTGGGCGAGTGGCTCGAGCACCGATTCGACCCCGCTTCCGCGTCGGCCGCCAAGGTCAGTCTCATCGAGCGCTACGAAGGAGAAGCACAGTGATCCGCAGGGCGGCGGTCGTGGGCTCGGGATACATGGGCGGCGGGATCGCGCAGGTCCTCGCGCTCGCCGGTCGGGACGTCGTCCTCGCCGACGCGAGCGCAGAGCTCGCGGCGACCAATCGCGAGCGCCTCATCCGTGAGGCGGGTGAGTACGCCGAGCGCGGGATCTTCCCCGCCGACGCCGAGGAGCGCATCGCCACGCGACTGACGGCCGCCGCCTCGCTCGAGGAAGCCGTGGCCGACGTCGACTTCGTCGAGGAGGCGGTCCCGGAGATCCTCGAGCTCAAGCACGAGACGCTGCGACGCATCAGCGCCGGATGCCGCCCCGACACACTCATCGGCAGCAACACGTCGACCATCTCGATATCCGCCCTCGCCGAGGCGGTCGAGCGTCCCGAGCGGTTCCTCGGCGTCCACTTCAGCAACCCGGCGACGTTCGTGCCCGGCGTCGAGGTGATACCGCACGCCGGCACCGATCCCGATGCGGTCACCCGCGTCGTCGACCTCCTCGCCGAGTGCGGCAAGGTCGGGGTGCCCATCAAGGACGTGACCGGGTTCGTCCTCAACCGGCTGCAGTACGCGCTGTTCGGCGAGGCAGCCCGCCTGGTGGAGGAGGGCGTCGCGACGCCCGAGGCGATCGACCTCATCGTGCGCACGACGTTCGGGTTCCGGCTGCCGTTCTTCGGCCCGTTCGCGATCGCCGACATCGCGGGTCTCGACGTGTACGAGTTCTGCTATCGCTCGCTGAGCGCCGCGTACCCGGATCGCTTCGCCGAGCCCGAGGTCCTCCGCGAGAAGGTGGAGCGCGGCGACAAGGGAGTCAAGTCCGGTCGCGGGTTCCTCGCGACCTCCGCCGAGAAGGCTCCGGAGCTCGCGGCGTACCGCGACGACGCCTATGCGGCGCTGTCCGCGCTTCTGCGTCGACTCGGGCCGGCCCCCGTCGACTACTGAGAGTTTCGGGCCGCAGCGGGAAATTTGCGACGGCCTCTTGACAGCGTGGAGCGCCGGTGCCATGGTATCTACAACGTTGCTCTACAACGTTGTAGACCAGTCGGAAATCGAGACGTCCACCCGGCGGCTCGGAGTACTCCTCCCACGGTCACGCACCGACGAAGAAGTCCAGCAACCGAAAGGAACTCCAGTGAAGACAAGGCGTGTTTTTGCTGTGGTCACGGCGCTCGCTTTCGCGGGCGCGCTCGTCGCCTGCTCCGGCGGTGGCGGCGGCGGTGACAACAACGGCGGAGGCGGAGGCGACTCCGCATCGAACTGCGAGAACGAGATCAAGAACCCGGATGCCCCGGTGGTCACGCTCTGGGCGTGGTACCCGAACTCCGAGCTCGTGGTCGACAACTTCAACGAGGCGAACGACGACGTCCAGGTCTGCTGGACCAACGTCGGCGCCGGCGGTGAGGCATACGACAAGTTCCAGACGGCGATCTCGGCCGGCAGCGGCGCACCCGACGTCATGATGGTCGAGGCCGACCGCATCGCGACCTTCCAGGCTCAGGGCGCCCTGGTCGACCTGAAGGACCTCGGCTACGAGGACGTGAAGGACAACTTCAGCGAAGGCGCCTGGAAGGACGTGTCGGTCGGCGACGGCATCTACGGCGCTCCGATCGACGGTGGCCCGATGGGCATGATCTACCGCACCGACATCTTCGAGGAGTACGGCATCACGCCGCCCACCACGTGGGAGGAGTTCGAGGCCACGGCGCAGAAGGTGAAGGACGCGGGCGGTCCGTGGTTCGCGAGCTTCGCCGCGAACCAGCCGGCGTACGTGACGGCGCTCTTCTACGGGAACGGCGCGGAGCCGTTCGAGTACGACCCCGCGAACGAGGGCGAGATCGGGATCAACCTGAACAGCCCCGAGATCAAGGAGGTGCTCGAGTACTGGAGCGGCCTCGTCGAGAAGGACCTCGTCGGCACGGAGGACCAGTTCACCCCCGAGTACATCGCGGGTGTGATCAACGGGAACTACGCGACGTACCTGTCCGCCGCATGGGCGCCCGGCTACCTCCAGGGTGCCGGCGTCGGTGAAGGCGCGGATGCGGGCGTCTGGGCGACCGCGCCGATGCCGCAGTGGGATCCGAACAACCCCATCGCGATCAACTGGGGCGGCTCGGCCTTCTCGGTCTCGAGCCAGGCGAGCAACCCTGAGCTCGCAGCCAAGGTCGCGTTCGGCGTGTACGCCGACCAGGCGTCGCTCGATGACGGGTGGCAGAACCAGATCATCTTCCCGCTCAACGTGAACGTGCTGGACTCCGATGAGTTCCTCAACTACGAGGTGCCCTTCTTCAGCGGCCAGCAGGCGAACAAGGAGGTGTACGTGCCCGCGGCCAACGCGTACAAGGGCATGACGTACACGCCGCTCGGGCAGTACTACTACTCCGCGTTGACGAAGCAGATCGCCGCGATCAACGACGGACAGATCACCGGTTCCGAAGCAGCCGACGCACTCCAGGAGGACGTGGTGTCGTACGCGGAGGAGCAAGGGTTCACCGTCAACTGACGCGTCACGTCACGGAGGGCCGGTCCGTGCACGCGGACCGGCCCTCGGTCATCCCTCATACCCGGAGAAATCATGACCGCCTCAACAGCAAGCCCGATGACGAAGAAGGGGCATCGCCGCTCCACCACCGCCAGACAGAACCTGTTCGGGTGGCTCTTCGTCGGACCGTTCGGGATCATCTTCCTCGCCCTGCTCGTGCTGCCGATCGGCTTCGCGCTCTACTTGAGCCTCTTCCAGAAGTCGCTCATCGGCGGCACGCGATTCGTCCTCTTCGGCAACTATGCGAAGGCCTTCACCGACCCGTCGTTCCTCGACGGCGTGTGGTTCGTCATCAGCTTCTCGCTCGTCCTCATCCCGCTCCAGATGGCGGTCTCGCTCGCGATCGCGCTGATCCTCGACATCCTGATCACGCGGTTCGCGCGGTTCTCGCGGCTCATGATCTTCATGCCGTACGCGATCCCGACTGTCATCGGCGCCCTCATGTGGGGGTTCCTGTACAGCGACAACTTCGGTCCGCTCGCGGAGCTCTTCGGAATTTTCGGAGCTCAAGCCCCTGATTTCCTGAGTCGCAGCCTGATCTTCTGGGGTCTGCTCAACATCGTGACCTGGCAGTGGGCCGGCTACTACATGATCATCCTGTACGCCGCTCTGCAGGGCATCGACCCGACGCTGTACGAGGCGGCTCGCATCGACGGTGCGTCGCAGTGGCAGATCGTTCTGCGCATCAAGATCCCGCTCCTCACGCCGGCGCTGCTCCTCATCCTCGTGTTCGCGCTCATCGGGACCCTGCAGTTCTTCAATGAGCCGAAGATCCTGCAGCAACTCGCCGCGGGCGCGATCCCCGACGACTTCACGCCGAACATGTACGCGTACCAGCAGGCCTTCTCCCTGGCGAACCAGAACTACGGCGCGGCGATCTCGTTCGCACTCGGTGCCGTCGTGTTCGTGTGCGTCTACATCTTCCTGTTCGCCACTCGCAAGCGAGGGAGCTTCCTGTCATGACCATCACTCCCACGGAGCTCACCGGCGCACCCGCCGCCGAACCAGGCGCCGTCGAGCGGCGAAAGACTCCTCGAACCCCCGGACGCATCCCGCTGAGCATCGTGCTCGGCGTGCTGATGGTGTACTTCCTCGTTCCGTTCTGGTGGCTGATCGTCAACAGCTCGAAGACCGCGTCGGGCCTGTTCGGCGGTGACAGCGCACTGTGGTTCAGCGACGACATCAACTACATCGGCAACATCGTCGACCTCTTCACCTACAGCGGCGGCATCTACGCGCGCTGGCTCGGGAACTCCGCGCTGTACGCGATCGTCGGCGGAGTCGGCGCGACGGCCCTCGCGGTCCTCGCGGGGTACGGCTTCGCGAAGTACCGGTTCTTCGGCCGGCGCGCCTCGTTCGCGATCCTGCTCGGCGCGGTCATGGTGCCGACCACCGCCCTCGTGATCCCGACGTTCGTGCTCTTCGCGCAGATGGGGTGGACGAACACGATCTGGGCGGTCATCTTCCCGACGCTGCTCAACCCGTTCGGCGTGTACCTCATGCACGTGTACGCCCGTGACGCGGTGCCGGACGAGCTGCTGGATGCGGCGCGCGTCGACGGCGCGGGCGAGTTCCGCACCTTCTTCCAGGTCGCGCTGCCGATGCTGCGCCCTGCGATCGTGACGGTGCTCCTGCTGTCGGTCGTCGCGTCGTGGAACAACTACTTCCTGCCGCTCGTGATGCTCTCCGACAACCGTCTGTTCCCCGTGACCGTCGGCATCGGCCTGTGGCAGTCGACCGCGTCGACGTACGGTGCCGCAGGCGGGCAGACGCTGTGGAGCATCATCATCCTCGGTTCGCTCGTCTCGGTGATCCCGCTGATCATCGCGTTCCTGACGCTCCAGAAGTACTGGCGCGGCGGCCTGTCGATCGGGAGCCTCAAGTGACCCGCCGCCGGGAAGATCGCCGCCACCGCTCCTGCTCGGGAAGAGAAGAATGATCCGCGCACACCTCACCATCGATCCGCACTTCACGGTCGGTCGCATCAATCGCAGGCTCTTCGGATCCTTCGTCGAGCACCTGGGCCGGTGCGTGTACGACGGCATCTACGAGCCGGGGCATCCGTCGGCCGATGAGAACGGCTTCCGCCGTGACGTCATCGACCTCGTCAAGGAGCTCGGCGTCTCGACGATCCGCTACCCGGGCGGCAACTTCGTCTCGGGCTACCGCTGGGAGGACGGCATCGGACCGCGCGATCAGCGTCCGCGCCGCCTCGACCTCGCGTGGCACTCGACCGAGACGAACCAGATCGGGCTCGACGAGTTCGCGACGTGGCTCGAGAGCGTCGGAAGCGAGCTCATGTACGCGGTGAACCTCGGCACGCGCGGCGTGCTCGAGGCGCTCGACGTGCTCGAGTACGCGAACCTCAAGCCGGGCACGTACTGGGCCGACCAGCGCGTCGCCAACGGGCGACCCGAGCCCCACAACATCCGCATGTGGTGCCTGGGCAACGAGATGGACGGCCCCTGGCAGCTCGGCCACAGCACCCCGGAGGCGTACGCGCAGCTCGCGGCGACCACGGCTGCGGCGATGCGCCAGATCGATCCCGACCTCGAGCTCGTCGTGTGCGGCAGCTCGAGCGCCCACATGGAGACCTTCGGCGAGTGGGAGCGCATCGTCCTCGAGAAGACCTACGACTGCGTCGACTACATCTCGTGCCACGCGTACTACGAGCCGGAAGGCGACGACTACGGGAGCTTCCTCGCCTCGGGTGTCAACATGGACCGCTTCATCGATGCCGTCATCGCGACGGCGGACTCGGTCAAGGCGGTGCTGCGCAGCGACAAGACGATGAACATCTCGTTCGACGAGTGGAACGTCTGGTACCAGTCGCGGTACCAGGAGGTCGAGCGGATCACGGATGTGCAGACGTGGCCCGTCGCGCCGCGCCTGCTCGAGGACTCCTACTCCGTGCTCGACGCGGTCGTCTTCGGAAGCCTGCTGATCTCGCTCATCCGCCACGCCGACCGCGTCACGGCCGCGAGCCTCGCGCAGCTCGTCAACGTGATCGCTCCGATCATGACCGAGCCGGGCGGGCCGGCGTGGCGGCAGACCACGTTCTACCCGTTCTCGCTCACGTCGAAGCTCGCGCGCGCGACCGCGCTCGAGCTCAAGCTCGACAGTCCGACGTACGACACCGCCCTCCACGGTGAGGTGCCCCTCGTCGACGCGGTCGCGACGCACGACGACGGCGGCACGACGATCTTCGCCGTGAACCGCAGCCTCACTGACGAGGTGACCCTCGAGATCGACACGCGCGCGCTCGGCGCGGTCGGGAGCGCCGAGGCGACGTCGCTGTTCGACGACGACATCCACGCCGCGAACACGCTCGACCAGCAGGACCGCGTCGTGCCGAAGCCGAACGCGTCCGCGCAGGTGGGAGACGGGCTCGTGACCGTCACGCTCCCTCCCGTGTCGTGGACGGTGCTGACCCTGGGCTGATGACGGAGAGGAGGAGCGGATGACGCAGCCGAGCGTGCTCCGCGTCGACGGCACCCGCATCGCGGCGGGCGACACACCGGTGATCCTCCGGGGCTTCGGCCTCGGCGGGTGGATGAACATGGAGAACTTCATCACGGGATACGCCGGATCGGAGTCCCAGCAGCGCCGCGCGCTGCGGCGCGTGCTCGGTGACGAGGCATACGAGCGCTTCTTCGACCGCTTCCTGCGCGAGTTCTTCACCGAGGCGGATGCCGCGTACCTCGCCTCGCTGGGCCTGAACTCGCTGCGCATCCCGTTCAACTACCGTCACTTCGAGTCCGACGCCGAGCCGCTCGCCATCAAGGCGGAAGGCTTCGCGCTCCTGGATCGGGTCGTCGACGCGTGTGCGGCGCACGGCATCTACACGATCCTCGACCTGCACGCGGTGCCGGGGGCCCAGAACCAGCACTGGCACAGCGACAACCCGACGCAGTGGGCGTACTTCTGGGAGCAGCGCCAATTCCAGGACCGCGTCGTCAACCTGTGGGAGCACATCGCCGAGCACTATCGTGACAATCCGTGGGTGGCCGGCTACAACCCCGTGAACGAGCCTGCAGATGCGCACGGCGACGCGATCGGGCCGTTCTACCGCCGGCTCGAGTCGGCGATCCGGGCGGTCGACCCCGACCACATCCTCTTCCTCGACGGCAACCGGTACTCGACGCAGTTCGACCAGCTCGGCGACCCGCTGCCCAACACGGTCTACACCGCGCACGACTACGCCCTCCCCGGATTCGTGGACGGCGGCCCGTACCCCGGCGTCTCGCGCGGCGAGTACGTCGATCGCGACCGCGTCGAGGAGACCTTCCTGCAGCGCACCGCGTACATGCGCGAGACGGGCACGCCCATCTGGGTCGGCGAGTTCGGGCCCGTCTACACGGGTGACCCGGTGCGCGACGAGCAGCGGTACCGGCTGCTGCAGGACCAGCTCGAGATCTACGACAGGTACGACGCGAGCTGGGCGCTGTGGACGTACAAGGACATCGGGCTCCAGGGCGTGGTGACGGTCGATCCCGACTCGGACTACCTGCGCCGCATCGCGCCGGTGCTCGAGAAGAAGGCGCGACTGGGCGTCGACTCGTGGGGGTCGACGGATGCCGGCATCCGAGACATCCTCGAGCCGATCGAGCGTCTCTTCGAGAACGAGTTCCCCGATTTCCAGCCGTACCCGTGGGGTGCGCGCCGGTGGATCCACGGGCACGTCCGTCACGTCATGCTCGCCGAGGCCATGGTCGACGACTTCGCGCGCGCTTTCGAGGGGGTGGGGCCCGACGAAGCGGAGCTGCTCGCCGACGCCTTCGCGTTCCGCAACTGCCGCATCCGTGAGGGACTCGCCGCCATCCTCGAACGCGCCGCGCGCTGAACCGGTCGAGCGATGCCGAGAACCCAGCGAGTGACCCTCAAGGAGATCGCCGCTCGGACGGGGGTCTCCATGACGACCATCTCGAAGGTGCTCAACGGCGCCGCGGATGTGTCGTCGGCGACGCGTGCGCTCGTCGAGGAGCAGCTGCGCGAGAGCGGGTACCGGCGACGCAAGAGCAAGCAGCGGCGCGAGTACATCGAGGTCGTGCTCGACGAACTCGACGGCGAGTGGGCTCTCGCGATCATCGAGGGCGTCCGCGAGGCCGCGGCGGAGGTGGGTCTCGCCATCTCGCTCTCGGTCAGCGGTGACCGACAGGGCCCCGGCCCGGAGTGGTTCGAGTCGGTCGTGCGCCGTGCGCCTACGGGTGTCATCCTGCTCTTCGCGGGACTGCCGCGCGCCGGCCAGCAGAAGCTGAGCGCGCGGGGCATCCCGTTCGTCGTGATCGATCCGTCGGGCGATCCCGACCCCGACATTCCCGCGATCGGGTCGGCGAACTGGTCGGGCGGGCTCGCGGCCACGCGCCATCTCATCGACCTCGGCCACCGGCGAATCGCGGCGATCAGCGGTCCGCGCGACGTCATGTCGGCTGTCGCCCGGATCGACGGATTCCGCGCCGCGATGACCTCGGCACACCTGCCCGTGCGCCCCGAGTGGGTGCGATTCGGGGAGTTCCGCCTCGAGAGCGGCGAGCTGCACGCGACGGGGTTGCTGAGCGGGCGCGAGACTCCGACGGCGATCTTCGCCGGCAGCGACATCCAGGCGCTCGGCGTGCTGCACGCGGCGAACTCGCTGGGCATCGCGGTGCCGGAAGATCTGTCCGTCGTGGGGTTCGACGATCTGGCGATCGCCGAACTGGCGAGTCCTCGGCTCACGACGATCCACCAGCCCGTGCGCGAGATGGCGGAGCAGGCCACGCGACTTCTGCTCGAGCTCGCCGACGCGCCGACGGCGGAGGTCACGCGGGTGGAGCTGGCGACATCGCTCGTCGTCCGCGAGTCGACGGCTCCGCCGCCCGCTCGCTCTTAGACGAGGAAACGGGCTGCCGACGACAGCGCCGGCAGCCCGCATCCGTGTCGGACTACTCCCAGAAGCCCAGGTTGAACAGCAGCTGGTCAGCGAGCGCCAGGAAGCCGTCCGCCTCTTCAGCGGTCAGCTTGCCGTTGCTCGCGAACGCGTTCACCTGGTCGACGAAGCCGCCCAGCACCTCGAGGGCCTCGTCGTTCTTGTCTTTGGCGACGAGGTTGTAGGCCTGGTTGAGCTTCACGGTCAGGGCGTTCTTGTTCCCGCCGTTCAGGCTCGTGGCGGCCACGCCGTCCTTCAACTGGCCGATCTCGTCCGCGATGAACTTCTCCGGCTGCCACAGGTAGTCGCGCGCGAAGATCGTGAACAGCTGGTTCCACGCGTTGAAGTCGTGCGCACCTGCCACCACGACGTTCTCGACGAACGCGACCGCATCGCGCTGGGCGACCTGGTTCGCGTTGGGCAGACCGAAGTCCCATGCCCCGCCGCCATACAGGATGTACGGGGCCGCGAGGTTCGGCGCCGCCACCTGGACGCTGACGCCGCCGCTCCACGGGCCGTACCAGCCGAACAGCGTGGGATCGAAGTTGATGATGTTCTGTGTCACGAACGATCCCGCCGACAGGCCGGCGAATGCGCGGTCGATCGGCTTCGTCGAGACGTTGTAGTTCTCCTCGACGAACGGCATCACGATGTTGCGCAGGTTGGGGTAACCCTGGTTCGCTGCGCCCAGGTAGTTCGTGTTCGTCGTGATGACGACCGCCGGCTCGGTGAGGCCGTCGGCGAGCAGGTTGTCCATGATCACCGGCACGTCGCCGATGTTCATCCAGTCGGACTGGTCCTGACCGCCGCCGTGCTGCATGTAGATGAGCTTGTACGGCTCGGCGCGGTTCTCGTCGTAGCCCGGAGGCAGGTACACGCCGATCGTGCGCGGGATGCCGTTCAGCGGAGGCAGGCTCGGGATCTCGACGTAGCTCCACGTGCCCTTCGCGGTGTCGGGGCGCTCGTTCTCGATCTCGCGGGCCGCCAGCGGAGCGTAGTTCTGCTTCTCCGCGTCATAGGGCACGTACACCTTGTTGAACGCGCGGCGCGCCGTTCCCGTGAGGCCGTCCGGAGCGTAGATCGGCGAGTTCGCCGGATCCGTCACCCACAGGTTCGTGTTGTTGTTGACGTAGAACCAGTACTGGTTGACGCCGGCCGCGAGCGGCACGTCGTGCACCCAGTACCCGTCGCCGACGGGGGTCATCTCGACGTCGTAGGCGCCGCCGCCGCGCATGAGGCCCGGACGATACTCGGACGGCTGATAGACCGTCGTGTCGCTCGGGTCCTCCCAGTTGCGCAGCAGGATGTCCGCGACGAAGCGGACGCTCGTGGCATCCGGGTTGTAGTAGACGAAGTGCCCCGTGTAGCCGGTGGGGGAGTTCTCGTCCTTGACGATCGTGGGCCCCGGAGTGAGGTCCACGTCGTCGGCTTGAGCGGCAAGCGGCGCCGAGCTCAGCACCATCGCCAGCGCGACACCGACAGCGGTGAACGGCCGCGCGAGGCGGGAGCGGCGCCGCTCGGCGCCGGCGTCTATCGAGGCGCCTGCGCCCCGATTCCGCCGCAGCAGAACTGTCATCACTGTTCCTCCTTGAATAGTGGCGGGCCTCGACCAAGCCCGTTTGAGCGTCAGGGTATTGACGATTTACGACGTTGTAAAGAGAATTCTTACGACGTTGTAAATCCGGTCGTCCGGCGTGATGACCGGTATTCGGCGGTGCCTTCGGAGGGCGTGGGAGGGGATGCCGCAGCCCCTGACGCGGCATCCGTCGACTCAGTCCAGCGGATCGGCCTCGAGGTCGCGCACGTGGTAGAACTCCTGGTCCCACAGGAGGTACACGAGCCACGCCGGGAGGTAGTACGCCTCCTGCAGGAAGTTCGCCTGCGACGCGTGGATCGCCCAGCCCTCGTGCTTCTTGCCGACCTCGGCCGACATCGCGTACTCGGGGTCGGGCTGGTTCTCGACGACGAACGTGCCCACCTCGCCACCGAAGATCGAAAGGGCGGTCGTCGGGCTGATCGTGTACACGATGTGGTCGGGGCCGCGATAGGACCCGCCCTCCTCGGCGAGCTGCGCGATCGCGAGCTCGGTGATGCGACCCATCTGCATGTGATCGGGGTGCCCGGTCGCGCCCGACTCGGGCCAGAACGCGACGACGACGTCGGGCCGCACACGCTTCATGACGGATGCCACGCGGTCGACGAGCTCCTCCTCGTCGACGTCGGCCACACCGCCGTCGGGGTAGTCCCACACCTCGTGCTCGTCGACGCCGAGGTTGAAGCTGTTCTTGAGCGCCTCGGCCTTGCGGATGTCGCCGAGATCGTCCTGTCGTGCGACCACCGGCGTCTGGTGGCCGGCCTCGCCCTGCGTCGCGGTGATCATCGCGGTGTAGGCGCCGTCATGCTCATTCGCGCGCCAGAAGAGTCCGTTGACGGTCTGCTCGTCATCGGGGTGGGCGAACACGCCGAGCACGCGCGTTCCGCCGAGCTCGCCGACCACCGAGTCGACGCCCTTCGCGGTCGGCATGTGGAAGAGGTGGCGGCCCGCCCAGTACGCGCCCGCGAGGAGGACGACGAGGACGGACGCGACGACGATGAGCGCGATCCAGCGCTTGCGCATGAGGGGACTCCGAGTGGTGCTGGGGCGACCCGTCGGCCGTGACGGGTCGAGGAATCCTAAACCGAACGGCCGGCATCGTCGCGCCGGCTGTGGATGGGTGCAGCGCCTGTGTAAAGAATTCTTGACACGATTGACCACGCGCGGCTACGGTTCGATGTAAAGAAAACCTGACATCGAAGGAGCCGGCGATGGTTTACGAAGAGCGCAACACGTGGGCGGGCCTCATCGTGATGGCGATCGTGATACCCGCGTACATCGTCGTGGTGCTGCAGACGGCCGGCGGTGGCCCGCTGACGGACGTCGACTGGTGGCCGATCATGCTGTGGACGATCGTCGCCGGCATCGTGCTGACGATCCTCGTGAGCATCGCGTGGGGAATCATCGCCGGCATGCGGGATCCCGACGGGGTCGGGAAGTCCGACCAGCGCGACCGCGACATCGCGCACATGGGCGAGCGCGTGGGCACGGCGTTCCTCGTGCTGGGCGGTCTCGCGGTGATCGTGCTGTGCGCGTTCGAGGCGGACTGGTTCTGGATCGCCAACGCGATGTTCTTCGGGTTCGCGATCTCGAGCTTCGTCGGCGGGATCGCGCGCGTGATCGCCTACCGACGCGGACTCGTGTGATGGTCAAGCCCACGCGCGTCACGAACTCGATCCGCCCGCTGCGCGAGGAGGCGGGTCTCACGCAGGCCGAGCTGGCGAAGCGCATCGGAGTCACCCGCCAGACCCTCATCGCGATCGAACAGGGGAAGTACTCGCCCACGCTCGAGCTCGCGTTCCAGATCTCACGCGTCTTCGGGGTGGGTCTCGACGACGTCTTCCAGTACCCGGAGGAGACCCCATGAACACGGATGCCGCAACCACGCGCGCCTGGATCCAGCCCGCCTACGGCGGCCCCGAGGTCCTCGAGCAGCGCACGATCGACCCTCCCGCGCCCGGCAAGGGGGAGGTGCTCGTGCGGGTGCGCGCGACGGCCCTCAACTCGGCCGACGCGAAGATTCTGCGCGGCAAGCCGGGCGTGCTCCGGCTCGGGTTCGGCCTGCGGCGCCCCCGCAATCCCGTGCGCGGGATGGACGTCGCGGGCACCATCGTCGCTGTCGGTGAGGGCGTCGACGAGTCGCATCTCGGCGACGAGGTCGTCGGCGAGATCTCCGGCGGCGGGGGAGGCCTCGCGACGCACACCGTGACCCGGTTCGACCGCGTCGTGCCTCGCCCCGCGGAGATCGACGCGGTGACTGCTGCCGCCGTGCCCCTCGCGGGCGGAACGGCGTGGCAGGCGCTGCGCCTCGCCGGGGTGGGCGCCGGCAGCCGCGTGCTCGTGATCGGGGCATCCGGCGGTGTCGGCACCTACACCGTGCAGCTCGCAGCCCGCTCCGGCGCCGAGGTGTGGGCGCTGTGCGGCGAGCGGAACCGTGCGCTCGTCGAGAGGCTCGGCGCCACGCGCACGTTCGACTACCGCACGAACGGTCCCGAGTCGCTCCCGGAAGGGACGTTCGACGCGGTGATCGACATCGCGGGCAAGGCTCCGCTGCGGGTGGTGCAGCACCTCGTGCGCGAGGGCGGGTGCGTCGTGATGGTCGGCGGAGAGGGCGATGGGCCGTTCGGGCCGATCGGGCGGATGCTGCACGCCCTGTTCCGGTCGATCGGCTCGAAGCGGCGCTTCCGCCCGTTCGCGGCGCGGGCCACGGCATCCGTCACGTCGACGCTGCTCGAGATGGTCGCGCGCGGCGAGCTCGCGCCCGTGATCGAGCGCACGTTCACCTTCGACGAGGCCCGCGACGCGCTCGCGCACGTCGACGCGGGGCACACGGTGGGCAAGGTCGTGGTGCGGGTCGAGGACTGACCCACCCGCGTGCTCGCGGTGAGTGCGAGACGAGGGGATCGCGTGAGGCGAGGGCGTTCTGCGCGAATCCGGCCTCGTCTCGCGACATCTCCTCGGCTCGCGCCGCCCGAACGGACTCCGGACCGCGCGCAGAGGAAGTCGTGCGACAATATTCCCCGGCGTGCCCGGATCGCCCCCTTCGTCGTGCGGATGCACCATGGAACGAAGGGCCGACGGGCCTCTGGACAGCGTCCGCCATCCCCATTCCGATGAGGAGCGAAATGTCCACCACCCTTCGACAGGCTCAGGGAGCGCGACAGGCTCAGGGAGCGCGACAGGCTCAGGGAACGGCCAAGTCCGATACCGTGACCACCGTGACCGCCGACCAGCCGCGAATCCAGCAGCACCGCCGCTATCTGATGTGCCGCCCCGAGCACTTCACGGTGAGCTACCGGATCAACCCGTGGATGGAGCCGGCGAACCCCACCGACACGGCCGTGGCTCTGCAGCAGTGGCAGACGCTGTACGACACGTACATCGCCCTGGGCCACGAGGTTCAGCTCATCGACCCGATTCCGGGCCTGCCCGACATGGTCTACACGGCCAACGGCGGCTTCGTGATCGACGGCGTCGCCTACGGCGCCAAGTTCCGCTTCCAGGAGCGCGTGCCCGAGGCGCCCGCGTTCATGGAGTGGTTCCGCGAGAACGGCTTCGAG
>NZ_DASRXZ010000125.1:0-84447 GCF_035687345.1 Microbacterium sp.
CTGCTCGATGCCCACCCACGCGGCGAGCTGCTTGAGCACCGACCCGCCCTTGGCGTACGTGATGCCGTCGAAGTTGACCTGCACGTCCTCGAGGTCGCGGATCTCGGCGACGACCGGATGCGTCGACGGCAGCTGGTCCTGGCGGTACGCCCAGGTCTTCTCCATCGCGTTGAACGTGGTCCACGCCTCGGTCCACTCGGTCGCCTCGGCGGTCGCGATCGTCGACGCCCATTCGGCGAACGACTCGTTGAGCCACAGGTCGTTCCACCACTTCATGGTCACGAGATCGCCGAACCACATGTGCGCGAGCTCGTGGAGGATCGTGACGACGCGGCGCTCCTTGACGGCATCCGTCACCTTCGAGCGGAAGACGTAGGTCTCGGTGAACGTGACCGCGCCCGCGTTCTCCATCGCGCCGGCGTTGAACTCGGGCACGAAGAGCTGGTCGTACTTCGCGAACGGGTACGGGTAGTCGAACTTGTCCTCGAAGTACGCGAAGCCCTGGCGGGTCTTCTCGAAGATGTAGTCGGCGTCGAGGTACTGCCACAGGCTCTTGCGCCCGTACACGCCGAGCGGGACGACGCGGCCCGACGAGCTCGTGAGCTCGGAGAACGTCGCCTCGTACGGTCCGGCGATGAGCGCGGTGATGTAGGACGAGATGCGCGGGGTCGGCTCGAACGTCCAGGTGGCGCTGCCGTCGCCGTGCCGCTCGGGGTCGGGCGTCGGGGAGTTCGACACGACCTTCCACTGCTCAGGTGCGGTGACGGTGAACTGGAACGTCGCCTTCAGGTCGGGCTGCTCGAACACCGCGTACATGCGACGCGAGTCGGGCACCTCGAACTGCGTGTAGAGGTACACCTCGCCGTCGACCGGGTCGACGAAGCGGTGCAGGCCCTCGCCGGTGTTCGTGTAGAGGCAGTCCGCGTCGACCACGAGCTCGTTCTCGGCGGCGAGGCCGTCGAGCGCGATGCGCGAGTCGGCGAACGCGGTGGCGGGGTCGATCGAGCGGCCGTTGAGCGTGATCTCGCGCACCTCGCGGGCGATGAGGTCGATGAAGGTCGAAGCGCCTTCGGTCGCGGCGAAACGCACGACGGTGCGGGATCCGAAGACCTCCGCCCCACGCGTCAGGTCGAGCGTGACCTCGTACGAGTGGGTGTCGACGATCGCTCGGCGCTCCTGCGCCTCGACGCGGGTGAGGTTCTCTCCAGGCACTGCGTTCTCTCCCAGGGGTGAAGGGGATGGGCGCCCGTGCCACGCCGTTCGCGCGCACGGCAACCATGACACTCTACGTCAGGGCGCGGCATCCGCCCCTCACCCCCTGGGACGCCCAGCGCCACATCGTCGCGCGGCTCAGCGACTGCCCGCGGCCTCGCGTGCGATGTGGCTGCGCGCGTGCTCGATCGCCGCCGGGAGGTCGGCGAAGAGGTGCTTGTGGTGCCGCAGCGAGTCGAGCACGCCCACCGTGCGGAAGAGCTCCTCGTGACCCGGCTGCACGCCCTTGATGAGCACCGTCACGCCGCGCCGCTCGAGGGACTGGACTATCTCGGTGAGCACGCGCGCACCGCTCGCGTCGACGAGCTCGAGCTGCGACATCCGCAAGATGACGACGGACACGCCGTTCATCCGCATGACGGTCTCGAAGACGCGGTCCGACGCCGCGAAGAACAGCGGTCCGTCGAACCGGATGATCGCGATGCGCTCGTCGCCCGGCTCCGCGGGACCGGGGAGCTCTTCGCGTCGCACGCCCGTCGCCCGCGACAGGTTGCGGATCGCGAAGACTCCGGCGCACAGCACCCCGATGCCGACGGCGACGATGAGGTCGAAGGACACCGTGATGATCGCGGTGATCACGAACGCGAGCGCGTCGGCGCGCGTCGAGCGCAGGATCGAGCGGACGGTCGCGGCGTGCACCATGCGCGTCGCCGTGACCATGAGGACGCCCGCAAGAGCCGCGAGCGGGATCATGCCGACGGGCCCGGATGCCACGAGCACGATGAGCAGCAGCACGATGGCGTGGGTGATCGACGCGATGCGCGTGCGACCGCCCGAGCGCACGTTGACCGCGGTGCGCGCGATCGCGCCGGTCGCGGGCATGCCGCCGAAGAGGCCGGATGCCACCGACGCGAGTCCCTGGCCCACGAGCTCGCGGTCGGGGTCGTACGGACCCGTGTCGGCGAGCGACGCCGCCACGCGTGCCGACAGGAGCGATTCGATCGCGGCGAGCGCGGCGACGGTGAGCGCGGCGGGGACCAGTCCGCCGAGCGCCGCGAGGTCGATCGACGGAAGCGCGGGGGCGGGAAGTGCGGAGGGGAGGGCGCCGATCACCGCGAGCGGTGTCGGAAGCACGGCAGCGAGCACGGCGACGATCGCGATGCCGAGGAGCGAGCCCGGGAGCGAGGGGTGGATCCGGGGTGCGACGAGCATGCACGCCGCGACGATCGCGACCGCGCCGAGCGCCCACGGCACGTACGACCAGTCCGCCTCGAGGAGCGACTGCACGGCGGCGACGATCGCGTTGGAGCTGTGCTCTCCTGCGTGCGGCGTCGTGGGCGTGGTCACGAGCGGCACCTGCTGCATGAAGATGATGACCGCGATGCCGAGCGTGAACCCCTCGATGACGGGCCACGGGATGAACGACACCGCGCGGCCGAGACGCAGGGCACCGGCCGCCAGCACGACGACTCCTGCGAGCACGCTCACCGCGGCGATGGCGCCGACGCCGTGCGACGCGACGATCGGCAGCAGCACGACGACCATCGCTCCGGTGGGTCCCGACACCTGCACGTTCGAGCCGCCGAAGATCGCCGCGACGAGGCCCGCGACGATCGCGGTGATGAGTCCCTGCTCGGCCGTGAGCCCCGAGCTGACCCCGAACCCGAGCGCGAGCGGCAGCGCGACGATGCCGACGGTGACGCCCGCGATGAGGTCGCGGCGCCACGTGCGCTTCGCCGGGCGATAGTCGTCGGGGGACGGGAGCAGAGCCAGCGCCGCGGCGCCGGCGCGCCGCCACCGCGAGGCGGGGGTGGCGGCATCCGTCGCGCGGCTCATCGCGGTGCTCCGGGAAGCGCCGGCAGGTCGTCGGCGTCGGCGAGACGCGCGCCGTCGGAGCGGAGCATGTCGAGCAGCAGCGCGCGGGCGACGGCGAGGAGGTCGGCCACGCGCGGGTCGGCGAGCCGGTAGTACACGTGGCTCGCGCGCCGCTCGGAGGCGACGAGTCGGTGGCGGCGCAGGACCGCGAGATGCTGCGACAGGTGCGAGGCCTCGAGGCCCGTCTCGTCCTGCAGGACGGCGACGCTGAGCTCGGGCTCGCTCGCGAGGAGTTCGAGGATGCGGATGCGGAACGGGTGCGACAGACCCTTGAAGAGGCCGGCCTTCACCTCGTACAGCGGACGCTGCTGCTGGGTGAGTGGCATGATGAATTCATCATATCGCCCTTTCGTGTGCGATCGTGCCGCGAGTCGACCGGCCGCGACGCGGTGCGAGGATGGACGGGTGAGCGCAGCAGCACAGCAGGTCCCGTTCGCATCGCCCGCGGCGAGCGGCGGCGCCCCGTACGTCGAGACACCCGTTCCCTACGACGCCATCCTCCTCGCGAGCTTCGGCGGGCCCGAGGGACAGGACGATGTCATCCCGTTCCTGCGCAATGTCACGCGCGGCCGGGGCATCCCCGACGAGCGCCTCGAAGAGGTCGCGCACCACTACCGCGCCTTCGGCGGCGTCAGCCCCATCAACGCGCAGAACCGGCAGCTGAAGGCCGCGCTCGAAGACGAGCTCGCCCGCCGCGGGATCGACCTGCCGGTGTACTGGGGGAACCGCAACTGGGCGCCCTATCTCGATGAGGCGGTGACAGATGCCGCGGCATCCGGTCACACGAGTCTCCTCGCCATCGCGACGAGCGCGTACAGCTCGTTCTCGAGCTGCCGCCAGTACCGCGAGGACTTCGCGCGCGTGCTCGCCGACACCGGGCTCGCCGGCACGGTGACCATCGACAAGGTGCGCCAGTTCTTCGATCATCCCGGCTTCGTGCAGCCGTTCATCGACGGCGTCCGCGACGCGGTGACGCAGCTTCTCGGCGAAGGCATCGAAGGGCGGCACATCCGCGTGCTCTTCTCCACACACAGCGTGCCGACCGCCGACGCGCAGCGATCCGGTCCGCGCGAGGGCGACGAACTGCACCGCGAGTGGGGCGAGGGGGGTGCGTACGCCGCTCAGCACGAGGCCGTCGCGGCGTACGTGATGTCGCAGGTCGAGGCATCCGTCGACGCCGTCGACATCGGGTGGGAGCTCGTGTACCAGTCGCGGTCCGGCCCGCTCAGCCAGCCGTGGCTCGAGCCCGACGTCAACGACGTGATCGAAGGGCTTCCCGCGGAGGGCATGCAGGCGGTCGTGATCGTGCCGCTCGGGTTCATCAGCGACCACATGGAGGTCCTGTGGGATCTCGACACCGAAGCGACGGATGCCGCGGCCGCCGCAGGCCTCCGTGTGCTGCGCACGCCCACCCCGGGCGTCGACCCCGCGTTCGTGGCAGGGCTCGTCGATCTCGTCCAGGAGCGGCTGCACGGGACGCCCGCGGCGGAGCGCCCGCACGTGACGGAGCTGGGCCCGTGGTTCGACGTATGCCGACCCGCGTGCTGCGAGAACGTGCGCGCCGGATTCAAGCCCGCCGCGGCGGGCTTGGCGCCCTGACTCGTCCGTAGGATTGAGGTCATGCGCATCCACATCGCGACCGACCACGCCGGCCTCGAGTTCTCCACCCAGCTGCAGCACCATCTGGCCGGTCAGGGCCACGATGTGGTCGACCACGGTCCGGTCGAGTACGACCCGCTCGACGACTACCCGGCCTTCTGCATCCGTGCCGCCCAGGCGGTGGTGCGCGACCAGGAGGCGGGCATCGAGGCGCTCGGCGTCGTGTTCGGCGGCTCGGGCAACGGCGAGCAGATCGCGGCCAACAAGGTGCGCGGCGTGCGCGCCGCCCTCGTGTGGAGCATCGCGACCGCCGAGCTCGCCCGCGAGCACAACGACGCGAACGTGATCGCGATCGGCGCCCGCCAGCACACGTTCGAGGAGGCCGCGTCGTTCATCGACCGGTTCATCTCCACGCCGTTCTCGAACGAGGAGCGCCACGTGCGCCGCATCGGCCAGATCGCGGCGTTCGAGGCGGACGGCACGCTCGAGCCCGACCCGCGCGCGACGGCGGGCGAGCCGGACGTGCTCGCCGACGGCTCGAGCTCGTTCGACCCCGAAGCCGGCTGATGCCCGAGGGCCATTCCGTCCATCGGATCGCCCGGCAGTTCGACCGCAACTTCGTCGGCCGCACGGTGACCGCGTCGAGTCCGCAGGGCCGGTTCGCCGAGGGCGCTGCGGTGATCTCGGGGCGCACCGTCACGAGCGTGCGGGCAGTGGGCAAGCAGATGTTCCTCGAGTTCGACGACGAGATCTGGCTGCGCGTCCACCTCGGAATGTACGGGGCGTGGGACTTCGCGGGCGAGATCCTCGTCGACCCGACGATCGCCTCGGCGAACGGCCGTATGGGCCAGACCAACCAGCGCGGCACGAATCTCGTTGAGGAGCCGATCCTGGACTCCGCGGGCGAGAACTCACTCACGTCGATCGGGGCGCCTCGCCGCGCGCGTGTGCACGTCCGCATGTCCGAGCAGACGACGGGCCTCCCCGATGAGGGCGCCGAGTGGCCGCCGGCGGTCGTGGGCCAGGTGCGGCTTCGCCTCCTCACCGACACGACATGCGCCGACCTGCGCGGCCCGACCGCGTGCGAGCTGCTCACGCCCGACGAGGTCGCAGCCGTGATCGCGAAGCTCGGCCCCGACCCGCTCGTCGACGACGTGCAGGAGGGCGAGGAGCGCTTCGTGTCGGTCGTGCGGCGCAAGCCGACGTCGATCGCGCTGCTGCTCATGGACCCGAGCGTCGTGAGCGGCATCGGCAACGTCTACCGTGCCGAGCTGCTGTTCCGCGCCCGCCTGAACCCGCACACGCCGGGCCGCGACGTGCCCGAGGAGGTCGTGCGCGAGCTGTGGCGCGACTGGGTGCGGCTGCTGGCGATCGGCGTCGAGACCGGGCAGATGATGACGATGGACGGCCTCGACCCCGACGCGTACCGCAAGGCGATGGCCAACCGCGACGACCGCCACTGGGTCTACCACCGTGCGGGGCTCCCGTGCCGCGTGTGCGGCACCGCGATCGTCGTCGAGGAGCTCGCGACGCGCAAGCTCTACTGGTGTCCCGAGTGCCAGGCGTGAATCACCTCTGACGCGGTCCAGCCTCAGAGATCGTCGACCGGCGCCGGCCCGTGCATCCACGACCACTCCGTGTCACGCATGAACCACGCGCCCCACGACTTCTCGGCCGCGGCGACGTCGACGCCGTAGTGATCGAGCACGCCGTGCACGAGCGCGTCGACGCGCTGCACGGTGGGGTCGTCGTAGAGCGCCGCGATGTCGTCGAGCAGACGTGCGGGGCGGTCCGGGGCATCCGCCGTCACCCGCAGCAGCCACTTGTGGAACGGGAACAGCATCGCGTTCTCGTTGAGGACGATGCGGCACGCGAACAGCACGGCGCGGTTGAGCGAGATGCCGCGCAGGTACGGATTCTGCTTCTCCCACCCCTGCTCGTGGTACCAGCGCCAGGCGAGCGCCTGCGACACGAAGCGCTCGCGGCGCTGCGACTGCTCCTCGACGGGGAATCGGACGACGTCGGCGAGCGTCTCCTCGAGTCCTGCTGTGCGCGAGAAGAGGACGCGCGCGTCCTGGTACCCCCACCGCGTCGCGTCGTCTCCGCGTGCCGCGACCTCGTCGAGGAAGCGCCGCGACACGAACTTGCCGTCGACGTAGCCGCCTTCGTACGTGCTGAGGTCGTGGCTCACGAAGCCGGTGTCGGGCACGGCGAGCCGGCGCTCGAACTCGTCGTGCGGCACGACGATCACGATGTCGACATCGGATGCCTCGGTGCCGAAGCCGTGCGCGAGCGAGCCGGTGAGCAGCAGCGCCTCGACATCGGGCCGGCCGGAGAAATGCGCGAAGACGCGTTCGACGGTCTCGACCTGGTGGGGCCAGATGCGCACGTCGTCGAGCGGGGGAAGGGTGAGGGTCACAGTCGCACACGCTAGCGCCTGATCGTGCCCCCGCGCGATCACTCCGCCGCGAGAGGACTCGTAGGCTGGTGTGGTGCGCCAGAACCCGTCCTTCGCGATGACCGACGTCGGCGAGCTGCGTCGACTCATCGATGACAACCCTTGGGTCACGCTCGTGAGCTCCACCGACGACGGTCTCGTCGCCTCGCACTACGCCGTGCTGCTCGACGAGGGGCGCGACGACCTCACGATCGTGGGGCACGTCGGTCGCCCCGACGACATCGTGCACGACCTCGGCCGGCGTGAGCTGCTCGTCGTCGTGCAGGGCCCGCACGGGTACATCTCGCCGGGCTGGTACGGCGACACCCCGTCCGTCCCCACGTGGAACTTCGTGGCCGCACACCTGACGGGCGTTCCCGAACTGCTGTCACCCGACGAGAACCTCGCGGTGCTCGACCGCCTGGTCGCGCGATTCGAGAGCCGGATGCCCCAGCCGAGGCTCATGTGGCAGCCGCCCAACGACCGCTCGTTCATCGAGAAGCTCGAAAAGGGCACGGTCGGCTTCCGCCTGACGCCCACGCGCGTCGTCGCGAAGCGCAAGCTCAGCCAGAACAAGAGCCCCGAGGTGGTCGAGACGATCATCGCGGAGCTCTCGGGCGACGGTCCGTACGCCGATCCCCAGCTCGCGGCCGAGATGCGCCGGGCGCACGACGCGATCGCGGCGGCGCGTGCCTCGCTCGAGGCCGCCGACGCGGGCCCGGCACGATGATCCTCGCGCGCGGCGAGCACGTCGCGGTCATCGCGAACGTGCGCATGACCGGACGCGACCGCCTCGACCCGTTCGGCGCCGACCCCGTCGACGTCCACATCGCGGACGGGCTCATCGCCGACATCGCGCCCGCGAACGCGCTTCCGCGGCACGGAGCCGTGCTCGATGCCTCGGGGTCGTGGCTCATCCCGGGCTTGTGGGACCACCACGTGCACACGGTCCAGTGGGCCCTCGTCGCGCAGCGGGAGGCGCTCGCGCACGCGGCATCCGCGGCTGAAGCAGCAGCGATCATGTCGAACGCGCCCGTCCTCGGCGACGGCCGACGCGTCGGCACCGGCTTCCGCGACGCGCTGTGGCCCGACCAGCCGACGATCCGGATGCTCGACGCCGCGACAGGCGACGTGCCGACCTATCTCATCAACGCCGACGTGCACAGCGTGTGGCTCAACTCCGCCGCGCTGCGACGTGAGGGCTTCGAGCCCGACGAGACCGGCATCCTGCGAGAGGCGCCCGCATTCGAGATCTCGCGGCGCCTCAACGCGGTCGATGCCGCCGTCGGCGACCGGCTGGTCGCCGCGATGGCGACGGATGCCGCGGCCCGCGGCATCGTCGGAATCGTCGACCTCGACATGGCGTGGAACGAAGAGGCGTGGGCGCGGCGGCTCGCCGCCGGGTTCGACGCACTCCGCGTCGAGTTCGGCGTGTATCCCGACCTCCTCGACCGGGCGATCGCCGAGGGACTCCGTTCGGGCGACCTCGTGCGCGGAGCCGACTCCGACCTCGTGCGCGTCGGACCGCTCAAGGTCATCACGGACGGCTCTCTCGGCACACGCACGGCGGCGTGCTCGCATCCGTATCCCGGCGATCCGCACAACCACGGAATGCTCACCGTCGACCCGGCCCACCTCGTGGAGCTCATGACGCGTGCGACGGGAGCAGGTCTGGCGTGCGCGATCCACGCGATCGGCGACGTCGCGAACTCGCACGCGCTCGACGCGTTCGCGACGACGGGAGCCGTCGGCACGATCGAGCACGCGCAGCTCGTTTCGGCGGTCGACATCCCACGGTTCGCGCGGCTCGGTGTGGCCGCGAGCGTGCAGCCCGAGCACGCCGTCGACGACCGCGACATGACCGACACCATCTGGGCCGAGCAGACCGCGATCCCGTACCCCCTGCGGGCGCTCGCCGACGCGGGGGCGACGCTGCGATTCGGGTCGGATGCCCCGGTCTCGCCTCTCGACCCGTGGGCCGCCCTCGCGGCGGCGGTCTATCGCACGCGCGACGGGCGTCCCGCGTGGCGACCCGAGCAGGCGCTCGATGCCGCGACGGCGCTGGCTGCGTCGACGCGCGGCGGCTCGGGCGAGGACGCCGCGACGATCGAGCCGGGCGCCCTCGCCGACCTCGCGATCGTCGAGCGCGACCCGCTCGCCGCGTCGGAGGGCGAGCTGCGGGGCATGCGCGTCGCCGCGACGATGATCGAGGGCCGCCTCACTCACGTCGCCTGACGCCGCCGCCGACCGGCCGGCGGGCAACTCCCACGCCCGGGCCGGGGGACAACCCCCGTTCGCATTCGGTCGGCACCCGGATGGGGCGGAAGGGCCGTCCTGGGTTGGCTGGAGTCATGCTTCACCGAACCCTGTCCACACGCGGCCGACTCCGACGCCCCCGCGCCGTGACGGCGACCCTCGCCGCACTCGCGGCCGTCGGCATCGGCCTGTCCGTCGGCATCTCCGGATGCGCCGTCTTCGCCCGCCCGGCACCGCCCGCGGCCGGAAGCGTGTCGTTCTCGAACCCGCTGCGCGTGCCGCCGCTCGCGGAGTCGACCGTCGAGAACGGTGTGCGCGTGTACGAGCTCACGGCCGCCGAGGGCTCGACCGACATCGTTCCCCAGGGGCCGACGCCCACGCTCGGGTACAACGGCTCCTACCTCGGACCGACGCTCGTCGCCGAACGCGGCGAGACCGTGCGCGTCGAGGTCGACAACGAGCTGCCCGACGCGACCACCGTGCACTGGCACGGCATGCACCTGCCCGCCGCGATGGACGGCGGGCCGCACAGCCCCATCGCACCGGGCGACACGTGGTCGCCCGAATGGACCGTCGACCAGCCCGCCGCGACGCTCTGGTACCACCCGCACCTGCACGAGCACACGCGCGAGCAGGTCGATGCGGGACTCGCCGGCATGTTCATCCTGCGCGACGACGTCGAAACCGCGCTTCCACTCCCGCGTGAGTACGGCGTCGACGACATCCCCCTCATCGTGCAGGACCGTTCGTTCGGTGCTGACGGCGCGTTCACCGGCGAGCTCGGGCAGTTCGACGGCGTGCTCGGCGACACGATCCTCGTCAACGGCACCGCGTCCCCGTACCTCGACGTCACGACCGAGCGGGTGCGCCTGCGGCTGCTGAACGGCTCGAGCGCCCGCATGTACGAGTTCGCGTTCGAAGACGGCCGTGCGTTCGACCTCATCGCGACCGACGGCGGACTGCTCGAGGCTCCCGTCGAGACCGAGAGCATCCCGCTGTCGCCCGGCGAGCGTGCCGAGATCGTCGTGACGATGACGCCGGGGGAGAGCGCCGTGCTGCGCTCGATCGCGCCAGACCCGGCCCTCAACGCGGGCTCGTCGTCGTTCGACGTGATGGAGCTGCGGGCCGCAACCGATCTCACTCCCTCTCCCACGGTTCCCGACCGACTCGCGGACATCCCCGAGCCGGATGCCTCGACCGCCGTCGGCGAGCGCACGTTCGAGCTCAGCGGCCACAACATCAACGACCGCCAGATGGACATGGGCCGCGTGGACGAGGTCGTCACCGTCGACACGAGCGAGGTGTGGCGGGTGCGCAACGACAACCCGCTGCCGCACAGCTTCCACGTGCACGACACGCAGTTCCGTGTGCTGAGCATCGACGGAGAGGCTCCGCCGCCGCGACTGGCCGGATACAAGGACACGATCGCGCTGGAGCACGACCGCGAGTACCGCCTGCTCGTCCGGTTCGAGGACTACGCCGATCCGACGACGCCGTACATGTACCACTGCCATCTGCTGTGGCACGAGGACCAGGGCATGATGGGACAGTTCCTGGTCGTCGAGCCGGGCCAGCAGCCCGCCCTTCGCACAACACCGGGAGGATCCGATGACCACCACGACCACTGACACCGCCGTGGCACCGCCGCAGCAGCGCCCCGCCGAGGGCTTCTGGGCGACGTACGGCCGCTGGTGGGTCAACGCCCCCGGAAGCGCGCTGTACCTCCTCGTCGTGTTCGTCCTCGCGATGACGAGCATCGGGGTGCTGGCGTCGTTCTTCTCGACCGGCATCGGCCTGCTCGTCCTCGTGATCGGGCTCCCGATGGTCGTGCTGACCCTGCTGATCGCGCGCGTGCTCGGCGTGGTCGACCGGTTCCTCCTGCGCCTCACGGGTCTGCCGCAGATCGCCGAGCCGGAGTGGAACCGTGACGCGCCGGACGCGAACGGCTTCTGGATGACCCTGACCCGCCCGATCCGCAACGGCCACTACTGGTCGTACCTCGTGCACGGCATGATCGTGAACCCGATCATCAGCACGATCTCGTTCGCTCTCACCGTGGCGTGGCTCAGCGTCGGCCTCGGCGGACTGACGTACTGGTTCTGGGGCATCTTCCTGCCGCGAGGCGACGTCGGTCGCTGGGGCCAGTACGTGGCGGACTTCATGCCGGGGCTGTTCGGCGGCTGGTCGTGGTGGGCCGTGGAGGTCGTGCTGTATCTCGTCGCCGGCATCCTCTTCACGTTCACCCTGCCGTGGGTGATGGGCGGCCTCGCCCGCATGCACCATGCGATCGCGCAGGGCATGCTCGGACGCTGGCCGTCCGACGATCTCGCCGCGGAGGTGCGCGCCGAGGCTGCGGCCCGCGGCCTTGCCGTGCAGGCTGAGGACGCAGCGCTTCGTCGCCTCGAGCGCGACATCCACGACGGTCCGCAGCAGCGCCTCGTGCGTCTGCAGATGGACCTCGCGGCCCTGCAGCGGCGTGCCGAGGCAGGCGACACGGATGCCGCGGCCGAGCTCGCCCGCGAAGCGCAGTTCCACACGAAGGCCGCGCTCGACGAGCTGCGCGCCCTGTCGACCGGGGTCGCGCCGCCGCTGCTGCAGGACCGTGGCCTCGGCGCGGCACTGAACGCGCTCGGCGCCGCAACGGCGCTGCCGGTCACCCTCGACATCGACCCCGCTGTCGACACGGTGAGCCCCGAGATCGCGCGCACGATCTACTTCGTCGTCGCGGAGCTGCTCACGAACGCGGTCAAGCACTCGGGCGCATCCGAGGTCACCGTGCGCGCCGCGATCCGGCCGGCCACCCCGCAGACCCAGGCGATGCTCGACGTGTGGGTCGTCGACAACGGACACGGCGGCGCCCACATGTCGCCAGGACACGGCCTCGAGGGCCTGCGCGACCGGGTGGCGGGCCTGCGCGGCATCCTCCGCGTCGAGAGCCCGTACGGCGGACCGACGACGATCGGCGCGCATGTGCCGCTGCCCGCTCCGGGCGCGGCGGACACGGGAACGGGGGTGCGATGATGGCCGATCCACGGACCGAGACGCCGGATGCCGGGCTCCGCGTCGTGCTCGTCGAGGACTCCGTCCTCCTGCGGGAGGGCCTCGTGCGACTCTTCGACGAAGCGGGCTACGTCACGGCGGGAGCGTTCGGTGACGCCGACGACATCGTCGCGCGGGTGCGCGGCGCGCAGGCCGACGTCGCGATCCTCGACGTCCGACTGCCGCCGACGTTCCGCGACGAGGGGATCAAGGCGGCCATCACGCTGCGCGCCGAGGCGCCGGACGTGGGGATCCTCGTGCTCAGCCAGTACGTCGAGGGTCTGTACGCACGAGAGCTTCTCGCGGGCGGCGACGGCGGCATCGGCTACCTGCTCAAGGACCGGGTCACGTCGCTCGAGGAGTTCACGGATGCCGTGCGCCGCGTTCGCGAGGGCGGCACGGTGCTCGATCCGCTCGTCGTGAAGGAGCTGCTCGCCGCGCGACCCGACCCGCTCGCGAGCCTGACGCCCCGCGAGCGCGACGTCCTCGAGCTCATGGCCGAAGGCCGCAGCAACGCGAGCATCGCGGAGCGCCTCTTCATCGGGGTGGGCGCGGTCGAGAAGAACATCAGCTCGATCTTCGCGAAGCTCGGGCTGGAGGAGACCGGCAGCGAGCACCGACGCGTGCTCGCGGTCCTCGCGTTCACGCAGCGGAGCTGACGACGGAATGACGGATGCCCCCGCCGGCGTGCGCGCCGGGCGGGGGCATCCGTGGGTATCGGTCGATCACTCGGCGAGGTGCGCGAAGAGGAACCAGCGGTCCTTCTCGAGCGACTCCTTGATGGCGATCGCGATGTCCTGGCTCGTGAGGTCGATCTCGTCGAGGCCGTCGATCGCGGCCTGCGTGTCGGCGATCACGGAGTCCATGTCGGAGATGACCGCGCGGATCATGTCCTCCCACTGCGTGAAGCCGCCGCCGACGGCGGTCTTCTTCGCCTTCTCGGCGACCGTCGCCACGCGCGCGTCGATCGGAAGGCCGAGGGCGACGATGCGCTCCGCGGCGGAGTCGGCTCCGTCCTGCGCGTGCGCCACCACGGTGTCGAGCAGCTCGTGGATCGCGATGAAGTTCGCACCGCGGACGTTCCAGTGCGCCTGCTTGCCGTTCACGGCGAGCGCCTGCAGCCCGAGGACGAGGGGAGTGAGGAACTGTGCTGCCGCTGCGGCGACCGTCGGGTCGGCAGCGGTTGCGGGGGTCGTTTGCGTGTTCGTCATGGCCTTCGCCTCCGATAGCGTCGGGGAACCGGTCGGTCCGATGGGAGCAACGCTACTCAGCACCCCGTATTCCGCAAGCAAGAGAAGCCTGGGCTAACCGCGCGGCGGGGGAGGGCGTCGACGGCTCGGCGCGTCGGTCGCATCCGCTCGGAGCGGCTAACGTCGAGGGGTGCCATCCGCCGATCACGACCTCGGACCGCAGCACCTCGAAGACCCCGCACGGGTCGTGCTGCGGCAGCCGACCGACCGTTCGCCCGAGCACGCCGAGCCGTCGCGGTTCATCCCCCACGTGCAGGGGCTCCGCGCTATCGCGGTCATGTGCGTCGTGCTGTACCACTTCTGGCCGGGGCGGTTCCCGGGTGGGTACGTCGGCGTCGACATCTTCTTCGTGATCTCGGGCTTCCTCATCACGTCGCACCTCATGCGCGAGCTCACGGCGACCGGCACGGTGAAGCTGTCGCAGTTCTGGGCCCGCCGCGCGCGGCGCCTTCTGCCGGCATCGCTGCTCGTGCTGCTGTTCTGCGCGATCGTCGCGGGCTCGGCCTACCTCATGCCGACATCGGCGCTGCCGAACGAGGTGCGCGAGATCATCGCGTCGACGTTCTACGTCGAGAACTGGTATCTCGCGCTGAACTCCGCCGATTACCTCAATCATTCCGGCGATCCGACGACCGTGCAGCACTACTGGTCGCTGTCGCTCGAGGAGCAGTTCTACGTCATGTGGCCGCTCATCATGCTGCTGGCGGCGTGGATCGGGCTGAAGTGGTTCCGCGGCGCGCGCCGCCGCACCGTCATCGGGGCGCTCGCGGTCGTGTCGTTCGTGTCGTTCGTCTTCTGCGTGTGGTTCACACTCACGAACCCCGCACCGGCGTACTTCGTGACGTTCGGCCGCATGTGGCAGTTCGGCGTCGGGGCGATGGTGGCCCTCATCCCGATGCTCCGCATCCGCAATGCGGTCGGAAGCTTCGTGCTCGGGTGGGCGGGTGTCGCGGCGATCGTCTTCACGCTGTTCCGATTCGACGGCCAGACGCCGTTCCCGGGCTACGCGGCGGCGCTGCCGACGCTCGGTGCGGCCGCGATCATCGCCGCCTCGAACACGGAGCGCTGGTGGTATCCGACTCGCGTCCTGTCGCTGCGCCCGGCGCAGTTCGTCGGCGACATCTCGTACTCGCTGTACCTGTGGCACTGGCCGCTCATCATCATCGCGCCGTCGGTGCCGTTCTGGGGTCTCACGATCTACCACCGGCTCGCTCTGCTCGCGCTGTGCTTCGTGCTCGCCTGGCTCACCAAACGCTTCGTCGAAGATCCCGTCCGCGGCTGGAAGGTGCTCACGTCGAGACCCGCGCGCGTGACGCTGTGGTCGTCGCTCGCCGCGATGCTCGTGGTCGCCGGAGCCGCGGGGACGGCGTGGGCGGTGAACGCCCCCGCCTACAACGAAGGGGTCCGAGGACTCCAGGAGCTTCGCGAGAACCCACCCGAGTGCTTCGGGGCGGCGCTCGAGCTCGACCCCGGCTGCGAAGGCGTCGACTTCGGCGACACGATCCTGCCCGCACCGGGATTCGCGGGCGTCGACCGCCCCGGCGACGAGCAGTGCTTCGTGCAGCTCAACGACGCACGCCCGGTGTCGTGCGAGTTCGGCTCAGACGATGCGGATGCCCCCACCGTCGCCCTCATCGGAGACAGCCACGCCTTCCAGCTGCTGTCGACGTTCCAGCGCATGGCCGACGACAACGGCTGGCGGCTTGTGACCTACTTCAAGGGCGCATGCCCGTGGAACACGACCCCGCTCGCGACACCGGGCGCGTTCGGCGAGGCGTGCACAGAGTGGCGCGACGCCGTGCGCGCCCAGCTCGCCGAGCGCGACCTCGATGCGGTGTTCACCGCCGCGATCGCGACGACGCCGTACTCATCGGCCGGGTTCGACTCGGCGCACGACGCTGCGGTCGCCGGCTACCGCGAGGCGTGGGGAGAGGTGCTCGACCGGGGCATCCCGGTGGTCACGGTCGTCGACAACCCGGTGTGGGAGACCGATCCGAACAAGTGCCTGCGCACGCGCGACGCGTCGGAGTGCGACGGTCCGCGCTCGGCACTCCTCGTCGAGGACGACCCGCTGAGGGAGGCCGCAACCGACGTCGCGGGTGTCTCGCTGCTGGACTTCACCGAGGTGTTCTGCGGCCCCGACGTCTGCAGCCCCGTCGTGGGCGGCGCGAACGTCTATCGCGACCAGGACCACCTCACGGTGACCTTCGCCGACACGCTCGCCCCCTGGTACACCGAGGCGATCCGGAGCGCGCTGAACTCGTCGACCGCGGACTAACCCCGGTCGGGTGGGCGCCTGGCTCTCGCTATCGTCGAAGCATGACCATCGCCGACGATGCATCCGTTCTGTCCGTCTCCGGGTCGACCCCCGACCTGCATCCGACCGCCTTCGTCGCCTCCGGCGCGCGGGTCATCGGCGCCGTGACCCTCGGCGAGGGCGCGAGCGTCTGGTACAACGCGGTGCTGCGAGCTGACGGCGACACGATCACCATCGGCGCGAACACCAACCTGCAGGACAACGTGTCGGTCCACGTCGACCGCGGCTCGCCCGTCGTGATCGGCGAGAACGTGTCGGTGGGCCACAACGCCGTCGTGCACGGATGCACCGTCGGCGACGGCGCCCTCATCGGCATGGGCAGCGTCGTCCTCTCGAACTCGGTCATCGGCGAGGGGTCTCTCGTCGCTGCCGGCGCGGTCGTGCTCGAGGGCACGGTCGTGCCTCCCGGATCACTCGTCGCGGGTGTCCCCGCGAAGGTGCGTCGTGAGCTCACGGATGAGGAGCGTGAAGGCATCCGCAACAACGCAGCCGGCTACCTGCGCCTGCGCGACGCGCACGAGTCCGCGAGCGTGGCAGGAGGCTGACATGCGAATCGAGTCGCTCCAGCCGGGCGAGATCTTCGTCTTCGGCTCCAACGCGCACGGCGCGCACGCAGGGGGAGCGGCGCGGTTCGCGCACGAGCGCTTCGGCGCGGTGTGGGGGCAGGCCGAGGGGCTTCAAGGGCAGTCGTACGCGATCGACACGATGTCGGGCCTCGACGTGTTCGAGGAGCAGGCGGCGCGGTTCGTCGCGTTCGCCGGCGAGCATCCCGAACTGCGATTCCTCGTGACCGAGGTCGGATGCGGCATCGCCGGCTACACGCCCGCGCAGGTGGCGCCGTTCTTCCGCGGCGCACCGGATAATGTCGTGCTGCCCGAGTCGTTCGTGAAGGCGCTCCATCAGGATTGAGTCGGAGCGGGACCCCCGAAGCTGGTCGGTTCCGACGGCACCCACGCGAAAGCCCTGAGGGCCGCCATCGGGCGGCCCTCAGGGCTTTGGAGGGGATGACGGGAATCGAACCCGCGTAGCCAGTTTGGAAGACTGGGGCTCTACCATTGAGCTACATCCCCGTGCGCCCGCTGACGGGCACCGACCAATCGTAATACACAGGCGGACCTCGCTCATTCCACCGCCAGCCTCCGCGCGGATCCACGGGAGGAGACAGCGATGTCCGACGAAGGAAGGGCTGTCGTCGAGGCTCTCATCGCGACGCTCAACGCAGGCGATGTCCCGGGCATGGACGACGTGTTCCATGAGGATGCCGTGATGGAGTGGCCGCAGTCGGGGGAGCGCATCGTCGGCGGAGACAACCGACGCGCGGTCTACGGTGCATTCCCGCAGCTGCCGAAGATCACGCCGCGCCGGATCACCGGCGAGGGCGACCTGTGGGTCGCCGAGGCCGACCTCGACTACGGCGACGGCGACCCGTACCAGACGGTGTTCATCTTCGAGCTGCGCGACGGGCGCATCGCGAAGGAGACCGCGTACTGGACGAAGCCGTTCCCCGCGCCGGATTGGCGCGCCCGATGGGTCGAGCGGACGCGGTAGCGCGGCATCCGACATATCGGCGTCACCACGTCGGCTAGACTTACCGGGGCCGAAATCGGCGCACTCGTGTGCGCACCCGCCCGGGGCGTAGCTCAGCTTGGTAGAGCGCCCGCTTTGGGAGCGGGAGGCCGCAGGTTCAAATCCTGTCGCCCCGACGTCACGGCCCCCGAGACCCAGACTTCAGCCGCCGCGCCGTGCGCGGACCACACGAGGAGAACGAACAGGCATGGTCACGAGCACCGTCGAGAAGCTCAGCCCGACGCGGGTGAAGCTCCGCATCACGGTCACCCCCGAAGAGCTCAAGCCGAGCATCGCTCACGCGTACGAGCACATCGCACAGGACGTGCAGATCCCCGGCTTCCGCAAGGGCAAGGTGCCCGCCCCCATCATCGACCAGCGCATCGGCCGTGCCGCCGTCCTCGAGCACGCCGTGAGCGAGGGTCTCGACAAGTTCTACCGTGACGCGGTCGCCGAACAGGGCGTGCGCGTGCTCGGTCGTCCCAGCGCCGACATCGTCGAGTGGCCGAACGAGAAGGACTTCTCGGGCGACCTGCTCGTCGACGTCGAGGTCGACGTCCGCCCCGACTTCGAGCTCCCCGAGCTCGAGGGCACCACGATCGAGGTCGACGCCGCCGAGGTCGACGAGGCCGCGATCGACGAGGAGCTCGACCGCCTGCGTGCGCGCTTCGGCACGCTCGTGACGGTCGACCGTCCCGCCGCCACGGGCGACTTCGTCGAGCTCGACCTCGTCGCGACGATCGACGGCACCGAGATCGACCGCGCCGACGGCGTGTCGTACGAGGTCGGTTCGGGTGAGCTGCTCGAGGGCATCGACGAGGCCGTCGAGTCGCTCACCGCCGGCGAGGAGACGACGTTCCGCTCGAAGCTCATCGGAGGCGACCACGCCGGCGAGGAGGCCGAGGTCACGGTCACGGTCAAGAGCGTCAAGGAGCGCGAGCTGCCCGAGGCCGACGACGACTTCGCGCAGATCGCGAGCGAGTTCGACACGATCGCCGAGCTGCGTGACAGCCTCAAGGAGCGCGTGAGCCAGCAGTCCGCGTTCACGCAGGGCTCGCAGGCTCGCGACAAGCTCGTCGAGCGTCTGCTCGAGCAGGTCGACATCCCCGTCCCGGCGCAGCTCGTCGAGGACGAGGTCCACAACCACCTCGAGGCCGAGGGTCGTCTCGAAGACGACGTGCACCGCGCCGAGGTGACCGAGGCGAGCGAGAAGCAGTTCAAGACGCAGATGCTGCTCGACGCGATCGCCGAGAAGTTCAACGTGCAGGTGTCGCAGGACGAGCTCACGCAGTACCTCATCCAGTCGTCCGCGCAGTACGGCATGTCGCCGCAGGACTTCGTCAACGCGCTGCAGCAGAACAACCAGCTGCCCGCGATCGTCGGCGAGGTCGCGCGCAACAAGGCCCTCGCGGTCGCGCTCGGCAAGGTCACCGTCGTCGACACGACCGGCGCTCCGGTCGACCTGACCGGTTTCGTCGCCACCGAAGACGAGGCTGAGGCCGAGGAAGAGGTCGTCGAAGAGGCCGAGGAGATCGCGGATGCCGCGGCCGAGGCCGACGCCGTCATCGAGACCGAGGAGGCCGAGGCCGCCGAGAAGCCGGCGAAGAAGGCTGCGGCCAAGAAGGCGCCCGCCAAGAAGAAGGCCGCGGCCGACAAGGAGTGATCGCCGCACGGCGATGTGAAACGGGGGACGGGTGCTGCGGCATCCGTCCCCCGTTCGTCTTTCGAGAGGAACCATCATGACCGACACGTGGGACGACCGCGTCGCCGCGGTGTGGGCCGACGAGACCCTTTCCGACGAGGAGGTCGTCGAGCGCATCGACGCGCTGGCCGCGGAGCGCCCCGACGGCGACGCCCGGGCCCTCTTCGAGCGTGCCGGTGCACGCGACTCGGCAGGACTCGAGGCCGAGGCCGAGCCGCTGTACCGCGCGGCGCTCGAGGCGGGACTCGACGACGAGCACCGCCCTCAGGCGGTCATCCAGCTCGCGAGCACGCTGCGCAACCTCGGCAGGACCGACGAGGCGATCCGGATGCTCCGCGCCGAGCTCGACCGCGAGCCGCCTTCGCCCCTTCGAGACGAGGCCGCCGCGTTCCTCGCGCTGGCGCTCGTGTCTGTAGGACGCGACCGGGAGGCGGCATCCGTCGCGCTGCGCGCACTCGCTCCGCATCTGTCGCGGTACCGGCGATCCGTTCTCGCCTACGTCGACGAGCTGGGGGCGGACGCGCCCTGATCTGCCCACGGCGAACACGGGCGGGTCGCACGCGACGCGCCGGTAGATTCGATGCCACGAACGGAATCAGGAGCACACATGGCCGCTGAACCCCTTGTCGCGACGAGTGTCTTCGACAGGCTGCTGAAGGACCGCATCATCTGGCTCGGCTCGGAGGTGCGTGACGACAACGCGAACGAGATCTGCGCGAAGATCCTCCTCCTCGCGGCCGAGGACTCGCAGAAGGACATCTACCTCTACATCAACTCGCCCGGTGGCTCGATCACGGCCGGCATGGCGATCTACGACACGATGCAGTTCGTCCCGAACGACATCGTGACCGTGGGCATCGGCATGGCGGCATCGATGGGCCAGCTGCTTCTCACGAGCGGCACGAAGGGCAAGCGCTACATCACCCCGAACGCGCGCGTGCTGCTGCACCAGCCGCACGGCGGCTTCGGCGGAACCGCGAGCGACATCCAGACGCAGGCGCAGCTCATCCTCGACATGAAGCGTCGTCTCGCCGAGATCACCGCCGCGCAGACCGGCAAGACCGTCGAGCAGATCAACGCCGACGGCGACCGCGACCGCTGGTTCTCGGCCGAGGAAGCGCTCGAGTACGGCTTCGTCGACCACATCCGCGAGCACGCCGTGGACGTGTCCGGCGGCGGCGGAACCGCGAACTGACGGCACCGAGGGCGAAAGAGAGAGACATCGCAATGCACACCCCCACCTTCGGCGCCGGCCTTCCGCAGGGCCTGCAGGTCCCGAACAGCCGCTACATCCTGCCGCAGTTCGAGGAGCGCACCGCCTACGGCTACAAGCGCCAGGACCCGTACAACAAGCTGTTCGAGGACCGCGTGATCTTCCTCGGCGTGCAGGTCGACGACGCGTCGGCCGACGACGTGATGGCGCAGCTGCTCGTTCTCGAGTCGCAGGACCCCGACCGCGACATCATCATGTACATCAACTCGCCGGGCGGCTCGTTCACGGCGATGACGGCGATCTACGACACGATGCAATACATCGCGCCGCAGATCCAGACCGTCGTCCTCGGTCAGGCCGCGTCCGCGGCGGCCGTGCTGCTCGCCGCCGGCACGCCGGGCAAGCGCCTCGCGCTGCCGAACTCGCGCATCCTCATCCACCAGCCCGCGATGGGCGAGGCCGGCCACGGGCAGGCCTCCGACATCGAGATCCAGGCGGCCGAGATCATGCGCATGCGCACGTGGCTCGAGGAGACGCTCGCGAAGCACTCCAACCGCTCGGTCGAGCAGATAAACAAGGACATCGACCGCGACAAGATCCTGTCGGCCGAGGACGCCGTCGACTACGGCCTCGTCGACCAGGTGCTCACGTCGCGCAAGCGGGCGCAGCCCGCGCTCACGAAGTAGGCGAAGCCTCCGCGGATGCCTCGCCCGCGCCCCGTCGCCCGAAAGGGTGGCGGGGCGCGGGAGTTCTCGTGACGGTCCGGGGGCGGCGGAGGCTTTCGCTCTCAGCGGACGAGCGGATCGCAGCACCCGGATTCCGCGTCGCAATCCATCCGCTTGTCGCCGTCACCCGTTAGGCTCGAACACGTCCACGGGAATGCACCCGCCGGCCCACGAGGAGGAGCCTGATGGCACGCATCGGTGAGAGCGCCGACCTGTTCAAGTGCTCCTTCTGCGGAAAGAGCCAGAAGCAGGTGCAGCAGCTCATCGCGGGACCCGGTGTCTACATCTGCGACGAGTGCGTCGAACTGTGCAACGAGATCATCGAAGAGCGCATGGCCGAGTCCGGTCAGGGCGCGGTCGCGGACTTCGACCTCCCCAAGCCCCGTGAGATCTACGCGTTCCTCGAGGAGTACGTCGTCGGGCAGGAAGACGCGAAGCGCGCGCTGTCGGTCGCCGTCTACAACCACTACAAGCGCATCCGTGCGCACGGCACGCTCCAGCCGGCCGAGCAGCGCGCCGACGAGGTCGAGATCGCGAAGAGCAACATCCTGCTCATCGGCCCGACCGGATGCGGCAAGACCTACCTCGCTCAGACGCTCGCGAAGCGCCTCAACGTGCCGTTTGCCGTCGCCGACGCCACCGCGCTGACCGAGGCCGGCTATGTCGGCGAAGACGTCGAGAACATCCTGCTGAAGCTCATCCAGGCGGCCGACTTCGACACGAAGCGCGCCGAGACCGGGATCATCTACATCGACGAGGTCGACAAGATCGCTCGCAAGGCCGAGAACCCGTCGATCACACGCGACGTTTCGGGCGAGGGCGTGCAGCAGGCGCTCCTGAAGATCCTCGAGGGCACGGTCGCGTCGGTGCCGCCCCAGGGCGGCCGCAAGCACCCGCACCAGGAGTTCATCCAGATCGACACGACGAACGTGCTGTTCATCGTCGCGGGTGCGTTCGCGGGGCTCGAAGACATCATCTCGTCGCGCGTCGGCAAGCACGGCATCGGATTCGGCGCCGAGCTGCACAACAAGGGCGAAGACCTCAACCTCTACAGCGAGGTTCGTCCCGAAGACCTCCACAAGTACGGTCTGATTCCCGAGTTCATCGGCCGCCTTCCGGTGGTGGCATCCGTGTCGCCGCTCGACCGGCAGGCGCTCATGGAGATCCTGACCGAGCCGAAGAACGCGCTCGTCAAGCAGTACCAGCGCATGTTCGAGCTCGACGGCGTGACGCTCGAGTTCGAGACCGAGGCCCTCGAGGCGATCGCCGACCTCGCGGTCGAGCGCAAGACCGGCGCGCGCGGTCTGCGTGCGATCCTCGAAGACGTGCTCGGCCCGATCATGTTCGAGATCCCCTCGACCGACGACGTCGACAAGGTCGTCATCACGCGTGGCTCGGTCGAGCAGGGCGCCCCGCCGACGCTCGTGCTGCGTCAGGCGCGCAAGAGCGCCTGACGCCCGGCCGGGTGGTCGCCGACGGTGTCGGTGGCACTCCGTAGCGTGGACGGATGCAGACACCCCAGCCGTTCCGCATCGCCGTCGCCGACGAAGTCCTCGAAGATCTGCGCGATCGCCTCTCGCGGTTCCGCGCGTTGCCCGACTCGCCGCGCCGCGCCCAAGCGGGCATGACCGCGGACTACCTCGCGGACCTCGTGGCCTCGTGGATCGCGTTCGACTGGCGAGCGCGCGAGGAATGGCTCAACCGGCACGCGCAGTTCCTCGTCGACATCGGCGACGCCACGATCCACTTCGCACATCTGCGGTCGGATCGCGACGAGGCGCCGGCGCTCCTCGTCATGCACGGGTGGCCGCATACGTTCGCACTTCAGCTCGACTTCGCCGACCTGCTGCGCGACTTCCATGTGGTCGTGCCGAGCTTTCCGGGGTTCGCGTTCTCCTCGCCGTACCGTGACGGCCCGATCACCGAGAAGCGCCTCGCCGACACGATGCACACGCTCATGACCGACGTGCTCGGGTACGACCGCTACCTCACCTACGGTGAGGACGTGTCGGCGAACGTCAACGACCTCATCGCGGCGACGCATCCCGAGGCGGTGCAGGGAATCATCGTGACGCACTCGCACTTCCCCTCGCGCGACGAGCGCGCGACACTCACAGCGCCGGAGGAGCGTGCGTTCTTCGCGCGGCTCGACGCGGCGCACGGCACGGAGGGCGCGTACGGGCACGTTCAGGCGACGCGCCCCGACACGCTGGCCGTGGGCCTCAACGACTCGCCCGCGGGCCTTCTCGCGTGGCTGGCCGAGAAGCTCGTCGAGTGGAGCGACACGCCGACGGAGCGACCGGCCGAGGTCGAGCGGCGCATCTCACGCGACCGCATCCTCAGCGAGGCGATGATCTACTGGGTCACGCAGAGCATCGGCACGTCGTTCCGCCCATATTATGAGGGCGCCGACCAGCCCGACGCGATGCCGCCCGTCGAGGTGCCGGCGACGGTGCACATCCAGCGGCACGAGGGTGACTACCCGGAGTCCCTCGCACGCCGCTACTACCGTGACCTGCGCACGTTCGAGCGGCTCGCCGAGGGCGGGCACTTCGCCGTGGCCGAGGTGCCCGAGGTGATGGCCGATCGCACGAGGGCGTTCGCCGTCGAACTCGGTCTGCTCGCGGACGCTGCCGTGGCGGAGCGCTGACGCGGGCTCAGTCCGCCGTGACGACGCCGTCGTGGATCGACACGAGTCGATCGGCGTGAGCCGCGATGCGGGGGTCGTGCGTCGACACGATCGCGGTGATGCCGCGTTCGTGCACCATCGCCGCGATGAGCCCCATCATCGCCTCGGCGTTGAGGCTGTCGAGTTGACCGGTGGGCTCGTCGGCGATGAGCAGTCGCGGGCTCGTCGCCAATGCGCGGGCGATGCCGAGGCGCTGCTGCTGCCCTCCCGAGAGCTCCGGAGGGCGCTGCTCGGCGTGCGCGGATAGGCCGACGGCGTCGAGTAGCTCGCTTACGCGTCGTTCACGCTCCGGGCGGCGCACGCCGGCGAGTCTCAGGGGCAGGTCGACGTTCTCGCGTGCCGACAGCACAGGGAGGAGAGCGAACGTCTGGAAGACGAATCCGAGGTCGTGTCGCCGGAGTCGGACGAGTTGCTGCTCGTCGGCACCCGTGACCTCGCGGTCGCCGATCCAGATGCGGCCGGAGTTGGGGGTGTCGAGCGACCCGATGAGGTTCAGCAGGGTCGTCTTGCCGGAACCGGAGGGCCCGCGCAGCACGACGACCTCGCCCGCACGGAGCGTCAGCGACGCCTCCCGCACCGCATGGACCCTGCCCGCACCGCGGCCGTACGTCTTCGTGAGCTGCTCGCACCGGACGATGACATCGGCGGTCATCGCTGCTCCTCGCGGGTGTCACCGGTCTCTGCATCCGGCGGCACCGTCGGGTGGACCGCGACGTGGTCCGTCTCGAGCTCGAGGCGTACGAGATCGCGCATGTCGAGCGCGCGCAGGTAGTCGGCCGGAAGCTGGAGTCTTCCGACACGATCGAGCACCGCGTACTCCTGCGCGTGCACCCGTTCCTGGCCGTGCTCGTCGATCGCCTGACGGCGGTGCACTTCGGTGGAGAGCCGTCCGTCGCGGATCTGCACCGTGCGGCGGACCTGCGCCGACACGCCTTCGTCGTGCGTCACGATGAGGATCGTCGTGGCGAGCTGTTCATTGACGTCGCGGAGCGACGAGAACACGAGCTGCGAGTTCGCCTCGTCGAGCTCGCCGGTCGGTTCATCCGCGAACAGCACTTCCGGTTCGTTCGCGAGCGCGACCGCGATCGCCACGCGCTGCTGCTCGCCGCCCGACATCTCGGGCGGTCGGCGGTCGCGCAGTCGACCGATCCCCATCAGATCGAGGAGCGCACCTGCGCGCTCCTTCCGAGTGCTGCGCGGCGTGTGGCCGATCGCGAGGGCCATCGCGATGTTCTCGCCCGCGGTGAGGTACGGGACGAGGTTCCTCGCCGCCTGCTGCCACACGAAGCCGACCGTGTGCCGACGGTACTCCGTGCGCTCCCGGGTCGACATCGTCAGGAGATCGTGCCCCGCGACATGCGCGGACCCGGCCGTCGGCTTGTCGTGCCCCGACAGGATCCCGAGGAGCGTGGACTTGCCCGAGCCGGATGCGCCGACGATCGCGGTGAGCTCGCCGCGCTCCACCGTCAGCGTGAGTCCCTGCAGCGCCTGGACCTCGACGCCCTCGGTGCTGTAGATGCGCACGAGGTCGAGGCAGCGGATGTGGGCGGTCATCTCTCTCCCATCTTGAGCGTCGTGGCGACGGATGCGCGTCGTCCGACGACGAACGCCACCGCGCCCGCCGCGAGCGCGAACAGCAGCACGGCTCCCAGAGCGAACGCGATCGAGGCGGGATCGATCGTCGGTGGAGGCGACACGATGCCTCCGACGAACGGCCGCAAGTCGATGAGCCGTGCGAGCACGGTGGGGAGCGCGAAGCCGACCACCGTGCCCACCAGCACGGAGGCGGCGACCGGCGGAGCGAGCTCCCACAGCAGCACGCCGCGCTGCTGACGCGCATCGGCGCCGAGGATCCGCAGGACCGCCACCGTGCGTCCGCGGCTGGCCGAGGCGGCGACCGTGGCGAGTGCGACCCCGATGAGCGTGAGCACCAGCGCAGCCCCGGACACCCACGGGAGGGCCGTCTCCACGCCGCGCGTGAGCGGTGAGGATCGCGCTTCGTCAACCAGAATGTCCGCCGAGAGCACAGAGACCGTGCCGAGCCGGTCATCGGGCTGCGCGGCCGCCACCGCCTCCTCGATCGCAGCGGCGACGGTCGTGGCATCCGCGTCTTCGCTGAGCCCCACGAGAATCCGCTCGGTGTCGAGGTCGGCGCGACCGACGTCGGCGGCGAACCGGGCATCGATGAGCGCCCACGCGCGAGCGCCGCCGGGCAGCGCCTCCGGCGGCAGCTGATCGATCGCCTCGACCTCGGCGCTTCCGATGCGAGGATCGGCGCCCGCCCGCGCGAGGGCGCCGCTCGAGACGACGACGGGCACCGCGCCGTCGCGCAGAGCGTCGATCGCGGGGATGTCGGGGCGCACGCGGTGCAGCGCAGCGGTGTCGGCCGCGACGAGTGTGACGGTCGCGGTGCCGGCTTCGCCCAGCACGCGCACGCCGGTCACAGGCGCGAGCGCCACCACGTCGTCGACACCGTCGATCTCTGCGATCCCCGCGATCACGTCCTGTCCGAGCTCCGCGGCCGAGACCTGCACGTCGGCGCCCACGCGGTCGCGCGTCCCCGACACGATCGCCTCGCGCAGCGTCGAGCCGAGCACCGCCGAGAACACCACGACCGACACCCCGAGCAGCAGCGCGAACGATGCCGCGAACCCGAACACGGGGGAGCGGACCGCGCGGGCGGAGCCGAGGAGTGCGATCGCGCCGTCCCGGCCGCGGCGACTGGCCAGCACGAGACGCAGCGGGATCGGATACAGCCGCAGCGCACCGATGCACAACGCCGCCGCGATGAGGAGCGGTGCGAGCAGGATCAACGGGTCGACGCCTCCCGCGTCGGTCGGGGGGTCGATGCCGCGACGAGCGAGGAGGGCGATCGACACCACGGCGAGGCCCACCACCCCGAGTTCCGCGATCGTGCGCGTGCGGCGGTCGCCTGCCCGCGCGTCCTCTCGCTCCGCGCGGAAGGGACGCGGTCCCGAGAGCAGCGCGAACAGCAACGGCACGGCGAGGCCGACCGCGATGGGCAGCGCCCACGCATCCGCCCCGACCGGCTCGGGGATCGCCGCCGCAGCCGCCGCGATCCCCAGTGCGGTGGCGGGCACAGCGATGGCGAGCCCCTCGAGCGCCATCGCGGCGCGCACCTCCGGTCCGCTCGCGCCGCGGGCGCGCGCGAGCGCGAGAACCGGACGGCGTCGGTCGACGATCGATCCGACTCCGAGGGCGAAGACGGCGAGCAGGACCCCGAGGAGTCCGGATGCTCCGAGCGCCAGCAGTCCCGCGACCGTGGCCGTGCGGCCCATCGCCTCGTCGAGCTCGTCGGCGAGCGCCGTGCCGAACGCGAGGTGTCCGCCGTAGGGGAGGGCGATGTCGGCGGCGACCGCGGCGCGCAGCTGCGCCGCGACCGTCGCTGCGTTCGCGGCGGTGAGCGGCGACCCGTCGAGCGGGATCCATGCGACGAGCGACCCGTCGGGGACGCTGGTCGTGAGCCCGCCGAGGGAGCCGGGGTCGACGAACACCGACGCGCGCACGGTCGGCGTCGACCCGGGCTCGCGTTCGACGAGCGGGGCCGCCAGGTCTGAGAACTGCGCCCAATAGGCATCCGCCTCGTCGATCGGCTCGTAGAGCCCCGCGACCCGCAGCTCGAGGAGGCCGTACTCGAGGAGATCGCCCACCGTGAGGCCAGACTCGGAGGCGGTGGCCGTCGAGACCGCGATGTCGATCGGCGGCTGATCGGATGCCTCGTTCTCATCGCCCGCCCACGGCGCAGGGGCGTCGCCCGACACGATGCGAACCTGTTCGAGCCAGAGCGGATCCGTCGCCAAGCGCACGATGAATCGGGTGCCGGGTTCGCCGTCCATCCGCAGCGCATCCGCCGACGGAGTGCTCGCGACCCAGTGCGGATCACCGGCCATCGACGCCACGGGTTCGGGCAGATCGTCCAGGAAGAGCCCGATGGCGCCGTCGGTCGGTGCGACGAGCCGCGGAGCGGGGGTGCCCGCCAATCCGACGGGCAGCCCGAGCCGACCGACGCCGCGCAGGTCGCGCACGATCGGCGGGGTCGCGGCAACGGTCCGCCGCACCTCCTCGGTGCCGAGCTGTGCCACGGCCCGCGGCGCGGCGGAGACCGCGAAGACCGACACCGCCACGAGAGCTGCCATGAGCAGCGACGCCACCAGTCCGCGCCGCGCGTGCCGCAGGAGCAGGCCGATCGTGCTGTACCGGGACGGCGCGCTCATCGCAGGCCCTCCGCTCCTCGGACGGTGCGCGCGTCGCGTGCGACGGTCGCCGAGATCCACATGACGGATGCCGCGCACACGAGCACGAGGGCCACAAGGGCGATCGCGAGCCCCGTCAGGTCGATCCGCAGCGGCGTGCCGAGGCCGAGGTCGACGCCCGGGATGGCGGCACTGGCGAGCTGGGGAACGGTCAGTGCGCCGACCGCCAGCCCGGCCACGAGTCCGATCACGATGGCGCACGCGAGCACCGCGGTCCACTCGTCGCGCCGGCTCGACGCCTGCGCCCGCGCGCGGAGGCCGAGGGCGCGCAGGAGCCCGATCTCGGGCATCCGCGTGCGGTGCTCGGCGCTGGCAACGGCGGCGAGGGTGACGAGGGCGAGCAGGCAGCACAGGGCGGCGGCTGCCCACACCGCGAGGGCGGCGGAGCCGACGACGGCGCGCTCGGCCGAGTCGTCGGCGTAGCTCAGGCCGGTGTTGGGCGGCAGCGCGCGGCGGACGTCGGCGGCGGCATCCGCCCCGCCTTGCTGGATCCACAGGGCGTTCGGCGCACGGGGGAACTCGGTCGTGAGCACGGCGTCGACCTGCAGCACCGCGAGGTCGATGAGGACGGCAGCCTCGTCGCCGGCCGACGGGACGGCCGGAACGATAGCGACGACCTCGCCGTCGATGCGCGCGTATGACCGCTCGACCGCGAACGAGAACGTGTCGCCCACAGCGAGGTCGTAGCGATCCGCGAGCGCCCGTGTGACCGCGATCGGCGGGCGGTACAGTCCCGCGTCGAGCTCCGTGTCGGGCATCAGGCGTACGTTCATGACGCCGGGTGCGGCTCCGAACCCTCCCTCCGCGAGGGGGAGAGGCGCGACGATCACCATCTCGCCACCTCGCGGCGACCATTGCCGTTCCGTGAAGGCGGAGAGCGGCTGTCCGCCCGAGTCCGCCCACCGGGTGGGGACGAAGCGAGCCCCCTCGGACGTGATCGCGTCGTCCGCGAGGTCGACGTCGAACGCGAGGACCTGACCGCGACCGTCGCGCGCTGACGGCGGCACGGACGACGTGATCGTCAGCGTTCGTCCGGCCGCGGGATCGCCGGTGCCCGACACGTCGGCTGTCACGCGCGTGAGCCCCCCGGCGCTGTCGAGCACGAGCATCGTGACGACGGGATCGACCGCGAGGTCCCGCGTGGAGGCTTCGAGCACGACGGCGTCCGCCCCCTCCGGGATCAGGACGCCCGGAGCCTCGACGGGCAGCGCCGCGGCGAGCGCGTCGGCGTCGATCGCGTCCTTCACCGGTGCGACGAGCGTGGGGAGGGCCACGGGCGGTGCCGCGACCAGGGCGGCGGACCCGTCGCGAACCTGCAGCCGCGCCCGTTGGACGGGGAAGACGTCGGCGATGGACGGCTCTCCGTCGAGTGCCTCGAGCTGCGGCGGCTGGAACCCGCCTCCGGCCGCGGTCGCGAGGATGTCGGCGCCGGACCGGAAGGCGCTCACACGCGCGAAGCCCTCAGCCCAGGTCTCCTGGTACGCGGCGGCCGCGACGAGCGAACCCGTCGCGACTCCGAGCACGACGATCGAGGCGGTGAGGCGCGGGAGGCGCCTCGCCACGTTGTGCGCCGCGAGCATGCGCGGCGCCCCCGATCGGCGCGACAACCGCTCGAACAGCCGCATGACCGCGGGCAGGACGGTGAGCCCGATGAACACGATCGCGACGAGGGCGAGCGCGGGCGCGAAGGCCGTGACGGGGTCGACGGATGCCTCGCCGTCCGCCTGCACCGTGATCGGAGACCCGTACAGCCGCAGCTGCCACACCGCGATCGCCGCCGCGACGGTGAGGAGCACCGCCGCGGCGGGGGCGACCAGGCGGCTCACTCGCCCTGCACTGCTCTCCTCCGCGCTGCCGTGCGGGCGCGACGCACGCGCTGCTCCGATGCCGAAGCCCGCCGCCGCGACGAACGCGAGTGCCGCGACCGTCGCCGACACGGTGACGAGAGGCATCGTCCAGCCGCGCCCCGCGGCCGCCGAGATGGCGACAGCGACGCCCGCGCCGAGGATCCCGCCGAGCAGGGCGGCACCCGCGGCGAGCATGGCCGCCTCGAGCGCGTTCGCCGTCGCGGTGCGACCGCGCGACCACAGGAGTGCGAGCTCGGGTGCGCGGCTCGCGCCGGCGAGGCGTGCGAGCTCGGCGAGGGTCACGGCGGCGGCCGTCGCGACGAGCAGCAGCACGACGGGGGCGATCGCCTGCATGCCCTGCACCTGGGCCCGCAGTTCGGCGGCGGTGTCGGTGAAACCACCCGTCGTCGAGAGGGCGGCGGGGTCGATGCCCTCGGCACGCAGCGCGGAGCGCAGGCGCGGCCATCCCTCCTTCACGGAGGTGAGGTCGGATGCCGTGACCCTCGTCGCATCGGGGGCAGCGGTCCAGTGCACGCGCGCCGACTCCCACGTGCGCTCGTCGGTCTCGCCGAGCACGACCGGGGCGACCGCACGTCCGCGCCCGGCCGTGATCCGCTCGTCTCCGAGCCACCGCGGGTCCAGTGCATCGGTGACCCGCCAGGTGCCGGTGAGCCGCATCGGGATGCCGGCGACGACCACGGCGTCGCCGTCCTCGAGGCCGAGAGCGGCCGCGGCATCCGCCTGCATCGTCAGCTCCTCGGCACCCGTCGCCCACCGTCCGTCGACGATGTCGGTGTGGCGCTCGAGGTCGTCGGCCATGAGCACGAGCGCCTCGAGCTGCTCGAGCAGCCCGGGCACCTCGACGACGGCCTCGGCCACAGTCGAGCGACTGACCTCGACAGGTGCCGACACGTCGGCGAGCGCGCGAGAGATCGCCGATCGCACAGCGGCGTCCTGCGCCTGCGCGTCGTCCGCGAGGGGAAGGGTCGCCCGCAGGGCCAGGTCGGCCCCGGAACGGGTGGCGAGACCTCGCCGCACGCCGTCGTCGGCTGCGGCGTCGAGCGCGCCGAGGAGCGCGATGACCGTTCCGGTGACCAGCGCCGCGACGACGGCGACGGCCGTGAAGACAGCGCCGTGCGGGCGTGCCCGCCTGAACCACTTCACGGTGCGCCGGCCTCATTCTCTCGGGTGTGCGCTCTGGAGTGTGCCGAGTCTATTGGGGGAACAGGACACGAGGTCGAGCGCGTCGTGCCCCATCCGCCTCGCGGGTCTTCCGGGCGAGCCGGCGCAGACGTACACTCCGGCCAGAAAACACCCGACAGGAGGACGATCATGACGACCACGACCACGGACGAGGCTCGCACGGCTCGCGCCGAGGCGTTCTCCGCCCGTCTGTTCGAATCGCTCGTTCCCGCGATGGAGCTGCTCTGCGTGGAGCTGGGGGTCCGGCGCGGCCTGTACGCGGCCCTTCAGAGACTCGGTTCGGCGACGGTCGGCGAGCTCGCACGCGAGACGGGCATCGTCGAGCGGTACGCCCGCGAGTGGCTCGAGCAGCAGGCTGCCGCCGGCATCCTCGAGGTCGCCGAAGAGGGCGACGCCCAGAGCCGCCGATACACCCTGCCGCCCGCGCACGCCGAGGTGCTGCTCGACAGCGAGAGCCCGTACGCGATGGCGGGCGTCGGATCATTCCTGGTCGGCATGGCGGACGTGTTCGATGCGGTCGTCGACGACTTCGCGAAGGGTGAGGGCGTCGCCTACCACCGGTACGGGGCCGCCGTGCGCGACGCGATCTCATCCCTCAACCGCCCCGGGTTCTCGCTCGCCCTGGGGGAGTGGATGCAGTCGGCGCCCGACCTCGACGACCGGCTCCGCACGACCCCTTCGGTGATCGTCGACGCGGGGTGCGGTACAGGCTGGTCGACGCTCGCTCTCGCGCGCACCTACCCGCTCGCGCACGTGATGGGCATCGATCTCGATGAGGCATCCGTCGAAGAAGCCCGTGCCAACCTGGCCGAGACCGACCTCGCCGACCGTGTCGAGTTCGTGCGCGCCGACGCCGGCGACGCAGAGACCCTGCGCAGCGTCGCGCCGGGACCGATCGCCCTCGGGACGGTGTTCGAGGCGCTGCACGACATGAACGGACCCGTCCGGGCGCTCCGGGCGCTCGGGTCGCTCCTCGAGCCCGGCGGTGCGATCGTCATCGGCGACGAGAAGGTCGCCGACGAGTTCACGCCCGACGGCGACTTCCTCGAGCGCCTCAACTACGGCTTCAGCGTGCTGCACTGCCTCCCGGCGACGATCGCCGAAGGGCAGGACGAGGCGAACGGAACCGTGATGCGGGCGCCGACGGTCGAGCGATGGGCCCGCGAAGCCGGGTTCACTCGGTTCGAGGTGCTCCCGGTCGAGCACGAGCTGTGGAGCTTCTACCGCCTCGGCACCGACTGACCCTCACGGATCAGGCGACGAGCCCGCGCCGTTCGAGCAGCGGCTGGATCTCGGCGTCGCGCCCGCGGAAGTCCCGGTACGCGGCGAGCGGGTCCTTCGAGCCGCCCACGCCGAGGAGCCGCTCCCGGAACCGGTCGCCGTTCTCCCGGCGCAGCCCGCCGTTCTCGCGGAACCACTCGACCGTGTCGGCGTCGAGCACCTCGCTCCAGATGTACGAGTAGTAGCCGGCGCTGTAGCCGCCCGAGAAGACGTGCGCGAAGTACGTCGACGAGTAGCGGGTCGGCACGACCGGGTTGTCGAGTCCGATGTCGGCGAGGGCGGATGCCTCGAACTCCGCCACATCGATGTCGCGAGACGCCTCTTCGCGCGAAAGCGAGTGCCACGCCTGGTCGAGCCAGGCCGCGGCGAGGTACTCGCTGGTGGCGAAGCCCTGGTTGAAGCTCTCCGTCGCGCGCAGCTTCTCGACCACGCCATCCGGCAGTTTCTCACCGGTCTCGACGTGCCGCGCGTACGAGTCGAGGATCTCGGGCCAGTAGATCCACATCTCGTTCACCTGGCTCGGGAACTCGACGAAGTCGCGGAACACGTTCGTGCCGGCGAAGTGCGGGTAGGTCACCGTCGCGAACAGACCGTGCAGCGCGTGGCCGAACTCGTGGAACAGCGTCGTCACCTCGTCGAGCGTGAGCAGCGTCGGCCGGCCCGGTGCAGGCTTGGGCACGTTGAGGTTGTTGACGACGACCGGACTCGTCCCGCGGAGGCGGGACTGCGGCACGATCGAGTTCATCCACGCACCACCGCGCTTCGTGTCGCGTGTGTAGAGGTCGAGGATGTAGAGGCCGAGCGCGGACCCGTCGGCATTGAACACCTCGAACACGCGCGCATCCGGGTGGTACGCCGGCAGGTCGTCCCGCTCGGTGAAAGTGATGCCGTACAGGTCGGTCGCGGCCCGGAACACCCCGTCCTTCAGCACGCGCTCCGCCTCGAACCACGGGCGCAGGGCCGTCGTGTCGAGGTCGTACTGCGCGGCACGCACCTTCTCGGTGTAGAACGCCCAGTCGTGCGCCTCGAGCGGGAACGGCTCGGACTCGGCGTCGATGATCGCCTGCAGCGCTTCGCGCTCGCGCTCCGCGTTGCGCCGCGCCGGAGCGGCGAGCCGGCGCAGCAGCGAGTGCACGGCCTCGGGGGAGCCCGCCGTCTCATCGCTGGTCACGTACGCCGCGTGCGAGGGATAGCCGAGCAGCTCGGCGCGCTCCGCGCGCAGCCGCACGATCTCCAGCAGCACGCCGCGGTTGTCGTGCTCGTTGCCGCGTGACCCGCGGGCACGCGACGCGTCCATGATGCGCTTGCGGCTCTCACGGCGCGTGAGCGTCGAGAGATACGGATGCCCCGTGAACAGCGTCAACGTCACGACGTACTTGCCCTCGAGGCCGCGGTCGGCGGCCGCCTGCGCCGCGGCTGAGAGCTCGCCCTCGGTCAGCCCGTCGAGCTCCGCCGCGTCGTCGAACACGACGGCGAGCTCGTTCGTGTCGGCGAGGAGGTTCTTCTCGAATTGAGTCGTGAGCGTCGAAAGGCGCTGGTTGAGCTCGGTGAGCCGCGCCTTCGCGGTCTCGTCGAGACCTGCGCCGGCATGTGACATCTCGGTGTGGCGGCGTTCGAGGAGGTATCGCTGCTCCTCGTCGAGCTCGAGTTCGTCCGCCTTCTCGTAGAGGGTGCGGATGCGGCTGAAAAGCGCGCTGTCGAGCTGGATCGAGTCCTCGTGGGCGGCCATGAGCGGTGCCAGCGTCTCTTCGATGCGCTGGATCTCGTCGGTCGCGTCGGCGGACGACACCGTGTAGAAGGTGCGGGAGAGGTCGCCGAGCAGCCGGCCGCTCTCCTCGAGCGCCAGGAGCGTGTTCTCGAAGGTCGGCTCCTCCTCGTTCTGCGTGATCCGGGCGACCTCGGCCTTGTGGAGCGCGAAAGCCTCTTCGAACGCGGGGAGATAGTGCTCGGGCTTGATCGAGGGATAGTCGGGGAGTCCGTAGGGAAGCGTGCTGGGGGAGAGCAGTGGGTTCTCGGTCGCCATACGCCCAGCCTAGTGACGGCGCATCCGATGCCGCCATTCCTTTGCAAAAGAGCAATTGCAAAGAAGTGCTTGCAAAGAAGGGTTTGCAAGAGTATCTTTGGAGACATGGACGAGGAGATCCGCGAAGACGGTCGGGACGACGCCGAAAAGGAGTCCGCCGTCTTGGCACACCACCGCGACGACCGCGTGCTCGACACCGGCGCGCTTCGGGCGCTGGCGCATCCGATGCGGGTGCGGATCTACGACATCCTGAGTCAGTACGGTCCGCAGACCGCCAGCTCATTGGCCGAGCGGCTCGGTGAGTCGACGGGATCGACCAGCTACCACCTGCGCGCCCTCGCGAAGCACGATCTGATCGAAGAGGTCGAGGGTCGCGGCAACGCGCGCGAGCGCTGGTGGCAGCGACCCGTCGGCGGTGTGTCGTTCGCGAACCCCGACGCGATGAAGTCGCCGGCCGGACGCGCCGCGACGCAGCTCGTCATGAACGAGTTCTTCCACCTCCGTCAGGAGCAGCTCATGCGCTTCATCCATGGCGGCCTCATGGCGGAAGACCCCGAGTGGCAGGAGTCGAGCATGATCTCCACCGCTCACGCCCGTCTCACGCCCGCGCAGAGCGCGGAGCTGTCGCACAAGATCATGGCCGTGATCGATGAGGCCGTGGAAAAGCACCGCAACCAGACCGGCGACGACGTCCGCCCCGTCACCATCCGTGCCGACGTCTTCCCGCTTCCAGAACTTGGAGAAGAGTCATGACCACCATCTCCGCACCGCGATTCTCACACTCCCGCGTGTCGACGACGCGTTTCGAGCGCACGCTGCTCCGCGTCACGGCCGCCGTCGAGTCCTTCGTCGCGCACCGCCTCGAGCGCCGCGCGATGTCCGCCGCCCGTGCCGCAGCGACGGCGCAGGAGCGCTACGTCGACGCTCGCCGCAGCGCCGAGGCGCTCGGCGCGGCCGGATTGCTCCGCTGATGAGCGACGCCGTCGACACCGCGGAGCCGAAGTCGTCCGAAGGAGCGGCCGAGCGGGGGAGCAGGGCCCCGCTCGGCCGCGACTTCGGCAAGCTGTGGACCGCGGCCGCGTTCAGCAACCTCGCTGACGGCCTCGGTCGCACGGCGGTTCCGCTCATCGCCACGACGCTGACGCGCGATCCGCTCGCGATCTCGGTCATCACCGCGCTCGCCTTCCTGCCCTGGCTCGTCTTCGGTCTTCCGGCCGGCATGATCGTCGACCGCTTCGACCGGCGCATCATCATGGCGGTCGCCAACGGCATCCGCGGAGGCGTCGCCCTGTGGCTCGCCGTCCTCACGGTGACGGGGGCGCTCGACCTGTGGGCCCTGTTCCTCGGCACGCTCGTGTTCGGGCTCGGCGAGACGCTCTTCGACAATGCGACGAACGCGGTGATTCCGGGTGTCGTGACGCGGCCGCAGCTCGACCGCGCGAACGGGCGCATGCAGGCGGCGCAGATCACGATCGACTCGTTCGTGTCGCAGCCGATCGCGGGTCTGCTGTTCGCGGCGTCGCTCGCGCTGCCGCTGTGGGTGGGGTCGGCGGGTTACCTCGTGCCGATCGTGCTCGCCCTCCTGCTCCCGCTCTCGGCCGCGCGTCCGCTGCGCGAGCCGGACGTCGTGTCCGATGCGGATGCCCCCGACGTCGCCGCCGGGGCGGTGGCCGAGCCCGTGGCCGTGCCTCCGTCGCCGTCGAAGGTGTCCGCCCGCGAGGCGATCTCGTACCTGTGGCACCAGCGCTACCTCCGCACGATGGTGGTGTTCACGTCCCTCGTCGGAAGCGCGCTCACGTTCTCGCAGGCCGCGATCATCCTCTACTTCCTCGACGTGATGCACGTCGTGCCCGCCGCGATCGGATTCGTCACGGCGTCGATCGGCGTCGGCGCGCTCCTGGGCTCGCTCGTCGCGTCGCGCCTGGTCGAGCGGTTCGGGCGCGGCCCCGTCATGCTCGCCGCCAACCTCGGCGCGGGAATCGGGCTGCTGCTGACGGGACTCGCTCCCGAAGTCGCGACGGCGTGTGTCGCGTACGCGGTCGGCGCGATGTCGGTCTCGATCTGGAACGTGCCGTGGGGAGCGCTGCGGCAGCAGATCGTGCCTCCGCACCTGTTCGGTCGTGTGCTCGGCATCATCCGGATGCTGACGTGGGGGCTCTTCCCGATCGCGACGATCATCGGCGGGCTCGTGTCCCGCATCGACCTCCGTCTGCCGTTCGTCGTCGGCGGCGGCGTGATCGTGCTCGCCGCGCTCGTCGGCTCTCGCCTGTTGATCGTGGGCACGCGCAAGGCGGGCGCCGAAGCCGGTGTCGAGCACCTCTGACCGCTTGACGAAGGGGGCGGGCCGCATGTGCGGCGCCGCCCCCTTCGCACGTGTCACCCGAATCCGGCCTCCGGGTCGTTCTGCGCGACCGGTTCGCCGTTCTCGTCGAGCGTCACGATGACTCCCGTGTCGAGCTCCGCGATGGGCTTGCCCTCGAGCCACGTCAGCGTCCACCGCGGACGCGGCTGACCGAGCTCGTCACCGGGGATCGACGCGTCGACCGACCGGATGCCGCGCACGAGCGCCTCCGGAACACCCTTCGGCGGTTCGTCGCCCGAGGTCCACCGTGTGCCGAGCTGCATGTCAGGCCTCCTGCGGGACGAGTTCGATGTCGGAGACCGTGACGGCCTCGGCATCCGCGAAGGTGAGCTCGTCGATCCGACCGACGGCCTTGAGGTCGCCTTCGGCGGCCTTCAGCGAGGCGACGGCCGCGGCGGGCGCCGAGATCGTGAGGCGGGCGACGGGCGTCTTCTGCGAGGCCTTCGCCTCGGTCTTCGCGCGACGGATGCCGATGAGCGCCTCGCTCACCGCGGCGAGCACGGCCGGGTCGCCCTCGATGCCGAGCGGCTCGGGCCACGAAGCGGTGTGCACGGAGCCCTCGTTGAACCACGACCACGCCTCTTCTGCCGCGAACGCGAGCACGGGCGCGAGCAGGCGCAGCAACGTCGAGAGCGCGAGGCGCAGCGCGAGCGCGGCCGAGGGCTGGCCGACGTCGGTGCGGTCGTACGCGCGCTCCTTCACGAGCTCGAGGTAGTCGTCGCAGAACGTCCAGAAGAACGCCTCGGTGACTTCGAGCGCACGAGCGTGGTCGTAGGCCTGGAAGGCCTTCGTCGCCTGCCGGATGACGTCGTCGAGCGTTGCGAGCATCGACGCGTCGAGCGCGTGGGTGATCTCGGCGCCCTCGGGCACGGGGAACGACAGCACGAACTTCGCCGCGTTGAGCACCTTGATCGCGAGGCGACGGCCGATCTTCACCTGCGTCGGGTTCTGCGGGTCGAACGCCGCGTCGGCGCCGAGGCGGCTCGAGGCCGCCCAATAGCGGACGGCGTCGGACCCGTGCTGCGCGAGGATGTCGGCGGGCGTGACGACGTTGCCCTTCGACTTCGACATCTTCTTGCGGTCGGGGTCGACGATGAAGCCCGAGATGGCGGCATCCGTCCACGGCGCGCGGCCGTCCTCGAGTGCGCTGCGCAGCATGGTCGAGAACAGCCACGTGCGGATGATGTCCTGACCCTGCGGGCGCACGTCGAACGGTGCGACGAGGTTCCACAGCTCGGGGTCGCGCTCCCAGCCGCCGGCGAGCTGCGGCGTGAGCGACGACGTCGCCCACGTGTCGAAGATGTCGCGCTCGCCGTCGAAGCCTCCCGGCTTGCCGCGCTGGTCTTCGGTGTACCCGGGCGGGACATCGGTGCTCGGGTCCACGGGGAGCTGCGAGGCATCCGGCACGAGCACGCGGTCGTAGTCGCGCTCACCGTTCTCGTCGAGCGCGTACCAGACGGGGATCGGCACGCCGAAGAAGCGCTGCCGCGACACGAGCCAGTCGCCGGTGAGGCCGTTCGTCCAGTTCTCGAAGCGCACCCGCATGAAATCCGGATGCCACGCCATTCCTCGGCCGAGCTCGATGAGCTTGTCGCGCAGCTCTTCGTCGCGCGCGCCGTTGCGGATGTACCACTGGCGCGTCGAGACGATCTCCATCGGGCGATCGCCCTTCTCGTAGAACTTCACGACGTGTGTGAACGGCTTCGGGTCGCCGATGAGCTCGCCGGACTCGCGGAGGAGCTCGACGATGCGCTTCTTGGCGCTGAACACGGTCTTGCCCGAGAGCTCGGCGTACGCGGCGCGGCCGGCGTCCGACGTGATCGCGTCGGGCGGGTCGGCGATGACGCGTCCGTCGAGACCGAGGATCGTGCGGTTCGGCAGGTTCAGCTCACGCCACCACACGATGTCGGTCACGTCGCCGAAGGTGCAGATCATGGCGATGCCGGAGCCCTTGTCGGGCTGGGCGAGCGGATGCGCCAGCACCGGCACCTCGACGTCGAAGAGCGGCGTGCGGACGGTCGTGCCGAACAGCGGCTGGAAGCGCTCGTCGTCGGGATGAGCCACGAGGGCGACGCACGCGGCGAGCAGTTCGGGACGCGTCGTCTCGATGTGCACGTCGCCCTGGCCGTCGGTGCGGTGGAACGCGACGCGGTGGAACGCGGCGGGCTGCTCGCGCTCTTCGAGTTCGGCCTGCGCGATCGCGGTGCGGAAGTCGATGTCCCACATTGTGGGGGCGAGGTCCTGGTATGCCTCGCCGCGCTCGAGGTTGCGCAGGAACGCGAGCTGGCTCGTGCGGATCGTCTCGTCGGAGATCGTGCGGTAAGTCTGGGTCCAGTCGACGCTCAGGCCGAGGTCGCGCCACAGCGCCTCGAAGTGCTTCTCGTCTTCGACGGTGAGCTTCTCGCACAGCTCGATGAAGTTGCGGCGGCTGATCGGAACCTGGTCGGCGGCCTTGCTGCTCTTGTTCTCACCGCCCTCGAACGGCGGCGTGAAGTCGGGGTCGTAGGGCAGCGACGGGTCGCAGCGCACGCCGTAGTAGTTCTGCACGCGGCGCTCGGTGGGCAGGCCGTTGTCGTCCCAGCCCATCGGGTAGAACACGGTCTTGCCGCTCATGCGCTCGAAGCGCACCTTCACGTCGGTGTGCGTGTAGCTGAAGACGTGGCCGATGTGGAGGGTTCCGGATGCCGTCGGCGGGGGAGTGTCGACCGAGTAGATGCCGGCGCGGCCGACCTCGACGGCTCGTGCGCGGTCGAACAGGTAAGTGCCCTGCTCGCGCCACTTCGCGTCCCACTTCTTCTCGAGACCCTCGAGGGCGGGCTTGTCTGGAATCTGGGCGTCGGCCATGGGGTCTCCTAAGGCGATATATGCGGCACTGTGTGAGCGTGCCTGAGTGTGGGAACGGGCCGATTCTACCGGTCGCGCCCGATCGCCGCAGGGAGCGTCAGCAGCCGGGACCGCGAGGGTCTTCCGCGCACGTGCGGTCGACGAGCGCGGTGCGGGCCTCGAGCACCTCGATCAGGTAGGCGCCGGAGTCGGCTGTGACGTAGCCCGACACGGGTCGCCAGACCCCCGACCCGAAGTCGACGGCCGCCGAATACAGCACGCGCGCCGAGACCGCGTACGTGCCGCGTGCGCGGTACGTGTGACTCGTCGCCGTCGGCGTGAACTGCGGCTGACCCGTCGCCGCCCACGCCGCGCCGCCCGTCGCCGTGCGGACGGTCGTGCCGTCGCCGTAGTCGAAGACGTACCCCGCGGGACGGAAGCGGACGGTCACGTCCCAGCCCAGGAGCTCGCCGCTCAGGCGCTGTTCGGATGCCGCGGCCATCACGTTCGCCGGCAGCCCGACGACACCGAACCCGAGCGGCTCGCCGGTGAGCGTCGGGGCTGCGGGACGGAACGACACGAGGTCTTCGATCGTGACGTCGGGGACCGAGACGATCTCGTACGGCATTTCGCGGCAGACCGTGGCGGTGGCGCAGTCGTCGGGTGCAGTGGGGGGAGCGGATTGATCCACAGGCGCTTCCGCCGGGTCGTGCGCGGACGAGCCGCCGCGGTTTGTGGTTCCTGTGATGTCGACCGTCTCGCCGCGGTTCGTCATGTCGCAATTGCCGGTCCAGGCGGCACCATCACACTTGTCGGCCATAGCTGGGATCGAGGCCGTGAGCGCGACGAAAATGCCAACCACCGTGCCGGAGGCCATCAGCCGCCACCCGGTCAGCCGTTGCATTGAGGCTGCCCTTCTCGCCCATCAATGTCTGCGATCAAGAGACCCGTCGGCGACGCTGACCCCGCCGTGAGTACGACCCGCATCGACTGGATATTGCGCCGATCCGGACTAACGACCGATTGTCCGTTCGCGTCGACGACGGCGACATCTGAGACATCGAGGCATACATCGAGCGACGTCCCGCTTTCGGATGTCTCGTGGGGAGCAACGAGGGCAACCCGCGTTTCTCCGGTCACGGTCCACACGTTGGCGTGCATTTCGCTGAATTCTCTGCGCGCCCCCGAGTTCGCCTCGCCGGTCGTCCACGCGAACACCGGCTCGAACGTCGCCGGATCGCTCAGATCCACCTCGTTCAACGCATCGACATACGCCCGGTACGTCTCCTCGGCCGCTGCGAACGCCTCTTCGTCGCTCGCGAACGCCGGCGCCGAAGGCGTCGACGGGTCCGGCGCGGGCTGGCCGCTGCATCCGGTCGCCGACGCGCCGGCCAGCAGGAGGGCGACGAGGCCCGAGACGATCCGTGGCAGCACACGAACACCGTAATCGCGGGTTCCTGCGCCGCCGCTGAGTTGTCCACAGGCGTGCGTGGTGGGGAGGAGCGGTGGACGAGGCATCCGTGCGGTGCCATGCTGACCACCGTGAGATCGGTTCGAGTCTTCTCCGCTCTCGTCGCCGTCAGCGCCGCGCTCGTCCTGAGTGCGTGCAGCCCGGCGATGAACGAGCCTGTGATCGCACCGGTGACGATGAGCGCGAACGATCTGCAGGGGCAGACCGTCGACCTCGTCGTGGGACAGGTGCTCAACATCGACACGGGGTCGCTCCCGGTCGACAGCTACACCGCTGAGATCGACGACGAGTCCGTTGCGACGTTCACGCAGGGACGCGAAGACGACACGGCGACGTTCAACCCGGGCATCAACGCCGTGGGGGTCGGCTCGACCGGCGTTGTGATGACGAACGAGGACGGGGGGATCCAGCCGCTCGAGTTCACCGTGGTCGTGACGGAGCGGACTCCGTAGCAGCGGTCGGCGGCTCGACGAGAGACTCGTGGATGCGCCGCAGGTCTTCGAGCAGCGAGCCGATCAGCACCCAGTGGTCCGCGGACGGCGTCTCGATCGTCAGCGGCGCGGTCAGTGCGGGCTCCTCGTCGACGGTGTCCGCCGCGTCGGGCTGCGGCACGGGTCGCACGTCCGGAGCGGCGGCGGCGCGCTGCGGATCGAGCCGCACGTCGTGGGCGGCTCGCCGCAGCTGGTCGGCGATCGCGTGGACGGCGGGCTCGTCGACGAGTCCAGGGTCGTAGCGGTCCACGACGGCGCGGGTCATCCCGATCACCTGCGTCACGATGGGGGAGTAGCGGTCCACGAGGGCCTGCGAGACGGCGAGGTCCGCGCGGTAACGCCTGGCCCGCGGATTGAGCGTGAGCGAATCGCTCGCCGCTTCGATGTCCGCCTCCGCCTTGCGCACCATCGGCCGCATGAGGCGCGCCTCGAGCATGAGCTCCGTGAGCTGTGCGGGAGTCTGCACCGACGTGAGCGCGCGTGCGAGGCGCTCCAGTGAGTCGGCGACCGCCGCGCCGAGCCCCAGGGCGTCCGCGCGGGCCGGAGCCACCGCGACAGGCGGCACGAGGAGGATGTTCACGACGAAGCCGATCACCGCGCCGATGAGGGTCTCGAGCACGCGGTTCATCGCGTATCCGGGTGTCGCGGTGCCGAGGGCGAGGACGAGGAGGGCGCTGATCGCGACCTGGTTCGTCGTGCCGGACGTCATCCGCAGCGCCCACGCGACGGCGAGCGCGATGACCGTCGCGAGCAGGATGACCCACGACGCCGACCCGAACGCGAGGCCGAGCAGCGACGCGATGACGACGCCGACGATCACGCCGACGCTGCGCTCGATCGCCTTGGTGAACGATTGGTTGAGGCTGGGCTGGACCACCAGCAGGGCCGCGATCGCCGCGAACACAGGCGGCGGGCCGGGCACGAGCAGACCGGCGACGATCCACGCGAGCGCCGTCGCGACGGCGGACTTGGCCACCTGCAGGAGCGGCGCCCGCTTCGTCGCACGGAACGACTGGGTCATGCGCATGTGCCCACGCTACGACCCGTGACGGCTCGCCGTGCGCGGTGCGGCGATGAGTGAGAAGCGGATGCCGCACCCGGCGCGCCGCGGCGCCGACGGCCCCGACCCGATGCGGCGGGTCTAGTCTCGAACGATCGAGGCTCATGGGGAGGTCGAGATGCGCGAGGCCGAGATGCGCAAGCTGCTGGACGAGCTCGCGGCCGACGCGTCCGCGCGCCTGGCGGCCATCGACGCGGATCTCGAGGAGCTGCGCGCCGATCGTCGCGGCGACCAGGCCGACGACGAGCACGACCCGGAGGGCGCCACGCTCTCCGCCGAATGGTCGCGCCTGGCCGGGCTTCGCGACGAGATCGCCCGTGAACAGCACGACATCGACGCGGCGTTCTCCCGGTGGGAGGCGGGCGAGTTCGGCGTGTGCGTGGACTGCGGCAAGCCCATCCCGGTGGGCCGCCTTCGAGCGCGGCCGACCGCGACTCGGTGCGTCGTATGCGCGGAGCGCGCGGGGGGCTGACTTCGTCGTTTCGGCGCGTTCGGCGCCGCATCCGGTCCTTTTTGCGGTAGAACTGCACCGTTACGATCCGGGGGGACCGTCCACATCTCGCCGACCGAAGGGACCCCGTGCCGTGAAGCTTGTGAAGCGAATCGTGATCGGGCTCGTCATCGCGTTCGCCGTGTTCTACCTCGTCACCCGCCCGGAGGACGCCGCGAACGCGGTGCAAGGCGCCGTCGGCGCGGTGTGGGGTGCGGGTGTCGCCGTCACACAGTTCTTCGTCAGCCTCGCGGGCGGATGAGGTTGTTCGACCCCAAGACGCAGAAACATCTCATCTCGGATCACGGCGAGGTCGTGATCGACGAGGTGAAGAAGCACTGGGCCGCTCTCGTCTCGGCCGCCCTCGAGATGCTGGGCGGCATCGTCGTCATGGCGTTCGTGGTCGTCGTGCCGCCGCAGGTGTGGTGGATCCCGATCTTCGGAGGCGCCGCGATCATCGTCCACGGAGCGTGGCGCATCCTCGACCGGCACGTCGACCGATTCGTCATCACCAACATGCGCGTGTTCCGCGTGCACGGGATCCTCTCGCAGCGCATCGCGACGATGCCCTTGTCGCGAATCCTCGACATCTCGGTGCACAAGCCGCTGATCGGACGGATGCTGGGCTACGGCCACTTCATCTTCGAGTCCGCCGCGCAGGAGCAGGGTCTGCGCGAGATCAAGTACGTCGGCGACCCCGACGGACGCGGTCTCACGATCCAGCGCGTCATCCAGCAGGCCGGTCTCCGCGGTCTCGCGGCGGCGCAGCAGGGCGGCGCGCCGACACCCATGCCGGTGCCGAAGCCCGCGGAGCCGACCGTGACCGTCGCGCCGGCCGAGTCGACCGAGACCTCTCCGCCCGCGCAGGACGACAGCTGGCGCAGGATGGGCTGGCTGGAGGCGGCGCAATTGCGCGAGGCGCAGCGCATCGCCGAGCTCCGCGGGGAGGGCGAGGGCCCGTATCCGCCGTTCGACCCCGACCGTACGACGACGGCGCCGATCGACCTCCCTCGCACGGGGGCCTGATCCTCACGGGAACATCACAGCCGCCGACGGCGTTCTGATACCCTGGAGTGTCACACGTGTGGCTCGTTCCGCACGCCCGGACTCCGGTCCACGTGGCACCGCACGACAACAATCCGCTCCGCTCCGGTGTGCTGCGCCTTGCTCATGCGGTCGATTCCGACCGTGAAGACAAGGAAGGCGCGTGCCGGGGCCCGATCAACAACCAACTAGGACAACCCACTACATGACTACCGCAACGACCGCCCCGGCCACCAAGCAGGTCGCGATCAACGACATCGGATCTGCCGAGGACTTCCTGGCCGCGGTCGAAAAGACGATCAAGTCCTTCAACGACGGCGACCTCATCGAAGGCACCGTGGTGAAGGTCGACCGCGACGAGGTCCTCCTCGACGTCGGCTACAAGACCGAGGGCGTCATCCCCTCGCGCGAACTCTCCATCAAGCACGACGTCGACCCCAACGAGGTCGTCAAGGTCGGCGACGAGGTCGAGGCGCTCGTTCTCCAGAAGGAGGACAAGGAAGGCCGCCTCATCCTCTCCAAGAAGCGCGCGCAGTACGAGCGCGCGTGGGGCGACGTGGAGAAGATCAAGGAGAACGACGGTGTGGTCACCGGTCAGGTGATCGAGGTCGTCAAGGGCGGCCTCATCGTCGACATCGGCCTCCGCGGCTTCCTCCCCGCCTCGCTCATCGAGCTGCGTCGCGTCCGCGACCTCACCCCGTACCTCGGGCAGGAGATCGAGGCGAAGATCCTCGAGCTCGACAAGAACCGCAACAACGTCGTTCTGTCGCGTCGTGCCCTTCTCGAGCAGACGCAGTCCGAGTCGCGCACCACGTTCCTCAACAACCTGCACAAGGGCCAGGTCCGCAAGGGCACGGTCTCGTCGATCGTCAACTTCGGTGCGTTCGTCGACCTGGGCGGCGTGGACGGCCTCGTGCACGTCTCCGAGCTCTCGTGGAAGCACATCGAGCACGCATCCGAGGTCGTCGAGGTCGGCCAGGAGGTCACCGTCGAGATCCTCGAGGTGGACCTCGACCGCGAGCGCGTCTCGCTGTCGCTGAAGGCGACGCAGGAGGACCCGTGGCAGGTCTTCGCCCGCACGCACGCGATCGGCCAGGTCGCGCCGGGCAAGGTCACCAAGCTCGTTCCGTTCGGCGCGTTCGTTCGCGTCGCGGACGGCATCGAGGGCCTCGTGCACATCTCGGAGCTGTCGGGCAAGCACGTCGAGCTCGCCGAGCAGGTCGTGTCGGTCGGCGAAGAGGTCTTCGTCAAGATCATCGACATCGATCTCGAGCGTCGCCGCATCTCGCTGTCGCTCAAGCAGGCGAACGACTCGGTCGACCCGTACGGCACCGAGTTCGACCCCGCCCTCTACGGCATGGTCACGGAGTACGACGAGAACGGGGAGTACAAGTACCCCGAGGGCTTCGACCCGGAGACCAACCAGTGGAAGGAAGGCTTCGACGAGCAGCGCGAGAAGTGGGAGCAGGAGTACGCTGCGGCCCACGCGCGCTGGGAGGCCCACAAGGCGCAGGTCGCCAAGGCCCTCGAGGCCGAGGCCGCCGCGAACGACCTGGGCCCGTCGACCTTCGTGTCGGAGAGCGGCCCGCAGGGCACCCTCGCCGACGACGAGGCGCTCGCCGCTCTGCGCGAGAAGCTGTCGGGTCGCTGATAGATCCCACGAAAGGGCCGGAACCTTCGGGTTCCGGCCCTTTCGCTTTCCATGAGGCGGATGCCGCGGCATCCGTCTCATCAAATGCGCGGCCGTACGGCGCACTCGCCCGGTATCCGTTACCGTCACGGTATGGCTGTGGCAGACGACGACGTCGCGCCGCCGGTCGACCTGGTCGACTCGGGCGTGCGACCGTTCAGCGATCGCGGCGCCGACCGCACGCGCGAACGAGCAGCCGTGCTCAACCAGCTGCTGCTTGCGACCGTCGTGTTCATCCTCGCCGTGATCGTCGCCCTCGGACCGTTCGGCGGCGAGATCGCGCTCTTCTTCTTCGGGGTCGTCCTCGTGCTCGTGCTCACGGGTGCGACCTTCCTCATACCGTGGAACCGTCTCGCGCCGGGTTGGGTCGCGATGATCCCGACCCTCGACATGGTCGCCATCATCCTCATCCAGCTGTCGTCGCCGCGGTCACCGCTCGGGCTGCTGTGGATCTTCCCGGTGACGTGGCTCTCGGCGGGTTTCGGTACGCTTGGACTGTGCGGCGCGGTCGCCGGCATCGCGGCGATGCTCGCGATCCTGCTTCCCGTCGGCGGTGAGGACCTCAGCTACGCCACGCTCCTGCTGCCGCTCGTGCTGCTGGCGGTCGCGGCGACGAACTTCCTCACGGCGAGGCGCGCCGACGCGCAGCGCACGCTGCTCGCGAAGCAGGCGCAGCTGCTGCGCCGGGTGCTCGAGCGCACGAGACGCCAGGAGCAGGAGCTCACCGAGGTGCTCGACGCCGTCGACTTCGGCGTCATCCGCATCGGTCCCAACGGCGAGGTCGCCGTGACGAACGAGGCACACGGCCGACTGCAGCTCGCGCTCGGCGCGGGCGATCGCTCCGACCTGTCCGACCCAGGCGACCCCGAGGGGCACGAGGTGCCCGCCTACCTCGACGACGGTGAGACACTGCTGCCGCCGGGCGAGCTGCCCCTCGAGCGCGCGCTGCGCGGCGAGGCGTTCGACGGTCAGGTGGTGTGGTTCGGCGACCCCTCGGGGCCGCGCCGCGCGCTGAACATCACGGCACGCCGGCTCACCGACACGTCGGGGGCGGATGCGGGGGCCGTCGTCATCTCGCGCGACGTCACCGCCGAGCTCACCGCGCTCCGCGCGCGCGACGACCTCGTCGCATCCGTGTCGCACGAGCTGCGGACGCCGCTCACCTCGATCCTCGGCTACCTCGACCTCGCACTCGACGACGAGGAGCTGCCCGAACGCGTGCGCGGCGGACTCGAGATCGCGGAGCGCAACGCCGAGCGGCTGCTCGGGATCGTCGGCGACATCCTCGCCGCGTCGAGCTCGTCGCCCTCGTCGGCCGAGCTCACCGTCTCACCGCGCGAGGTGAGCGCCGACGAGATCGCTCGCGCCGCGGCCGAGGCGATGCTGCCGCGCGCCCAGTCGCGCGCCATCACGATCGACACCGTCGGACTCGAGCCCGCGATGGTGTGGGCCGACCCCATGCGCCTGCGGCAGGTGATCGACAACCTCCTCGCGAATGCCATCACATACAACCGCGACGGCGGCTCCGTCTTCCTCGGCACGACGACAGACGGGACCTCGACGTGGGTGCTGGTGCGCGACACGGGCGTCGGGATCAGCGAGGGCGATCGCGCGCGGCTGTTCCACCGCTACTATCGAGCGTCGGCGCCGCGGGGGACGGGCACCGGCCTCGGGCTCGCCATCTGCCGCGACATCGTGCGCGCGCACGGCGGCGAGATCGGCTTGCACAGCTCACCCGGCGTCGGCTCCACCTTCGTGGTCAAGCTGCCGGCGACCCAGGCGGCGTCCGCGGCCGAGGGTGCATCGAGCGGGAGCGGAAGCACGGAATGAACCTGGACCTGTTCAGCGTGATGGTCATGACGGCGCTCGTGGTCAACACGAGCGGCGTGCTGTTCATCGTCGAGACGATCATCCGGCGCGACGAGGGTGCCGGGCGCATCTGGTCGATCGGCTTCCTCGCGGCGATGCTCACGACGATCGCGTACGTCCTGTGGACCGAGATGCCAGGGGTCTCATGGCCGGTCGCCGTGGGCAACGCCGCGTTCGTCGCGGGGACCGGATGCATGTGGCTCGGCGCACGGGCGTTCAACGGGCGGCGGATGGTCGCCGCATCCGCGATCGTCGTGCTCGCGGTCGCCGGCGCCGCCCTCTCGACCTTCCTCGACCCCGTCGCCGGGGACTGGGCGGGTGCGACGTGGATGTTCCTCGCGCTCGTGGTGTTCGCGGGACTGGGCGCGGCGGAGTGCCTGCGCGGGGCACTGCTCGAGAGCAGGACGGCCTGGGTGCTCGCGACCGTGCTCGCGTTCCAGGCGATCTACTTCATCGCGCGGACGAGCGCATTCCTCGTCGCGGGTCCGGAGAGCGCACTGTTCCAGGGCGTCTTCGGCACCGCGAACACCGCGATGCTCACCGTCGTCCTGACGATCGTGGCCGTCGTGGTCACCTCGGTGCTACGCGCGTCGCGAGCACCCGTGCGCGGGTACGGTCCGGTCGCGCACGGCGAGCGCAGGGACGGGATCGTGCCGCTCCCGGTGTTCGAGCGCGACCTGACGGACGTGTGCAGGCGTGCGGCGTGGCGGAACGACCTCGTGGGGGTCATCGCGATCCGCGTCGAGGACCTCGACCAGATCTCGACGGCGTTCGGCAGCGAGGTCGCCCGAGCGGTGACCGACGCGTGGCGTGCCGGCGTGCGGCGTCACGCCCCGTCGAACGCGATGGTCGGCGAGGACGGCCCCACAGGACTGCTCGTCGCGGTGGTCGCCGATTCGCCCGCGACGGCGCGTCGCAGCGCGGGGGTCATCTACCGGGGACTGTTCGACGACCTGGGCAAGGTCGGCGGGGGAGTGCTGCCCGTCGTCGGTGTGGGCGTGAGCCTGAGCGACACGTCGGGGTACGACACCGAGGCGCTCGTTCGGGTCGCGCGCGAGGCGGCACGGCGGGCTGCGGCGAGCGTCGAGACATCGGTGCTCGTCGGCGACGAGCGCTGACGCCGCGCTGCGGGTCGCGGGCGGTGCGCGTCAGGCCGTGAGGCGGTAGCCCACTCCGCGGACCGTCTCGATCCACTGCGGGTTCGCAGGCGATTCGCCGAGCTTGCGCCTCAGGTTCGCGACGTGGACCTCGATCGCGCGCGCATCGCTGTCGCTCACGTACTCGACCCCGGTGTACCGCTCACCGCGCAGCATGAGCGCGAGATCGCTCTTGCCGCGCACGCGCCGTCCGGCGGCGAGCAGATCGGCGAGGATGTCGAACTCGCTGCGTGTGAGTTCCAGATCCTGGCCGTTGAGCGTCGCGATCCGCATGTCGCGGTTGAGCCGGACGCCCTTGTGCTCGAGCCATGCCGAAGCGGCCGGCGGGTCGGTGCTCGGCTCGGGCCCGGCGGTCGGGGCCGCGTCGAGGCGGTGGCGAGGGCGGCGCAGCATGGCGTCGATGCGCGCACGCAGCTCGCGCGGACGGAACGGCTTGGCGATGTAATCGTCCGCGCCGGCCTCGAGACCCTGGAGCGCGTCGATCTCCTCGGTGCGCGCGCTGAGCATCACGATGTACGTCGAACTGAACGTGCGGATCCGCTTCGCGGTCTCGAATCCGTCCATGCCGGGCATGTTGATGTCGAGCGTCGTCACGAGCGGCTCGTGGTCGCGGACAAGGCGGAGGCCCTCCGCTCCGGTCGCGGCGCCGTGCACGGTGAAGCCCGCGTTGGCGAGGACTGTGCTCAGGAGCGAGCGGATGTCTTCCTCGTCTTCGATCACCACCGCGACGCGCTGCTGATCCATCGAAGCACCCCCGGGCGCGGCCGTTTCCGCCGTCGGATCGTTGACGTCGGTCATGATATCCCAGAACGCCGCCTCGAATCGGCGGTCGCCGGGCATCTCAATCACCGCATGGGGAGGGGCCGTGTGCGTCGACAGAAGAGCGATCGCGTCGACGCTGCGAGACGGGAGGACGGCGAGGGGGAGCCCCCAGTCGCTCCCCGTCGCTCGCCCTGCCGCTGCGAGTGGTGGGCGCCGCGCCCCCCGCGTGCGCCCTCACCACCCGCATCGCCCTCCGGCGCTTCGCATGAGCCCCCGCACCATCGCCGACGCCTTGCATGGGATCAGGACCGACACCGCGTCGCAATTCGGCGGCGGCGGTGCGGCACGAGCAGAGGGCCGCGTGAGTCGAGAGCGCTTGTGACCGGCGCCGCTCGAGCATCTCACGACCTCCCCAGACTCCGCTCGTGCCGAAGTCCGTCTCTCTTTCGGGTACCCCAAAAACTAGTCCGCACGGCTCAAGCGCTCCTCAGGCGTTCCTCAGGAGCGCCCAAAGGTTGCGGGCGCGCCTGGCATGCGCGGGCGTGGCATCCTCGTTGACATGCCGCTCATCGCCCTCACCGGTGGGATCGCCTCGGGCAAGTCCACCATCGCCACCCGTCTCGCCGAGCACGGGGCGGTCGTCGTCGACGCCGACGCGATCGTCCGCGACGTGCAGCAGCCAGGCTCTCCGGTCCTCGACGAGATCGTGCGCGAGTTCGGGGCGGATGTCATCCGCCCGGACGGCTCGCTGGACCGAGCCGGGCTCGGCGCCCGCGTGTTCGGCGACGACGACGCGATCGCATGCCTCAACCGCATCGTGCACCCCGCCGTGCGCACCGAGTCCCAGCGCCGGTTCGACGAAGCGTTCGCCGCCGATCCGGACGCGGTCGTCGTCTACGACGTGCCGCTGCTCGTCGAGGCGCGCGTCGACGACCCATGGGAGCTCATCGTCGTCGCCCACGCGCCGTCGGACGTGCGACTGCGGAGGCTGGTGGAGTTCCGTGGAATGAGTGAGACGGATGCCGCGGCCCGCGTCGCTTCGCAGGTCGACGACAGCGCGCGTCTGGCCGTCGCGGACGTCGTGATCGACACGACAGGGACGATCGACGACACCATCCGCCAGGTCGACGAACTGTGGGCGCGGCTGCCGGACCTCGTCGCGCGGAACGCGCGCGGATCCGGGTAAACGCAGGAAAACAGCGGTTTAAGTCATGAAATCTCTGTTTGGCATGATTAGTCCTCGCGGGTGAGCATGGCTGGGTCGCATCGATTCCAGATGCCCCGACCAAGTCTCGAAGAGGAGGCGTCATGTCCGCCGTCGCCACAGCTCTGCGCCCGCCCGTCCAACTCGGGGAGGAGTACGAGGAGTTCGCCGCCTGGGTGCGCGGCGCTGCCGCCCCGCACGCCGACTCGTACCTGCCCGTCGCCCGCAGCGACCGCTTCCCGTGGGAGCTTGCCCGCGCGCTCGGCGAGCAGGGGCTGCTCGGCCTCGGCACATCGGAGGAGCACGGTGGCATGGGACGGCTCGGAGACGAGTTGACCCGCGTGCACCTCGGCATCGTGCACGAGGAGCTCGCCTACGCGAACTTCTACCTCGCCCAGATCGCCTACACCTCCAACCTCACCGCACCGCTGCTCGAGCGATTCCTCCCCGCGGATCTCGCGGCCGAATGGGTCCCCGGCATCGTCCGCGGCGAGCACATCGTCGCACTCGGACTCACGGAGCCCGGGAGCGGGTCGGATGCGGCGGCCATGCGCATGCGCGCGCGCCGCGTCGACGGCGGGTGGCAGCTCACCGGCGAGAAGACCTCGATCACGTTCGCGCCGCACGCGAAGGGCATGATCACCTTCGCACGCGCTGAGGACTACACAGACGCGGACGGGAACCCCCGCAAGGGCGGCATCACCTGCTTCCTCGTGCCACTCGACTCGCCCGGCGTCGAGATCCAGACGTTCGACGACCCGGGCTGGAAGCCCCTCGGCCGCTCCGCCGTGTTCCTCGACGACGTCTTCGTCCCCGACACCCAGGTGCTCGGCGCGGTCGGCGCGGCGTTCCGGATGGTCATGAGCGAGTTCGACTACACGCGCTCCGTCATCGGATTCATGAGCACCGGCGTCGCACGAAAAGCGCTCGACCTCACGATCCAGCACACGCGCGACCGCCACACCTTCGGCAAGCCGATCGCCGCGTACCAGGGAGTCAGCTTCCCGATCGCAGAGGCCGCGACGAAGCTCGAGGCCGCGCGGTGGCTCACTTATCGCGCGCTGTCGCTCGCCGATGCGGGGGAGCCGTACACGAAGGAAGCCGCGATGGTGAAGTGGTGGACGCTGGACGTCTCGCTGCAGACGATCCACGACTGCATCATCGCGCACGGGCACACGGGGTACTCCGAGGAGATGCCGCTGCAGTCCATGCTGCGCGACGTCTCCGGCCTCGAGATCGGCGAGGGCACTCCGCAGATCCAGAAGCTCATCGTCGCGCGCGCCCTGATCGGGCGGGAGTACACCGGATGAACGGCGCGCTCGCGGGCATCCGCGTCATCGACCTCACGCAGGCGCTCGCCGGCCCGTTCTGCACCTCGCTGCTGGCCGACTACGGCGCCGACGTCATCAAGGTCGAACCGCCGCGCGGGGACATGCTGCGCCGCACCGGCCCGTTCGCCCCGGACGACGAGACGCACGACCACGGGAACGTCTTCCAGAACGCCAATCGGAACAAGCGCTCGATCGTGCTCGACCTCAAGTCCGACGAAGGCAGGGGGGTGCTGCTGACGCTGGTGCGCGAGGCTGACGCCCTGGTCGAGAACTTCAGCGCCGGCGTCATGGATCGACTCGGGCTCGGGTACGAGGTTCTCGCCGAGATCAACCCGCGTCTCGTGTACACGTCGATCCGCGGCTTCGGCGACCGCCGCGGCGGGGAGAGCCCATACGCGCACTGGCCGGCGTTCGATGTCGTCGCGCAGGCGATGGGCGGGATCATGAGCATCACCGGCCCCGACGGCGGGCCTCCCGTGCGTGTCGGCTCCGGCATCGGAGACAGCGTCCCCGCGTTGTTCGCAGCCCTCGGGACCGTCACCGCCCTGTTCGAGGCGCAGCGCTCGGGGCGTGGGCAATACGTCGACACGGCCATGGTCGACAGCGTCCTCGCCGTCTCCGAGATCGCGGTCAACGTCTACGCGGCGACGGGGGTGTCGCCGCATCCGATGGGAAACCAGTTGCAGGGATTCGCCCCGTTCAACACCGTCCGCGCCAAGGACGGCGAGGTCGCGCTGGGCGCCCCGCACAACGCCCAGTGGGCCAAGCTCTGCGCCCTCATGGGACGCCCCGAGCTCATCGACGATGAACGGTTCTCCTCCGACAACGCGCGCTGGGTCAATCGCGACGAGGTGTACGAGATCGTCGGCGAATGGACCGGCCGGCACACGGTCGCCGAGCTCATCGAGATCCTCGGCGGGAAGGTCCCGCTCGGTCCGGTGCTCGACGCCGAGGCGATCTTCGCCGATCCGCACTTCGAAGTCCGCGGGATGCTGCCCGTGGTGGAGAACCCGCGCACGGGACGACCCACGCGCATCACGGGGCCCGTCGCGAAGCTCACCCGCACCCCCGCCACCATCCGGCGCCGCGCTCCGCTCCTCGGGGAGCACACCGTCGAGGTGCTCCGCGAAGCCGGCGTCGGCGACGACGCCATCGACGCCCTCGCCGCCACCGGCGTGATCGGCGAACTGCCCGCGGCGCTCAGCGCCTGACCCCCAGACATCTCATCGGCCGAAGGAGGCCCACCATGAAGATCACCGACGTCGAACTGATCCCCGTCTCGACTCCGCTCGTGAAGGCGTTCCATATGCCCGGGACCGAGATCACCCACATCCACAGCATCGTCCTGCGCATCACGACCGACACCGGCCACGTCGGCATCGGCGACAGCGGCGACACCTCGACGTGGTACCGCGGCGAGACGCCCGACTCGATCGCCGCCATGATCGAGCAGCACATCGCGCCGCGCTTCCTCATCGGCCAGAACCCGCTGGCGATCGAGAAGATCGTCGGGCAGATGGACACGTTCGTCCGCGACAACAACCAGGCCAAGGCCCTCGTCGACTTCGCGCTGCACGACCTCAAAGGAAAGGTCGCGGGGCTGCCCGTCTACGAGCTCCTCGGCGGCAAGACCACCGACGGGTCGAAACAGGGCTGGGTCGCCGGCGCCGGGTCCGCCGAGGACCTCGTCGCCCAGGCGCAGGCGGCGATCGCCGCGGGCTTCTCGCTCATCAAGACCAAGAGCGGCGGTGACGTGGACGAGGACGTCCGCAACGTCGCCGCCGTGCGCGAGGCGATCGGCGACGACATGCGCCTCGTGATCGACATCAACGGATTCTGGAACTACGACCAGGCGCTGCACACGATCCGCCGCATGGACCCGTACAACCTGTACTGCGTCGAGCAGCCGCTGCCGCATTGGGACATCGAGGGGCTGGCACGCCTGCGCGAACGCGTCGGGACGCCGATCTTCGCCGACGAGTCCGCTCAGGAGCTGCACCACCTCAAGGAGATCATCGACCGGCGCGCCGCCGACGGCCTGTTCATCAAGCTCCAGAAGGCCGGCGGCCTGGTCAAGGCGCAGCGCTGGCTCACCCTCGCGCGTCTGGCCGATCTGCCGGTGATGAGCGGATGCATGATCGGGTCCGGCCTCGAGGCGAGCCCCTCGGCGCACCTCATGATGTCGAACCAGTGGGCCTCGCAGTTCACGCACGAGAACCTCGGCCCGCTCATCATCAACAACCAGTTCGAGAACGCGGAGCAGCGGATCACGCAGGACATCGCGCGCCAGGTGCCGGTGTTCCGCGACGGCGTCCTCTACGCGAACGAGGGACCGGGCTACGGCATCGATCTGAACGAGGAGTTCATCGTCGCCAACCGCACGCCCGGCCGCGAGATCCGCCACGTGCGCGACGAGTCCCGACTGGTGCTCGTCTGATGACCGCGCCGAACCGCGTCGGGCCCCTGGCGGGACTGCGGGTCATCGAGTTGGGCGGGATCGGCCCCGTCCCGTTCGCGGGGATGTTCCTCGCCGATCAGGGTGCGAGTGTGCTGCGCATCGATCGCGCGCGGGGCGCCTTCGAGATGCCGATCGACCCGACGCTCGACACACTCCATCGCGGCAAGGACCGGATCACCGTCGACCTCAAGTCGTCGACGGGCGTGGCGGCGATCCTGCGGCTGGCCGAAGAGGCGGACGTCCTCCTCGACTCCTACCGCCCAGGCGTCCTCGAGCGACTGGGGCTCGGTCCCGACGTGCTCCACGACCGGAATCCGCGCCTCGTCGTCGGCCGTATGACGGGGTGGGGCCAGACGGGACCCCTCGCACAGCGTGCCGGGCACGACCCGACCTACATCGCCCGCACCGGCGCGCTCCACGCGATCGGCGAACGGGACGGTCGTCCGCACCTGCCGTTGAGCCTCGTGGGCGACTTCGGCGGGGGAGCCATGTACCTCGTCGCGGGCGTCCTCGCGGCGCTCTGGGACGTGCAGCGCTCCGGCGAGGGGCAGGTCGTGGACGCCGCGATCGTCGACGGCGTCTCCCACCTCATGGCATCCCCGTACTCGCTCCTCGCGGGCGGGGCGTGGCGCGATGAGCGCGGCAGCAACCTCATCGACGGCGGAGCGCCGTTCGTCGACGTGTATGAGACCGCCGACGGTCGCCACGTCGCCGTCGCCGCGCTCGAACCGCCGTTCTTCGCACAGCTCGTCGCCGGTGTCGGGCTGGACGCCGAGTGGCGCGACGCCCAGTGGGACCGCCGTCGCTGGCCGGAGCTGCGCGAGGTGCTCGCGGAGCGCTTCCGCACGCGCACCCGCGACGAGTGGGCCGCGGTCTTCGACGACACCGACGCGTGCGTCGCGCCGGTGCTCGCGATGACGGAGGCGCCGGAGTCCGCACACCTGCGCGCGCGCGGCACGTTCGTCTCGCGCGACGGCGTCTGGGAGCCGGCTCCCGCGCCTCGCTTCAGCAAGGCCGCCGCGCCGCTTCCGCACCGTCCTCACGCTCCCGGCTCCCAGTCCGTCGCCTCGGCGCTGGAGAGCTGGGGGCTCACGGATGCGGCCGAACTCGCCGCATCGCTGAGCACCGACCACGTCGACCCCGCCCCCCGTGAGGCCGACACCTATCCGTCCCGGACCGACCGGGCGATACTCATCTCGTAGGGAGAGGGTTATGTCCACCGTCACCAACGCTGCTGACGCGACGAAGGATCCGAGGGAGATCCGACGTGTCGTCACCTCGAGCTTCATCGGCTCGACCATCGAGTTCTACGACTTCATCCTCTACGCGACCGCTGCGGCGATCGTGTTCGGGCCGGTGTTCTTCTCGACGCTGGACCCCCTCCTGGCGACGATCGCGTCGTACCTGACGTTCGCCGCCGGGTATCTCGCGCGTCCGATCGGCGGGATCGTCTTCGGCCACTTCGGCGACCGGATCGGTCGCAAGCGCATGCTGATGGTCTCGCTCACCGTGATGGGGGTCGCGAGCATGCTCATCGGCCTCGTCCCACCCGTCGAGGTGTGGGGGGCGTTCCTGCTCCTGCTGCTTCGCATGGTCCAGGGGATCGCGATCGGCGGAGAGTGGGGCGGCGCGACGCTGATGGCGCTGGAGCACTCGTCGACGTCGAAGCGCGGCTTCGCGGCGTCGTTCGCGAACGCGGGCGGTCCGGCCGGCGCCTTCCTCGGCACGGCGGCGCTCGCGCTGTTCGCGCTGCTGCCCCAGGATCAATTCCTCGCGTGGGGCTGGCGCATCCCCTTCCTGTTCTCCGGCGCACTCCTGGTGATCGGCCTGTACATCCGCTCGCGCGTCTCGGAGAGCCCGGTGTTCACCGCCGCCCTGCAGATCGCCGAGGCGACGAAGGCGCGGCGTCCGAAGGTTCCGATCGCGCAGGTGTTCCGTCGCCCGGGCGCCTTGCTCACGGTGGGACTCGTGGGGATGTCGTCGTTCGTGCTGCAGGCGATGTTCTCGACCTTCACCGTCGGGTTCGCGGTGGAGAGCGGGTTCGACCGCTCATCGGCGCTGTGGGCCTTCGCGGTGTCGCAGCTGATCGCCGCCTTCACGATTCCGGCGGCGGCGGCGCTGTCCGACCGGATCGGCCGCAAGCCCGTCATGCTCGGCGGGCTCGTTCTCACCGGAGTCCTCGCCTTCCCGCTGTTCGCCCTCGTCGCGACGGCCCAGGCCTGGGCGGTGTACCTCGCGTTCATCTTGGCGCTTCCGCTGTGCCAGAGCCTCATGTTCGGGCCCATGGCCGCGTTCCTCGCCGAGAACTTCGCGACCTCCTCGCGCTACACGGGCGCGTCGCTCGGCTACCAGCTCGCCGCGCTTCTCGGCGCGGGGTTCACTCCGGCGATCGCGTCGACGATCTTCGCCGCGGGCGGGGGCGACGTGACCGGAGTGGTCTGGTTCCTCATCGGCATGTGCGCCATCAGCCTCGTCGTCCTCGTCGTTTTCGGGCGTGAGAGCCGCCATGTCATCATCGACGAGTCCCGCTCCGAAGAGCCGGTCGTCGCCCCGCAGACAGTCGGCGCGTGAGCGCCGCCGAGAAAGGAATGAGCACACGATGAGCACAGCAGTTTGGGATGGCAAGGTCTTCGCGGGGGACTGGCGAGAGACCGAGGGCGGCGAGCTCGAGGTCACCGCCCCGGCGACGGGAGAGGTCCTCGCGACCGTGGGGCGCGCGACCGCCGCGGACGTCGACGGATCCGTGCGCATCGCCGCCGAGGCGCAGGCCGCCTGGGCCGCAGCGACCTACGACGTGCGGGCCGCGGTGCTGCGTCGCGCGGCGCAGATCCTCGAGGCGGATCCCGATCGCCTCGCACGGTGGATCGTGGAGGAGGCCGGCTCGGCACAGGGCAAGGCCGGCTTCGAGGTCTCCCTCGTCGTCTCCGAGCTCCAGGAGAGCGCGGCACTCGCGTCGGCGCCGTACGGCGAGCTGCTCCGGTCGTCGAAGCCGCGGCTGTCGATGGCTCGCCGCGTGCCGCTCGGCGTCGTCGGTGTCATCGCGCCGTTCAACTTCCCGGCGATCCTCGCGATGCGCTCGGTCGCCCCGGCCCTCGCGGTCGGCAACGCGGTCGTGCTCAAGCCGGATCCGCGCACGCCGATCGCCGGCGGTCTCGCGCTCGCCGAGCTGCTGCATGAGGCGGGGCTCCCCGAGGGCGTCCTCCACGTGCTGCCCGGCGACGCCGAGGTCGGCGCCGCCCTCGTCGAGCACCCGCAGGTGCCGTGCATCTCCTTCACGGGCTCCACCGCCGCGGGTCGTCGGATCGCCGCCGCGGCGGCGCCGCTCCTCAAGCGCGTCCATCTCGAGCTCGGCGGGAACAACGCCCTGCTCGTCCTTCCGGACGCGGATGTCGAGGCGGCCGCATCGGCCGCGGCGTGGGGCGCGTTCCTGCACCAGGGCCAGATCTGCATGACCGCCGGGCGACACCTCGTGCACGCGTCACTCGCGGAGGAGTACACGCGACTGCTCGCCGAGAAGGCGGAGCGGCTGACGGTGGGCGATCCCCGCGACCCGGGCAACGCCTTGGGGCCGCTCATCGACGAGGGTCAGCGTGCCCGTGTGCAGTCGCTCGTCGACGCGGCCGTCGCGTCGGGCGCCACTCTGCGTGCAGGCGGCACGTCTGAGGGGCTGTGCTTCCGCCCCACGGTCCTCGGAGACGTGACGACCGACATGGATGCGTGGAACGAGGAGATCTTCGGCCCGGTCGCGCCCGTCCTGACGTACGAGTCGATCGATGAGGCGGTCGACATCATCAACGCCTCCGAGTACGGGCTGTCGGTGGGCATCCTCACCTCCGACGCCTACCGCGGCTTCGAGCTCGCCGACCGCATCGTGACGGGCATCGTCCACGTGAACGACCAGACGGTCGACGACGAAGCCGTCATTCCGTTCGGCGGCACGAAGGCCTCGGGCGTGGGCGGTCACTTCGGCGGCGCTGCGGCGAACCTGGAGACGTTCACGCAGCAGCAATGGGTCACCGTGCAGTCGTCGATCGCGCGTTACCCCTTCTGAGCCCGGGCGGATGCCGGAAGCGGCCGACTCCCCGCTTCCGGCATCCGCTCGCCTATCCTGGTTCGATCCGCCGGGGACCGGCGGGGCGCGAGGAGGGAGTCGGTGGTGGCCGAAGTCGATCCGGCCGCGGGCGATGTGCCGTCGCCGCTCGCCGACCGCCACGACTTCACCCTGCGCCAGCTCGAGCATTTCGTCGCGGTCGCCGAGCACGGCTCGATCGCGACGGCGGCCGAGCGCCTCTTCATGTCGCCGACGGCCGTGTCGCTGTCGATCCGCCAACTCGAGCGCACCCTCGACACCGAGCTGCTGGTCCGCAAACGCGCGCAGGGCGCGCAGCTCACGCCGATGGGGCGCGCCCTGCTGCCGCACGCGAAGGACGTGCTGGCGTCGGCCACGCGCCTGACGCAGGAGATCGCGACCGACGACGTGCTCCGCGGCGCCGTCGACGTCGGGTGCTTCCCGAGCCTCGGCCCCTCGATGCTCCCCGGATTCGTGCGGGCATTCTCGTCGCGGCATCCGGCGGTGAAGGTCCGGTTCCGCGAGGATGCGCTCGTCCGGCTCGTGCCCGAGCTGCTCGCGGGCGCGCTCGACCTCATGCTCGCGTACGACATCGGCCTCGGCGACGAGGTCGACCGGATGGTCGTCGCATCTCGCCGACTCGGCGTGATGCTGCCGAAGGACCACTGGGCGGCGGACGAGTCGCGGCCGATCGACTTCGCGCGCCTCGTGCGAGAGCCCTTCATCGAACTCGCATCGCCCGCGGCTCACCGCGACGCCGAGCGCGTGTTCGCGATCGGCGGGGCGACGCCCGATGAGCGCATACCCTCGGAGAACTTCGAGACCGTGCGCTCGTTCGTCGGTCGCGGTCTCGGGTGGTCGATCACACTGCAGCGGCCGCGGAACCTCACCCATGAGGGTCTCGAAGTCGTGGTGCGAGACGTCCCCGGCGTCGATCCCGTCGACATCGTGCTCGCGTGGCGGCGCGGGGCCGCGCTGAGCCGTCAGGCCCGTGCGTTCCGCGACGTGGTGCGCGACGCCGCCGGCTGACGCGGGCAGGTTCACGCAGGGTCCGCTCGGGGCGAACGCGCTTCCGATGTCGCAGGGGCCGCCTACGCTGGATGGAGTGCAGACCACACGATCCGTGCGCCCCTTCGAGGTCGTCAGCGAGTACGCGCCCAGCGGCGACCAGCCCCAGGCGATCGCCGAGCTCGCGGCGCGCATCAACGCGGGCGAGACCGATGTGGTGCTGCTGGGCGCGACGGGCACAGGCAAGTCGGCGACGACCGCCTGGCTCATCGAGGCGGTCCAGCGGCCGACGCTCGTGCTCGCGCACAACAAGACCCTCGCGGCGCAGCTCGCGAACGAGTTCCGCGAGCTCATGCCGCACAACGCCGTCGAGTACTTCGTCTCGTACTACGACTACTACCAGCCCGAGGCGTACGTCCCGCAGACCGACACCTTCATCGAGAAGGACTCCTCGATCAACGCCGAGGTCGAGCGATTGCGACACTCGACGACCAACTCTCTGCTCAGCCGGCGCGACGTCGTCGTCGTTTCGACGGTGTCGTGCATCTACGGCCTCGGCGCGCCCGAGGAGTACATGCGCGCGATGGTCGCCCTTCAGGTGGGCGAGGTCTACGACCGCGACGCGCTCATCCGCAAGTTCATCGCGATGCAGTACAACCGCAACGACGTGGACTTCTCGCGCGGCAACTTCCGCGTGCGCGGCGACACGATCGAGATCATCCCCGTGTACGAGGAGTACGCGATCCGCATCGAGCTGTTCGGCGACGAGATCGAGGCGCTGTACATGCTGCATCCGCTCACCGGCGACGTCGTCCAGAAGCTCGACTCGGTGCCGATCTTCCCCGCGTCGCACTACGTCGCGGGAACCGAGACGGTGCGCCGCGCGATCGGCACGATCGAAGAAGAGCTAGCCGAGCGGCTGAAGGAGCTCGAGTCGCAGGGCAAACTGCTCGAGGCGCAGCGACTGCGCATGCGCACGACGTTCGACCTCGAGATGCTCCAGCAGCTCGGGTTCTGCTCGGGCATCGAGAACTACTCGCGGCACCTCGACGGCCGCGCGCCGGGCGAGCCGCCGCACACGCTGCTCGACTTCTTCCCCGACGACTTCCTCCTCGTGATCGACGAGTCCCACGTGACCGTGCCGCAGATCGGGGCGATGTACGAGGGCGACGCGTCGCGCAAGCGCACGCTCGTCGAGCACGGCTTCCGCCTTCCGAGCGCGCTCGACAACCGGCCGTTGCGGTGGGACGAGTTCAAGCAGCGCATCGGCCAGACGGTGTACCTGTCGGCGACACCGGGTCGATACGAGATGGGCGTCGCCGACGGCGTCGTCGAGCAGATCATCCGCCCCACGGGTCTCGTCGACCCCCAGATCGTCGTCAAGCCGTCCAAGGGGCAGATCGACGATCTGCTCGAAGAGATCCGCATCCGCGCCGAGCGCGACGAGCGCGTGCTCGTGACGACCCTCACCAAGAAGATGGCCGAGGAGCTCACCGACTTCCTCGGCGAGCACGGCGTGCGCGTGCGCTATCTGCACTCCGACGTCGACACGCTCCGCCGCGTCGAGCTGCTGACCGAACTGCGCGCGGGCGTGTACGACGTGCTCGTCGGCATCAACCTCCTGCGCGAAGGCCTCGACCTTCCTGAGGTGTCGCTCGTCGCGATCCTCGACGCCGACAAGGAGGGGTTCCTGCGCTCGGGCACCTCGCTCATCCAGACGATCGGACGCGCGGCCCGGAACGTGTCGGGTGAGGTGCACATGTACGCCGACACGATCACCGAGTCGATGCAGAACGCGATCGACGAGACCAACCGCCGCCGCGAGAAGCAGATCGCGTACAACATCGAGCACGGCATCGACCCCCAACCGCTGCGCAAGCGCATCGCCGACATCACCGAGGTGCTCGCACGTGAAGCATCCGACACAGACCGGATGCTCCGGGGCAAGGCGTCGGCGAAGACGAAGTCCGGCAAGGGCAAGTCGCCTACGCCGCCGCTGAGGCGCGAAGGCATCGCGGCCGAGGGTGCGAACCAACTCGAGGCGACGATCGCCGATCTCACCGATCAGATGCTCGCGGCCGCAGCCGAGCTCAAGTTCGAGCTCGCCGCACGATTGCGCGACGAGGTTCAGGACCTCAAACGGGAGCTTCGTGCGATGGAGCGCGCCGGCCACGCCTGACCTTCCGACGATTCCGAGCGATCGTCCGTCTGGATAGGCGTTCACTGCATGTGGTCAGACCACACGTTCTAGAATGGTTGGGCATCCAAGGAGATGCACGACCGGCGCCACTTCGCCCGGTCGCCACCAGGCCCACAAGGCCATGACGTAAGGGGAGACCCATGACCACGACCACGAAGAAGGACCGCCGCGGAGCCATCCTCCGGGCGAGCATCGCAGCCGTGGCCGTACTCGGCATCGGCGGCGCCATCACGACCGCCGCATGGACCGACCAGGTGACGTTCGCCGGCAACGTGCAGACCGCGAAGTTCGATCTGCGCGGTGCTGTTCAGGGCGGGGCCTGGCATGACGGCCCGATCGACCTCGGTGACGCGTTCCGGAATCTCCAGCCCGGCGAGGTCACCAAGACCATCGCACTGAAGAACAACTCGACGGTGAGGGCCTATCTCGACGACACCATCCTCGAGGTCGACCCCGCGTTGAACGGGGCGATCACGCACAGCGTGGCCGGTCTGCCCGAGTCGCTGGCTCCGGACGGGTACGTGAAGGTGGACGTCACGTTCCACGTCGCGGAGTACCTGCCGACGGACACGGCAGGCAGCCTCAACCTCACCTTCCCGGCGAGCAGCGCTCCCCAGGCGCCCTGACGTGCGCGTGCCGGTCGCGGGAGGGAGGGGCCACCCCTTCCCTCCCGCGACACCGGAGCCGAGATGCTCGACCGACAACCGCGGCCGACCGGCCGCAGAGGAATGGACAAATGAAGACAAGCAGACCAGCAGCCGTCGCTCGCACTGCGGGCTCGATCGTGCTGTGGGTGCTCGCCGTCATCGGCCTCGTCAGCGGGGCCCTGTGGGCGGGGAACGCCGCAGGGCTCGTGCAGCCGCTCATCGTGGTCTCGGGCTCCATGGCTCCGGAGATCAACACGGGCGACCTGCTCATGGCGACTCCGACGCCGGCGCGAGACCTGCGGGTGGGTGACGTCGCGTCGCTCCCGAATGAGGGAGGCGTGTTCGTCACGCACCGCATCGTCGAGTTCGAGCGCACAGGTGACACGGTGACACTGCGGATGCAGGGGGACGCGAACGCGCACCCGGACGCGCAGTCGCACACCCTCGGGGCGGATGACCCGGTGTGGATCCCCGTCCTCACCGTCCCCGGTGCCGGATATGTCGCCGAGATGCTCATGAGGCCGGAGGTCGGCATCCCGCTGCTGGCGGGACTGCTCGCCCTGGCAGGCCTTGCGACGATCCCGTCGCGTCGATCCGACGACGAGGCAGGACAGGAGGAGCTCGTCACAGAGCCCGCGGATCAGAAGGAGTCGGTGAGCGCATGAACAGCATGATCAAGGCGCTGCTCGGACTTGTCGCCGCTGCGGGCCTCGCGCTGGGCGCCGCCGCCACGACCTTCACAAGTGCCGCGTGGACGGACTCGGTCGTGATCAGTGGCTCCGTGCAGACCGCCGACCGCGTGGCCGACGATCCGGATGCCGCGCCCGACGAGTCCGTGCCCCCTGTGCCGCCGCTCGAGCCGCTGCCTCCGCTCGAGCTGCTGCCTCCGACGGGGCCCGAACCGCCGACCGCGCCGCCCCTCCCGGTCGAGCCGGTCGAGCCGGACCCGGAGCCGGCACCGCCCATCGATCCGGCCCCGCCGGCCCCGCCGGTGGACCCGGAGCCTACCCCGCCGATCGAGGGCGCCCAGCCGGAGGCTGAGGTCCCTGAGGAACCGGCGACGCCCGAACCAGACCATGCGGGAGACGACAGCGCTCCCGCCGAGACCGAGCCGGAGGACGACGTGATCGAGGAGCAGGACTCCGCCGATGACGAGTCCGACGTGCTCGATGCGGAAGACGAAGAGCGGCCCCCCGCGCTCGACTGATTCCGCTCCCCCCGGAGGAGCCCGGTCCTTCCCCCCGAAGGGCCGGGCTTCGCCCTGTTCGCACTACGGGCAGTGCATGAGGGGTTTGGGGCCCGAGCGATCGAACGTGTGCCGAGACATCGGCGCTCCGCACAGCGGGCACGGAGACTCGGTGCGGGACGGTTCGGGAGTCGTCTCGTACGGGCCGACGGATGCCGGACCCGCGACGCGGATGAGGCGCGAGTTGAACCACGCGTACCAGCCCCCGGCCTCGCGAACGCGCTCTCGCAGGGGACGACGGGGCTCAGAATCCATACGCGTCATGATGATTAGTGTACTAAGCAATTCGGTAGACTCAGCCGCATGGACGCAAGGGATGAGCTGCTCAAGCTGGAGAACCAGCTCTGCTTCGCCCTCGTGACCGCGGCACGCAACGTCGTCTCGCTGTACCGGCCCGTGCTCGAACCGCTCGGGCTGACACATCCGCAGTATCTCGTCATGCTGGCGCTGTGGGAGAGGTCGCCGCGGTCGCTCGGCGAGCTCGCAGAAGAGCTCGCGATGGAGCCTGCGACGCTCTCGCCGCTCGTGAAGCGCCTCGAAGCACAGGGCCGCGTGTCCCGCGGCCGTCGCGCCCAGGACGAACGCGTGCTCGAGATCGCGCTGACGAAGGAGGGGCGCGCGCTGCGCGAGCGTGCCCTTGCCGTGCCGCAGCAGATCATGGAGCGGACGGGCATGGATGCCGAGCAGCTCGCGCACCTGCGCGATGGGCTCGCGCCGTTCGCCGGGCGCAGAATCGCCTTCTGATCTGGCCATCGGCTGACATCCGTCCCGTCCGCCGGGATGCGCTCCCGGCGAACCCCGAGCCCCGTGTCGGAGGCCCCACCTACACTTGAACGCGTGCCAATCGTCCCTGTTGCCCTGCCCGGAAACGGGACCACCAACCCCGGAACGCTCAGCGTCCGGGGTGCTCGGGTTCATAACCTCAAGAACGTCGACCTCGACATCCCGCGCGACTCCCTGGTCGTCTTCACCGGTCTCTCCGGCTCGGGCAAGTCGAGCCTCGCGTTCGACACGATCTTCGCCGAGGGTCAGCGCCGCTACGTCGAGTCGCTGAGCGCCTATGCGCGCCAGTTCCTGGGCCAGGTGGACCGACCCGACGTCGACTTCATCGAGGGGCTGAGCCCCGCCGTGTCGATCGACCAGAAGTCCACGAACCGCAACCCGCGTTCGACAGTCGGCACGATCACCGAGATCCACGACTACATGCGTCTGCTGTGGGCGCGCATCGGCATCCCGCACTGTCCCGAGTGCGGCGAGGTCATCCAGCGCCAGACGGTGCAGCAGATCGCCGACCAGCTCATGGAGTTGCCCGAGCGCACGCGGTATCAGATCGTCGCGCCGGTCGTCACGCAGAAGAAGGGCGAGTTCGTCGACCTCTTCCGCGAGCTCAGCGCGAAGGGCTACGCCCGTGCGATCGTCGACGGCGAGCTCATCCAGCTCGCTGAGCCGCCGACGCTCAAGAAGAGCTACAAGCACGACATCGCAGTGGTCGTCGACCGCCTGGTCGCCGGCCCCGGCATCCTCGAGCGCGTGACCGACTCGGTCGAGACGGCGCTCTCGCTGGCCGGCGGGGTCATGCAGGTCAACTTCGTCGACGAAGAGGGCGACGCCGCATGGCAGTCGTTCTCCGAGAAGCTCGCGTGCCCGAACGGGCACCCTCTGCAGCTCACCGAGATCGAGCCGCGCACGTTCTCGTTCAACGCGCCGTTCGGCGCATGCCCGGCCTGCTCGGGCCTCGGAACGCGCATGTCGGTCGACGTCGACCTCATGCTCGGCGATGAGGACCTGTCGATCCGCGAGGGCGTGATCCTCCCGTGGACCACGCAGGGCAAGGGCCTGTTCCAGTACTACGAGCGCCTGCTCGAGGGCCTCGCGGCCGACCTCGGGTTCTCGCTCGACACCCCGTGGCGCATGCTCCCCGCATCCGTCAAAGAGGCGGTGCTGCGCGGCGAGAACTACAAGGTGACCGTCCGGTGGAAGAACCGGTACGGGCGCGAGATGCGCTACTCCTCGGGCTTCGAGGGCGTCGTGCCCTACATCGAGCGCCAATATGTGCAGGCCGAGACCGACACGCAGCGCCAGCGGTGGGCCGACTACCTGCGCGAGATCCCTTGCCCGGTCTGCAACGGGGCGCGTCTGAAGCCCGAGGTGCTCTCGGTGCTCGTGCACGGACACTCCATCGCGGATGCCTCGCGCCTGAGCCTCGCCGACGCGCGGGAGTTCTTCGAGAAGCTCGAGCTCACCGAGCGGGAGGCCACGATCGCCGCGCAGGTGCTGCGCGAGATCCGTCTGCGCCTCGACTTCCTCATCCAGGTCGGTCTGAATTACCTCAACCTCAGCCGCTCGGCCGGTTCGCTCTCGGGCGGCGAGGCGCAGCGCATCCGTCTCGCCACCCAGATCGGATCGGGACTGACCGGCGTGCTCTACGTGCTCGACGAGCCGTCGATCGGTCTCCACCAGCGCGACAACCGGCGCCTCATCGAGACGCTGCTGACGCTGCGCGACCTGGGCAACACGCTCATCGTCGTCGAGCACGACGAAGAGACGATCCACGCGGCCGACTGGATCGTCGACATCGGACCACGTGCGGGCGTCGACGGCGGGCGGGTCGTGCATTCGGGTCCGCTCGAGTCGCTCCTCAACGACCGTGAGTCCATCACGGGCGACTACCTCGCCGGGCGCCGCCAGATCCCCACGCCGACGAAGCGGCGCAGGATCGATCGCAACCGCCAGATCACGGTCGTCGGCGCGCGCGAGAACAACCTCAAAGACGTCACGGTCGACTTCCCGCTCGGCGTGTTCACGGCCGTGACCGGCGTGAGCGGCTCCGGAAAGTCGTCGCTCGTGAACGACATCCTCTACGAGGTGCTCGCGTCGCGGCTGAACGGCGCGCGCACGGTGCCGGGCAGGCACACGCGCGTGACGGGTCTCGACAACCTCGACAAGGTCGTGCACGTCGACCAGGCGCCGATCGGGCGCACGCCGCGATCGAACCCGGCGACGTACACGGGCGTGTTCGACCGCATCCGCACACTCTTCAGCGAGACCCCCGAGGCGAAGGCCCGCGGCTACCTGCCCGGCAGGTTCAGCTTCAATGTCAAGGGCGGGCGCTGTGAGGCGTGCTCGGGCGACGGCACGATCAAGATCGAGATGAACTTCCTGCCCGACGTGTATGTCGACTGCGAGGTGTGCCACGGCAAGCGATACAACCGCGACACGCTCGCCGTGCACTACAAGGGCAAGAACATCGCCGAGGTGCTCGAGATGCCGATCGAAGAGGCAGCGGAGTTCTTCGAGCCGATCCAGGCGATCCACCGCTACCTCAAGACCCTCGTCGACGTCGGCCTCGGCTACGTGCGACTGGGGCAGTCGGCCACGACGCTCTCGGGCGGCGAGGCGCAGCGCGTGAAGCTCGCGACCGAGCTGCAGCGACGCTCGAACGGCCGCTCCATCTACGTGCTCGACGAGCCCACGACGGGTCTGCACTTCGAGGACGTGCGCCGTCTGCTCGAGGTGCTCAACGGCCTCGTCGACAAGGGCAACACCGTGATCGTGATCGAGCACAATCTCGACGTGATCAAGTCCGCCGACTGGGTCATCGACCTCGGACCCGAGGGCGGCGACGGTGGCGGACAGGTGATCGCGACGGGCACGCCCGAGCAGGTGGCGCGCGTCGAGGGGAGCCACACCGGAGCCTTCCTCGCCGAAGTGCTCGGGGCTCAGGCCCAGCGCCGGAAGGCGGGCTGAGGCAGCCCGTCATGGCGGACCAGCTCCCGTACAAGCCCAAGCAGGGCGAGATCCCCACGAACCCCGGCGTCTACCGGTTCCGGGATCGCGACGGGCGCGTGCTGTACGTCGGCAAGGCGAAGAACCTGCGGGCCCGCCTGTCGAACTACTTCGCGCCGCTGCACACGCTGCACGAGCGCACGCGCCGCATGGTTCTCACCGCGGCATCCGTCGAGTGGACCGTCGTATCGAGCGACGTCGATGCGCTCCAGCTCGAATACATGTGGATCCAGGAGTTCTCGCCTCCGTTCAACGTCCGCTACAAGGACGACAAGTCGTACCCCTACATGGCCATCACGCTCGCCGACGAGGCTCCGCGCGTGCTGGTGACGCGAAACCGTCGCATCAAGGGGGCGAAGTACTTCGGGCCCTACCCGAAGGTGTGGGCCGTGCACGACACGATCGACCTGATGATCAAGGTCTTCCCGATCCGCACGTGCAGCGACTCGTCGTACAAGAAGGCGATGGCCACGGGACGCCCCTGCTTCCCGGGCCAGATCGGGCGCTGCGGCGGCCCGTGCTCCATGAAGGTGTCGATCGAGGAGCACCGCGCGATCGTCGACGACTTCGTCGCGTTCATGTCGGGCGGCGACCAGCGGTTCACGCGCGAGCTCACGAAGCGGATGCGAGAGGCGTCCGCAGCCATGGACTACGAGGCCGCGGCGATGTATCGCGACAAGCTGCAGGCGATCGAAGCGGTGCTGAACAAGAGCGCCTTGGTGCTGAGCTCCGACACGGATGCCGACCTGTTCGGCATCGCCGAGGACGAGCTGGCGGCGGCGGTGCAGCACTTCGTCGTGCGGGGCGGTCGCGTGCGCGGCGTTCGCGCGACGACGATCGAGAAGGAGCTCGACATCTCGGGTGCCGACCTCGTGGACCAGATCCTCCAGCGCACGTACGGGGAGGCATCCGCCGTCGACATCCCGCGTCAGGTGCTCGTGCCGGCCTTGCCCGACGATGCGGCCGATCTCGAGCAGTGGCTCAGCGAGCGTCGGGGCCGTCGCGTGAGCATCCAGGTCGCCCAGCGCGGCCGCAAAGCCGACCTCATGAGGACGGCGACGCTCAATGCGGAGCAGGCGCTGATGCTGCACAAGACCCGGCGCACGAGCGACTACGTCGCGCGCACGCAGGCGCTCACCGATCTTCAGGAGGCGCTGGGGCTCGCCGAGGCGCCGCTGCGCATCGAGGGCTTCGACGTGTCTCACCTCGCCGGAACGAACGTCGTGGCGTCGATGGTCGTCTTCGAGGACGGCCTGCCGCGCAAGGACCAGTACCGCTCGTTCAAGGTGCCCGAGACGACCGACGACACCGACTCGCTGTACCAGGTGCTCTCGCGACGGCTCGCGTACCTCGACCACCCCGACGAGACCGAAGGCGCGTCGCCGAACGGCGCCGAAATCGCGGATGCCGCATCCGACTCCGACGAGCCGGTCGTCACCACGCGCAAGCGCCCGCGCTTCACCTACCGGCCGCAGCTGCTCGTCGTCGACGGCGGCAAGCCTCAGGTCGAGGCGGCCGCGCGCGCCCTCGCCGACGCGGGGCACAGCGAGATCGCGCTGTGCGGCATCGCGAAGCGCCTCGAGGAGGTGTGGCTGCCCGGCGAGGACTTCCCGGTGATCCTGCCGCGCACGAGTGAGGCGCTGTACCTGCTGCAGCGCCTGCGCGACGAGGCGCACCGGTTCGCGATCACCCATCAGCGCAAGCGGCGCAAGCGCGACATCCAGACGATCCTCGCGGAGATCCCGGGGCTCGGCGACGCCCGCATCAAGGCGCTCCTGCGCCACTTCGGATCGGTGACCGCGCTGCGCGCGGCGACACCCGAGCAGATCGAAGAACTCCCAGGCATCGGGCCGAAGCTCGCCGCCACGATCCACGCGCACCTGGCCGGCCGATAGGCTGTGGAGGCGATGGGGGTGGTCATGAACGACCAGGAGCATCGCGTTCCGTCCGAGATGCTGATCGTCACGGGGATGTCCGGCGCCGGTCGGTCCACCGCGGCGAACGCACTCGAAGACCTCGACTGGTACGTGGTCGACAACCTCCCGCCGCAGATGCTCAAGCCCCTGCTCGAGCTCACCGAGCTCGCGGGCGGCTCGCTTCCGCGAGTGGCGGTCGTGGTCGACGTGCGCGGTCGCGACCTCTTCGCCGACCTGCCCGAGGCGCTGCGCAGCATCCGCGAGCGTCGACAGCTGCGCATTCTCTTCCTCGATGCGTCCGACGAGGTGCTCGTTCGTCGATTCGAGGCGGTGCGGCGGCCGCATCCGCTCCAGGGCGACGGCACGCTCGTCGACGGCATCCGGCGCGAACGGCAGAGACTGGCGGCATTGCGCGAGAGTGCCGACCTCATCATCGACACGTCGATGCTCAACATCCACCAGCTCGCGACGCAGGTGGCCGAGCTCTTCTCGGAGGAGGGCGCGGCGCGGCACTCGATGACGATCCTGAGCTTCGGGTTCAAGTACGGACTGCCGCCGGACGCCGACATCGTGGCCGACATGCGCTTCCTGCCCAATCCCTTCTGGAACGACGCCCTGCGTCCGTTCTCGGGCGAGGACGAGGTCGTCAAGGAGTACGTGCTCGCACAGCCCGGCGCGGTCGAGTTCCTCGACTCGTACGCCGCCGCCCTGCGACCGGTCGTCGAGGGCTACCAGCGTGAGAACAAGCGCCACTCGGTCGTGGCCGTCGGATGCACGGGCGGGCAGCATCGATCGGTCGTCGCCGCCCAGGAGCTCGCCGCGCGGCTGTCCGACGTGCCCGGTCTCGCGGTCCGCGTGCGTCATCGCGACCTCGGCCACGAGTAGGCTGGACCCTCGTCCCGGGAATCCCTGCAAGGAGTGACGTGTCGCTGACCGCTGACGTGAAAGCCGAGTTGCTGGCCGTTCGAGACCCTCGGCCCTCGGCCCGCATCGCCGAACTCACGTCGCTGCTGCGGTTCTCCGGCGGCCTCCACTCGATCGCGAATCGCGTCGCCGTCGAGGCGGAGCTGGACTCGGATGCGCTCGCCCGTCGCGTCGCGCGCGATCTCGTCGAGCTCTACGGCGTGCGGCCCGAGCTCGTGCACGTGCAGGGTTCGGGCGCCCGCGCCGGCGGTCACTACGCGGTGCGGGTCATCGAGGGAGGAGAGACCCTCGCACGCCAGACGGGCCTGCTCGATCAGCGTCGCCGCGCGGTGCGCGGTCTGCCGAACAGGCTTACCACCGGGTCGCGTCCCGACCTCGCCGCCGTGTGGCGCGGTGCGTTCCTCGCGTCGGGCTCGCTCACCGAGCCGGGCCGGTCCGCGTCGCTCGAGATCACGTCACCCGCACCCGAAGCCGCCATGGCGCTCGTGGGAGCGGCCCACCGCCTGGGCATCGCCGCCAAGGCGCGCGAGGTCCGCGGCGTGCCGCGCGTCGTCGTGCGCGAAGGCGAGGCGATCCGCACAGCTCTGGCCACCATGGGCGCCGAGCGCGCCGCCGCCGAGTGGGACCAGCTGCGCCAGCGGCGCGAAGTGCGGGCAGGGGTCAACCGCCTCGTGAACTTCGACGATGCGAACCTGCGCCGATCCGCACAGGCAGCCGTGGCCGCATGCGCGCGCGTCGAGCGGGCGCTCGAGATCCTCGGCGACGAGGTGCCGCCGCACCTGCGGGAGGCCGGCGAGCTGCGCCTCGCACACCGCGACGCGAGCCTCGACGAGCTCGGCCACCACGCCGACCCGCCCCTCACGAAGGACGCCGTCGCCGGCCGCATCCGTCGCCTGCTCGCGATGGCCGACAAGAAGGCCGAGAGCGAGGGGATCCCGACGACCGAGGCCGCCGTGCCCGCGGGTGTCGAGGACTGATCCGCCACCTCCATGACGCACAGCGTCACCTGACGCAAGGGCCCCCCCGGGCATCCGACCGTCACTAGGATGAGAGCCGTCCCCTCGCCGTGCCGAGGACCTGGCGCGGCGCCGACAGGAAGAAGAGAACATGGCGAAGTACACGTTGCCCGACCTCCCGTACGACTACGCCGCGCTGGAGCCGCACATCAGCGCGACGATCATGGAGTTGCACCACGACAAGCACCACCAGGCGTATGTGACCGGCGCGAACACGGCGCTCGAGCAGCTCGCCGAGGCTCGTGACAGCGGCAACCTCGCGAACGTGAACAAGCTCGAGAAGGACCTCGCGTTCAACCTGGGTGGCCACACGAACCACTCGATCTTCTGGACCAACCTCTCGCCGGACGGCGGCGACAAGCCCACCGGCGACCTCGCCGCGGCGATCGACGACCACTTCGGGTCGTTCGACAAGTTCCAGGCCCACTTCACCGCCGCCGCCCTCGGCGTGCAGGGCTCCGGCTGGGCCGGCCTGTTCTGGGACTCGATCGGCGAGAACCTGATCATCCAGCAGTTCTTCGACCAGCAGTCGCAGTTCGCCGCGGGCACGGTGCCGCTGCTCCTGCTCGACGTGTGGGAGCACGCGTACTACCTCGACTACAAGAACGTTCGGGCCGACTACGTCAAGGCGTTCTGGAACATCGCCAACTGGGCGAACGTGCAGGAGCGCTTCTCCACGGCCCGTGAGAAGGCCTCGGGCCTGCTGGTACTGTCGTAGCGAGTCGGGCGGCCCGGTGGGTTCCGCCCGCCGGGTCGCCGTTGCCCGCCCTCCCTGAACCGCACCAAACCGCGCACTCGCGCACGACACAATCAGGAGAACATCCGTGGCTGTCAAGATCGGAATCAACGGCTTCGGCCGGATCGGTCGCAATTACCTCCGCGCGGCTCTCGCGCAGGGCGCCGACCTCGACATCGTGGCGGTGAACGACCTCACCGACAACAAGACCCTTGCTCACCTGCTGAAGTACGACTCGATCCTGGGCCGCCTCGACGAGGAGGTCTCGTACACGGGTGACTCCATCACGGTCGGCGGCAAGACGATCAAGGTGTTCGAGGAGCGCGATCCCGCCAACCTCCCGTGGGGCGAGCTCGGCGTCGACATCGTCATCGAGTCGACAGGCCGCTTCACCAACGCGGCCGACGCGCGCAAGCACATCGAGGGCGGCGCCAAGAAGGTGCTCATCTCGGCCCCGGCCTCGGGCGAGGACGGCACGTTCGTCATCGGCGCGAATGAAGACACGTACGACCCCGCGTCGCACAACATCATCTCGAACGCGTCGTGCACGACGAACTGCCTCGCGCCGCTCGCGAAGGTGCTCAACGACGAGTTCGGCATCGTCAAGGGCCTCATGACGACGGTCCACGCGTACACGGCTGACCAGAACCTGCAGGACGGCCCGCACAAGGACCTCCGTCGCGCCCGCGCCGCTGCGCTGAACATCGTCCCGACGTCGACGGGCGCCGCCAAGGCGATCGGCCTCGTGCTGCCGGAGCTGCAGGGCAAGCTCGACGGGTTCGCGCTGCGCGTTCCGGTTCCGACCGGCTCGGCGACCGACCTCACGGTCGAGCTCGAGCGCGAGGTGACCGTCGACGAGATCAAGGCGGCGTACAAGGCCGCGGCCGAAGGCGCGCTCAAGGGCATCCTCAAGTACACCGACGACGAGATCGTCTCGAGCGACATCGTCACCGACCCGCACTCCTGCATCTTCGACGCCGGCCTCACGCGGGTCATCGGCAACCAGGTCAAGGTCGTCGGCTGGTACGACAACGAGTGGGGCTACTCGAACCGCCTGGTCGACCTCACCGAGCTGGTCGCCGCCAAGCTCTGACGATCATGGCTCTGCGCACCCTCGATTCGCTGGGTTCGCTCGCAGGCAAGCGCGTCATCGTCCGTGTCGACTTCAACGTCCCTCTGCAGGACGGAGTCATCACGGACGATGGCCGCGTGCGTGCGGCGCTCCCGACCCTCGATCACCTGATCAACCAGGGCGCACGCGTCATCGTGTGCTCGCACCTCGGCCGCCCCGACGGCGTCCCCGATCCGAAGTACAGCCTCGAGCCGGTCGCGCAGCGACTGTCGGAGCTGCTCGGCAAGCCGGTCGCGTTCGCGCGCGACACGGTGGGGGAGTCGGCACGCGACGCGGTCGACGCTCTCGAAGACGGCGGTGTCGTCGTCATCGAGAACCTGCGGTTCAACGCCGGCGAGACCGCGAAGGACGACGCCACCCGCCGCTCCTTCGCCGCCGAGCTCGCGGCCCTCGGCGACGCGCTCGTGTCGGACGGCTTCGGCGTCGTGCACCGCAAGCAGGCGAGTGTGTACGACCTCGCCGAGCTGCTCCCGTCGGCGGCCGGCTTCCTCGTGCAGAAGGAGGTCGACGTGCTCGACCGCCTCACCGAGAGCCCGGAGCAGCCGTACACGGTCGTGCTCGGCGGCTCGAAGGTCAGCGACAAGCTGGGCGTGATCGAGCACCTCCTGCCGCGCGTGGACCGCCTCCTCGTCGGGGGCGGCATGATGTTCACGTTCCTGGCAGCGGAGGGGAACAAGGTCGGCGCGAGCCTCCTCGAAGAGGACCAGCTCGACACGGTGAAGGGCTACATCGCGACGGCGAAGGAGCGGGGCGTCGAGCTCGTGCTGCCTGTCGACGCCGTCGTGGCGGCGTCGTTCTCGGCTGACGCCGACCACGTCGTCGCGCCGGTCTCCGGCCTCGAGGACACGCCAGCCGGCGCATCCGGCATCGGGCTCGACATCGGACCCGAGACGGCATCGGCGTTCGCCGCCGTCATCCGCGACAGCAGGACCGTGTTCTGGAACGGCCCGATGGGCGTGTTCGAGATGGCGCCGTTCGCGGCCGGCACGAAGGCCGTCGCCCAAGCGCTCACCGAGGTCGACGGGCTCTCCGTCGTCGGCGGCGGCGACTCCGCGGCCGCGGTGCGTCAGCTCGGATTCGCCGACAGCGACTTCGGCCACATCTCGACCGGCGGCGGCGCGAGCCTCGAGTTCCTCGAGGGCAAGCGCCTGCCGGGCCTCGAAGTCCTCGGATGGGAGCAGTCGTGACGGATAAGGGCAGAGAAGGCGGCCGTCTGCCGTTCATCGCCGGCAACTGGAAGATGAACCTCGACCACCTGCAGGCGGTCGCGTTCGTCCAGAAGCTGCATTGGACGCTGAAGGACGCGAAGCACGAAGACGGTTCCGTCGAGATCGGCGTCTTCCCGCCGTTCACCGACCTGCGTACGGTTCAGACGCTCATCGACGCCGACAAGATCCCGTTCGCGCTGGGCGCTCAGGACCTGTCACAGCACGACAGCGGGGCCTACACCGGCGAGGTGTCGGGGGCGTTCCTCGCGAAGCTCGACTGCACCTACGTCATCATCGGCCACTCGGAGCGGCGCCAGTATCACGCCGAGTCCGACGAGATCGTCGCGGCGAAAGTGAAGGCGGCGTTGCGGCACGGCCTCGTGCCGGTCATCTGCGTCGGCGAGACCGCCGAAGACCTCGAGCAGTTCGGCGCGAGCGCCGTGCCGGTCGGCCAGTTGCAGGCGGCGCTCGATGGCGTGGCGACCGGTGCGGACGTCGTCATCGCGTACGAGCCGGTGTGGGCGATCGGATCCGGCCAGGCGGCGACGCCCGAGCAGGCTCAGGAGGTGTGCGCGAAGCTGCGCGACGTCGTCGCAGACAAGCTCGGGGCAGACACCGCGGCCCGCACCCGCATCCTCTACGGCGGGTCGGTGAAGGCCGCGAACATCGCGAGCTTCATGCGTCAGCCCGACGTCGACGGTGCCCTGGTCGGTGGCGCGAGCCTCGTCGTCGACGAGTTCGCCGCGATCATCCGCTACCAGAAGCACGTCGGCGTGTGACACGCTGGGTCGGAGCCTCCCGGCACGTCTGTGGAGGCTCCACCCGGTGCGCCGCACGCCACCCCGTATAATTGACGCCTGCGCGATCGACACCCGACCGCAGCGAAAGGTTTTCGACGACTGTGCCCATTCTCGAGTTCGTCCTGCAGGTGATCCTGGGGATCACCAGCATCCTCCTCACCCTTCTCATCCTGCTTCACAAGGGCCGCGGCGGCGGCCTGTCCGACATGTTCGGCGGCGGCATGACGTCCGCCCTCGGCTCGTCCGGCCTCGCCGAACGCAACCTCAACCGCTTCACGGTCGTCCTCGCGCTCGTGTGGTTCGCGGCGATCGTGGCGCTCGGCCTTATCACCAAGTTCCAGGGGCTCTGATGGCAACCGGCGGCAATGCAATTCGTGGGACCCGCGTCGGCGCGGGCCCGATGGGAGAACAAGACCACGGCTTCCACGCCGAGAGGATCGCGGTCTCGTACTGGGACGCGCTCGGCAACGAGACCGTCCGCTACTTCGCGGCGGGCATCCCCGAAGACGAGATCCCCGAGGTGATCGATTCGCCGCACTCGGGCCTTCCGGCCGGCCGCGACAAGAACAACCCTCCGGCCGTCGCGAAGACCGAGCCGTACAAGACGCACCTCGCCTACGTGAAGGAGCGTCGCACCGAGGAGGAGGCCGAGGCCCTTCTCGAAGACGCGCTCAAGCAGCTGCGCGAGCGTCGCGGACTCGAGTGATCGAAGATCGACGAAGCGAGGGGGCGGATGCCGCGGCATCCGCCCCCTCGCTTTCTCACGCTGTGCGCGGCTTCAGTACTCGCGGTCGATGAGCTCGGGCGGGACGTTCGCGGCGGCAGCCTCGTCGACGAAGAACACCGTGCGCTTGCGGCCCTTCGCGCCGGCGGCGGGCACGCTGCCGTAGCTCGCGCCCGCGAGGGCCAGACCGAGGGCGGACGCCTTGTCGGTGCCGGCCAGCACCATCCACAAGCGGCGCGACGCGTTGATGACCGGCCGCGTCATCGTGACGCGCTCGGGGGGTGGCTTGGGCGACTCGCGCACGGGCAGGACGGCGCGATCGGTGACGTGGATCTCTGGACGGTCGGGGAAGAGCGACGCGATGTGCCCGTCGGGGCCGACGCCGAGGAAGCAGACGTCGAACGACGGCCACGCGCCGAAGTCGCTCGAGAACTTCGCCAGCTCGTGCTCGTACAGCCGCGCGGCGGCGTCGAGGTCGAGGCCCTCGTCGCTGGCCGCGACGGAGTGGATGTTCTCGGCCGGGATGTCGAGTTGATCGAGCAGCGCCTCACGGGACTGATTCTCGTTGCGGTCGTCGTGGGCACGCGGCACCCAGCGCTCGTCGCTCCACCAGAAGTGGACCTTCGACCAATCGAGGCTCGCCGCCCGCGGGTTCGCCGCGGCGGCTTTCAGCACCGCGCCGCCCATGGAGCCGCCGGTGAGGGAGATGTGCACGAGCCGCTTGTGGTCGCTGCGCTTCGCGATGCGGCTCAAGAACCGCGACGCCACCGCTTCGGCGAGTGCGGTCGGGTCGGAGAGGATCACGACCCGCTTCTCGTTGGACGTCTCAGCCATTCGGCTCCTGTGTCGATGGCGGACCGAGGAGTTCCAGGCCCTCACTGATCACTCGACCATACAGGACGTCGGGATCCAGGCGACGGAGCTCCTCTGCCAGGCACTCGCGCAGGGTGCGGCGGGGGAACGCGAGGTCGTGACTCGGCTGGCCGGGCTGCGTGAGGATGGCGACCCCGGGCTCGGGACGCTCGAGCCGCACCTCCCCGCTGTCGCGCACGAGGACGACCGACTTGATGCCGTGCTCCCACTCGGAGGGCTCGAGGTATCGCCAGTCGACCGGCACGTCCAGTGCGAGACGGAGCCACGCGGCGAGAAGGCTCGTCGACGGGGAGTCGCCCGCTCCGCGCACCTCGACGCGGCGCACTGACTCGTACGGCGGCTGGTCGAGGATCGCCGCGAGCTGCTCACGCCAGCGGGTGAGCCTCGTCCAGGCGAGATCCGTATCGCCGGGGGAGTACGACTCCGACAGCGAGGCCACCCACTCCCACGGGTTGGGCTTGGTCGCGGCATCCGTGATGCGGCGCTGTGCGATGCGACCCAGCGATGTGTCGGCGGGGTTCTCGGGTGTGTCGTTCGGCCACCACACGACGACCGGTGCGTCGGGCAACAGGAGTCCGGTGACGAGGCTCTCGAGGTTCGACGCCGCCTCGCCGTACGCGTGGAGCGTGACGACCTCGCTCGCGCCGGCGTCGCCGCCGACGCGGATCTGGGCGTCGAGACGCGCCTGGGACTCCTCACCGTCCACGAGGAGCACGATGACGCGCATCGGATGCTCGCGCGACGCGTCGTTCGCGGCCTCGATGACCTCTTCCATCTCGCCTTCGCGCGTCACGATGACGAGGGTCAGCACACGGCCGAGCGCGACGGCGCCGCCCTCTTCGCGCACGTTGACGAGGGCGCGTGTGATCTTGCTGACGGTGGTGTCGGGCAGGTCGACGATCATGGGCGCCTCCAGGAGCGTCCGTCACGGGCGAGCATGGCGGTGGCGGATGCCGGACCCCACGAGCCGGGGGAGTACTGCTCGAGCGGACCGCCCTGCGCCTCCCAGAACTGCTCGATCGGATCCAGGATCTTCCACGACAGCTCGACCTCCTCGTGGCGGGGGAACAGCGGCGGATCACCGAGGAGGACGTCGAGGATGAGCCGCTCGTACGCCTCGGGGCTCGCCTCGGTGAAAGCGTGCCCGTAGCCGAAGTCCATCGTGACGTCGCGCACCTGTGCGGCAGCACCCGGCACCTTCGAGCCGAATCGAATCGTGACACCCTCATCGGGCTGCACGCGGATCACGAGGGCGTTCTGGCCGAGACCCGACGTCTGCGCACGCGAGAACAGCAGCTCGGGCGCGCGCTTGAAGATCACGGCGATCTCGGTGACCCGGCGGCCCAGCCTCTTGCCGGTCCGCAGGTAGAACGGCACCCCGGCCCAACGACGTGTGTTCACCTCGAGCGTGATCGCGGCGAACGTCTCGGTCGTGGAATCCGGGTTCATGCCCTCTTCCTCGAGGAAGCCGGGCACCTTCTCGCCGCCCTGCCAGCCGCCGGCGTACTGTCCGCGCGACGTCGTGCGCGCGAGGTCGTCCGGCAGCGTGACGGCCGCGAGCACCTTCTCCTTCTCGGCTCGCAGATCGCGGGCGTCGAAGCTGATGGGCTCCTCCATCGCAGTGAGGGCCATGAGCTGCAGCAGGTGGTTCTGGATGACGTCGCGGGCGGCGCCGATCCCGTCGTAGTAGCCGGCGCGACCGCCGACCCCGATGTCTTCGGCCATCGTGATCTGCACGTGGTCGACGTAGTTGCGGTTCCAGATCGGCTCGTACAGCTCGTTCGCGAAGCGCAGCGCGAGGATGTTCTGGACCGTCTCCTTGCCGAGGTAGTGGTCGATCCGGAAGATCGAGTCCGCCGGGAAGGCCGCACGCAGCGCGTCGTTGAGCGATCGCGCGGATGCGAGGTCGTGGCCGAACGGCTTCTCGATCACGACCCGGCGCCAGCGGTCGGGCTGGTCGGCCGTGTCATCGACGAGACCCGACGACTTGAGCTGCTCCGCGACGATGGGGAAGTCCTTCGGCGGAATCGACAGGTAGTACGCGTGGTTGCCCATCGTGCCGCGCTCGACGTCCAGGCGCTCGACGGTTTCGCGCAGGCGACGGAACGCATCCGCGTCGTGGAACTCGCCGGAGACGAACCGGATGCCCTCGAGCAGCTGCTTCCACGTCTCGTCGCGGAACTCGGTGCGGGCGTTCTGCCGCACGGCGTCGTAGACGACCTTCGCGAAGTCCTGATCCTCCCAATCGCGCCGGGCGAACCCGACGAGCGCGAAGCCGGGAGGGAGAAGTCCGCGGTTGGCGAGGTCGTACACCGCGGGCATGAGCTTCTTGCGCGACAGGTCTCCGGTCACGCCGAAGATCACGAGCGCGCTGGGCCCTGCGATGCGGTTGAGGCGGTGGTCCTGGGGGTCGCGCAGCGGATTGTGCCCGCGCGAGATCTCGACGCCTTGGCCCGTCGGGGCGTGACTCGTTGCAGGAGTCTCGTCGCTCATCGTCTGGTGACCTGCCCTACTGAGCCGCTTCGAAGAGCGACAGCACCTCGACCTGCGGATCCGTGAGTGTGAGCGTCACGACCGGTCGGCCGTGCTGTGCGAGCACGCTCGCATCGCCCGCGGCCTGCGCCTCGATGAGCTGTCCGAAGGTGAACGGACGCCCCGGGATCTCGAGGTCGACGTCGGTGCGCTCCGTGATCTGGAGGAATACGCCGTTGGCCGGACCGCCCTTGTGGTACTGGCCCGTCGAGTGGAGGAACCGGGGACCCCAACCGAAGGTCGTGGGGCGTCCGGAGTCCGCCGCCACGAGCTCACGCAGTCCCTGGAGCTGCGGAAGCTGCAGGCGGTTGACGTAGGCCTGGATCGACACGTAGCCGTCTTCGGGGAGCCGCGCCCACAGTGCGTCGAGGACCCCCGCGACGGTGCCGGATGCCGCGAGCTCGGGGTCGCTCACGCGCACCTCGACGCCGTCGACCGTGAACGCCGGCGGCGTCGGCTCGGGACGCGCGTCGAGGAGGCCGCGTGCGGCGACCTTCGCCGACTCGACATCGGGCTGGTCGAACGGGTTGATGCCGAGCATCCGTCCCGCGATCGCCGTCGCGTACTCCCACACGACGAACTGGGCCGCGAGCGAGCCGCTCACGAGCACCTCGCCCTCGTGGCGCTCGAACAGGCGGAAGTGCTCGGCGTCGTCGACGAAGCGCACGATCTGCAGGTCGGCGGGCGGTGTGTCGACTTCGGGCGAGACGGGCAGCAGCACGACGGGCAGGATGCCCGTGCCCTGCTTGCCGGTCGACTCGGCCACGAGCTGCTCGATCCAGTCCGGCAGGCCGACGATGTGCGTGCCGTCCGCGACGAGGCCGAGCTTGTCGCGGCGCGGGTTGCCGCCCGCGATCGCCGCCGCCAGCACGAGCGCGGGGTTCTCGGGGCTGTCGATCGCGACTTCGAGCAGCGTGGCATCCGCCTCGGTCAGGAGCTCTTCGATGTCGACGCCGGCGAGACCCGCGGGCACCAGCCCGAAGGCCGTGAGCGCCGAGTAGCGCCCGCCGACCGTCGGGTCCGCGTTGAACACGCGGTAGCCGTCGGCGCGAGCCGACTCGTCGAGCGGCGAGCCCGGGTCGGTCACCACCACGATGCGCTCTGCCGGGTCGATGCCGAGGTCGCGGAACGCCGCCTCGAACGCGCGCTTGGCCGAGTCGGTCTCGACCGTCGAGCCGGACTTCGACGACACCACGAGCACCGTCTGCTCGAGGCCGCCGCTTTCGGGATCGCCGTCGATCGCGGCGAGCACCTGCCCGGGCGAGGTGGAGTCGAGGATCACGAGCGGCATGCCGGCCGTCTGTGCGATGACCTCCGGCGCGAGCGACGAGCCGCCCATGCCGGCGAGCACCACGCGCGTGACGCCCTTCGCGACCAGTTCACGTCGCAGCGCCTGGATCTCGGGCACGAGGGGGCGCGAGACGCTCACCGCCTGCACCCACCCGAGGCGCTTCGACGCCTCCTCTTCGGCGTCGGGGCCCCACAGCGTGGAGTCGCCGGCGGTGATACCGGATGCCACGAGGTCGGCCACGAGGCCGGGGAGCGTCTCGTCGACGACCGACTTGACGTGGCCGCTGACGTGGATCTCGAAGCTCATCGGATCGCCCCCTTCGAGCGGTGCGCGCCGCACGCGCTCATCGCGCCCCCTGCAGCGCCTCTTCGAGCGCGCCGCGAACCGTGCCCTGGAGCTCGTGCCACGAGGCGATGAACTTGTCGACGCCCTCGTCTTCGAGCACCTGGGTGACGTCGGCGAAGTCGACGCCGACCGAGGCGAGACCGTCGATCACGCTGTGCGCGTCGGCGTAGTTGCCGGTGACGGTGTCACCGGTGATCTCGGCGTGGTCGAACGTCGCCTCGAGGGTCTTCTCGGGCATCGTGTTCACGGTGCCCGCAGCGACGAGCTCGGTGACGTAGAGCGTGTCGGGCAGCGACGGGTCCTTCACCCCGGTCGACGCCCACAGCGGACGCTGCACGTGGGCGCCGGCATCCGTCAGGGCCTTCGCGCGGTCGGTCGCGAACTCGCGCTCGAAGAGCTCGTACGCGAGCCGCGCGTTCGCGACACCCGCGCGGGACTTCAGCGCGGCCGCCTCGTCGGTGCCGATCGCCGCGAGGCGCTTGTCGACCTCGGTGTCGACGCGCGACACGAAGAACGACGCCACCGAGTGGATCTTGGAGATGTCGCGACCGTTCGCCTTCGCCTGCTCGATGCCCGCGAGGAAGGCGTCGATCACCTCGGCGTAGCGCTCGAGGCTGAAGATGAGCGTCACGTTGACCGAGATGCCCTCCGCGAGCACCGCGGTGATCGCCGGGAGACCGGCCTTCGTCGCGGGGATCTTGATGTGGACGTTCGGCCGGTCGACCTCGGTCCACAGCTCCTTCGCCTGCGCGATGGTCGCCTCGGTGTCGTGCGCGAGGTCGGGCGAGACCTCGATCGACACGCGGCCGTCGACGCCGTCGGTCGCGTCGTACACGGGACGGAGGATGTCGGCGGCGTCGCGCACGTCGGTGGTCGTGAGCGCGAAGATCGCGTCGTCAGCCGACGCGCCCTCAGTCGCGAGAGCGCGGAGCGGCTCGTCGTAGCCGTGACCTTGACCGATCGCCGCGGCGAAGATCGTGGGGTTGGTGGTCACGCCCGACACGTTGCGATCGGTGATCAGGGCGGCGAGGTTGCCCGTCTCGATCCGCTGACGCGAGAGGTCGTCGAGCCAGATGCTGACGCCGGCGTCGACCAGCTTCTTCGTGGGGGTGCTCATGCGTTCTCCTCGATGACGACGGCCGCCCCTTCGGTGGCCGCGATGGTCTCTCGGGCCGCCTCGACGACGGCGTCGGCGGTGATGCCGAACTTCTCGAACAGGGTCTTGTAGTCGGCCGACGCGCCGAAGTGCTCGATCGACACGGAACGGCCGGTGTCGCCGACGATGCCGCGCCACGGGAGGGCGATGCCGGCCTCGACCGACACGCGCGCCTTGACCGAGGACGGCAGCACGCTCTCGCGGTACTCCTCGTCCTGCTCGGCGAACCACTCGAGCGAGGGGGCCGAGACGACTCGGGCGTTCACGCCATCGGCGGCGAGCCTCTCGCGCGCGGCGACGGCGAGCTGCACCTCGGAGCCGGTCGCGATGATGATGACGTCGGGCGTCCCGCCGGGGGCTTCGGCGAGCACGTAGGCGCCCCTCGCGACGCCGGCGGCGGATGCGAGCACGTCACCGGATGCCTCGCCATCGCCCCGCTCGAACACGGGGATGTTCTGGCGCGTCAGCGCGATGCCCGCGGGGCCGCTGTGGCGGCGCAGCAGCTCGAGCCACGCGTACGCGGTCTCGTTGGCGTCGGCGGGACGGACGAGCGTGAAGTTGGGGATCGCGCGCAGCGACGCGAGCTGCTCGATCGGCTGGTGCGTCGGCCCGTCCTCGCCGAGGGCGATCGAGTCGTGGGTCCACACGAACAGCGACGGGATGTTCATGAGCGCCGCGAGGCGGACCGCCGGGCGCATGTAGTCGCTGAAGATGAGGAACGTTCCGCCGAACGCGCGCGTCGGACCGTGCAGCACGATGCCGTTGACGATCGCGCCCATGGCGTGCTCGCGGATGCCGAAGTGCAGCACGCGACCGTACGGGTCACCGGCCCATTCGTGGGTCGACCACTCGGTGGGGATGAACGACTTCGCGTCCTTGATGGTCGTGAGGTTCGACTCGGCGAGGTCGGCCGACCCGCCCCACAGCTCCGGGAGCTTCGCGGCGAGCGCGTTGATGACCTGGCCCGACGCGGCGCGCGTCGAGACGTCCTTGCCGCCCTCGAACCGGGGGAGTGCCTCAGCGAGGTCGGCGGGCAGCTCACGCGCCTGCAGGCGGTCGAAGAGCGCCTTGCGCTCGGGGTTCGCCTCCGCCCACGCGTCCCACTTGCGCTGCCACGCCTCGCGCTCGGCGGCGGCGCGCTCGGCGAGCGAGCCGCGCGTGTGCTCGAGGACGCCGTCGGGCACGACGAACGTCTGCTCGGGGTCCCATCCGAGGACCTTCTTGGTGGCCGCCAGCTCGTCGGCGCCGAGCGCCGAGCCGTGGATCTTGCCCGTGTTCTGCTTGCCGGGCGAGGGCCAGCCGATGATCGTCTTGAGGATGATGAGCGACGGACGGTCGGACTCGCCCTTCGCGGCCTCGATCGCGCCGTAGAGCTCGGGCACGTCTTCGACGTACTCGCCGGTGCGCTTCCAGTCGACCGTCTGCACGTGCCAGCCATACGCCTCGTAGCGCTTGGCGACGTCTTCCGTGAAGGCGACGTTCGTGTCGTCCTCGATCGAGATCTGGTTCGAGTCGTAGATGACGACGAGATTGCCCAGGCCCTGGTGGCCCGCGAGCGACGACGCCTCGGACGTCACGCCCTCCTGCAGGTCGCCGTCCGACGCGATCACGTAGATGTGGTGGTCGAACGGGGACTCGCCGGCGGGTGCATCCGGATCGAACAGTCCGCGCTCGTAGCGCGCGGCGTACGCGAACCCGACCGACGACGCGAGGCCCTGACCGAGAGGGCCGGTCGTGATCTCGACACCGTCGGTGTGCCCGTACTCGGGGTGGCCGGGCGTGAGGGAGCCCCACGTGCGCAGCGACTTGAGATCGTCGAGCTCGAGACCGAACCCGCCGAGGTAGAGCTGGACGTACTGCGTGAGCGACGAATGGCCCGCCGACAGGATGAATCGGTCACGACCGACCCAGTGCACGTCGGAGGGGTCGTGGCGCATGACGCGCTGGTAGAGGAGGTAGGCGGCCGGAGCGAGGCTCATCGCCGTGCCCGGGTGGCCGTTGCCCACCTTCTCCACGGCGTCCGCCGCCAGGACGCGAGCGGTGTCCACCGCGCGCCGATCGATCTCATCCCAACGAAGTTCCGACACTCGGCCGCCTTTCTCGTGGAGCTGCGCCCGA
>NZ_DASRXZ010000126.1:0-39197 GCF_035687345.1 Microbacterium sp.
TTCCCGCATGCGCACGGCGGGCCGCCGTCGGTGCCGACCGTGACGTGGCCGATCTCGCCCGCGGCGAACCGGGCGCCGCGCATGGGCCGCCCGCCCGACAGCAAGCCGGAGCCGACGCCTCGGTCGACCTTGACGAGCATCACGTCGTCGCCTGCACCGCCGAACGTGTACTCGGCGAGCACCGCCGCATTGGCGTCGTTCGCGACGACGACGGGCAGGTCGAGGGCTTTCTCGAGCGTGCTCTGAAGGTCGAAGCCGGTCCACCGGAGGTTGGGCGCCGTGATCACGACACCGCGATCGTCGATGACGCCCGGCGCTCCGACGCCGATGCCGAGGATCGGCGCGCTCGAGTCGGCGATGAGCTCGCGCACGAGCGAGATGACCGACTCGACGAGCTCGTCCCCCGCCGAGACCGGGATGGAGCGGCGCACGACGATGCTGCCGTCGAGGTCGAGCACGGCGGCGCGGAAGACGTCGCTGCCCGACAGGTCGATGCCGATGATGCGGTGGCCGGACCGGTCGAGGTCGACGAGCATCGCGGGCTTGCCGGGGCCGGATGCCTCGCGTACGCCCTTCTCGGCGACGAAGCCGTCCGCGATGAGCTCGGCGACGAGGTCGGAGATGGTGACGCGCGTGAGTCCCGTCTCGCGCGACAGGTCGGCGCGGCTCATCGCACCGCTGTGGAAGAGGGTCTGCAGCACGAGCGATCGGTTGTGCGCGCGGGCGTGCTCGGGAAGCACCTTGGCGGCGCGGCGGAGGGATCGCACGCCCCGGTCGCGCACGGCGGCGGGTTCTTCTCGGTGCGCGGACGTCATCGTGGAAGAGCCGCGCTGCACTCCCGATGCAGACATGTTTGTTAGTAGAGCGTACGAACTAACTCCCGCGCAACGTCTCGCACGAATTTGAACGGACGATTTACAAAACTGTTACAAATCGGCATCGTCTCGGCGGGCGAGGACTGACGGATGCGGTGCTCGCCTACGCTGGAACGCTGGAGGTCCCCCACCTATGCACCGCAGCATCGCCGCCCTCGTCCTCGCCGTCATCGCCGCGCTCGGCCTCGCCGCGTGCACGGCCTCCCCCGCCCCGTCCGGAACGGGTAGCGCGACGGCTGAGGCCGGCCCCGACGGCCCAGGCGACGCAGGCCAGTCGACCGAAGACGCGTGCGCGCTCGTGCGCGACTCCGTCGTCGCGGCCGCCGAGGAGTTCGAGACCGCCGCTGCGGACGACCCCGCCTCGGTCGTCGAGGCGATGCGCGCCGCCGCCGAGCGGCTCGGCCAGACGGCGTCCGAGATCACGAACGACCGGGTCGCCGCGCTCCTGCCCTCTCTCGAGCAGATGTACGGCCAGATGGGCGACGTGCTGGAGGCTCTCGCGAACGGCGATCTCGACCAGTCCGGCGAGTTCGCGGATCTCGCCACGACGTTCCGCGACACCATGGACCGTTTCCGGGACGTGTGCGGTGAATGACACGTCCAGGGCCCTCCCGAGGGGCGTCCATTACCATAATCAGAACGATTCGGCCTACCGGGGGGTGATGGCGTGACGGATCTCGCCACGAAAGCGGGCGCGCAGGACCTGCCCGACGACGACGTCACGACGTCATTGGACGAACTCGAAATCGACGACGTCGAGGCCATCGACACCGACGGTGACACGGATGCCGCACCTGCGGACGCCGAGGTCGAGATGGATGCCGAATCCGACGATCCCGACGCACGCGCCGCGGAGGATGCCGAGGACCACGCCGAGGCTGAGGGCGAGGACGACGACGCGGCAGCGGATGCTGAGCCGGAGGCCGAGTCCGAAGATGTGGATCCGGACGGCGACCCGGTCGAGCCGGCAACTGATGTAGAGGCCGTCGCGCCCGAGGCAGCGGAGCCTGAGCCCGAGGCCGAAACTGAGGACGTCGAGGCCGAAGCCGAGGACGACGTCGAGCCCGAAGCCGAGGACGACGTCACGCCCGAAGCCGGGGACGACGTCGAGCCCGAAGGCGAAACCGAAGACGCGGTCCCCGAAGCCGGACCCGAAGACGCCCAGCCGGAGGACGGCACCGAAGACGTCGCGCCCGAGGCAGAGACCGAGGACGACTCCGCCGACGACCTCGAGTCCGCCGCATCCGTCGCCGCCGAGGAAGACCCCGAACCCGCGCCCGCCCACGACCTCGTCGAGGAGCCCGTCAGCGAGCCCGTGCCCGTCGGTGCTGTCGCTGCGGCTCCGGTCGCGGCATCCGTCGCTCCCCCTGCCCCGACCGTGCTCCCCGTTCCCGGACCGGCGACGCACGCCGAGCCCGAGATCATGTGGGCGCCCGCCGAGCCCACGCGGCGCAAGCGCCACCTGGGCTGGTGGATCGGGATTCCCGCCGCCCTCGCGATCGCGGCTCTCGTCGCGGCGTCGCTCGTCCTCATCGCGCCCGGCACGTCGATCGCGGGCGTGTCCGTCGGAGGCATGACGCCGGGTGCCGCCGCCGACGCCGTGAGCGCGCGCCTCGCCGAGACGACCCTCGTGATCGCGGGCCCGGACGGCGATGTCGAGGTCACCGGCGCGGAGCTCGCCGCGAGCGTGCAGGCGCGCGAGCTCGCGGACGAGGCGTTCGACGCGCATCCGATGTGGAATCCCACCCAGTGGTTCTCGGAGCCTGAGCGGGCGATCGTGCAGCTCGATCCGGATGTCGCGAAGGCGGTGCTGCGCGACGCGGCGCCCTCGCTGTACACCGACCCCGTCGACGCACAGCTCGCGTTCGACGCCGAGTCCGCGTCGTACGTGGTGACTCCAGCGATCCTGGGTACGGGCATCGACGTCGACGCGGTGCGCACCGCCCTGCAGGACGCGTTCGACTCAGGCCAGACGCGCGTCGAGTTCGACCCCGTCGCGGCCCCGATCGACGCCGAGACGCAGACCTACGTCGCTGACGCGACCGCCTACCGCCTCAACACGATGCTCGATTCCATGGGCTTCTACATCGGCGGCGAGCGGGTCGTCCCCATCGACCGTGCGCTGGCAGCGTCGTGGATCACGCTCGGCGACGGCCCGCGCGGCACGTTCTCGATCGAAGTCGATCAGCAGGCGATCGACGCCTTCGTCGAGACGCTCCCCACCCTCGTGAACCGCGAGCCGGTGAATGCGACTGTCGTGACCAACTCGAGCGGCACGGTGCTGCGGACGCTCTCGGAGGGCGTCGAGGGCCGCACGTTGGAGAGCACCGACGGCATTGCGGCGGCGTTCGCGGAGCAGATCCAGAACGCCAACGGCATCTACGAGCTCCCCATGACGACGATCCCGTTCACCACGACGGCGCTTGCGCGCACGATCGAGGTGAACCTCAGCACGCAGCGCGCCTACCTGTACGAGAACGGCAACCTCGTCAGCTCGCACGTCATCTCGTCGGGCCTTCCCGGCTCGGCCACACCGGCGGGCCACTTCACGGTCAACGGCTACTCGCGCATCCAGAGCATGGGGTGCTTCGAGGGCGCGCCGTACTGCGTGCGCGATGTGCCCTGGGTGACGTGGTTCGCCCCCGACATCGGCTTCCACGGCGCCAACTCGCTGCGCTCGTCGCTCGGGTACCCGCAGAGCCACGGCTGCGTGAACATGTGGGACAACGAGGCCCGGTTCGTGTACGAGTGGTCGGCGTACGGCACCGAGGTGTGGGTGCACTACTGATCCCGCGCGTCACTGATCCCGCGCGTCTCGAGGCGGCTCAGCGCGCGACCAGTTGGTCGGCGGACCACGCCACGGGTGGGTTCGCGACGGCATCCGCGTCGAGATCGCTCACGCCCGGCGCGCAGCGCCGCGGAAGACGGTGAAGCGGATGCCTCCTCCGAGGCATCCGCTTCACTTCGTCGCAGATCGCGAGATCAGATGTTGTCGACGATCGCGTTGAGCGTCGCCGACGGTCGCATGACCTTCTCGACGAGCTCGGGGTCAGGACGGTAGTAGCCGCCGATGTCGGCCGGCGAGCCCTGCACGGCCAGCAGCTCGTCGACGATCTGCTGCTCGCTGTCGGCGAGCGCCTCGGCGACGGGCTTGAAGGCGGCCGCCAGCTCGGCGTCGGCCTGCTGGTTCGCGAGCTCGGTCGCCCAGTAGAGCGCCAGGTAGAAGTGACTGCCGCGGTTGTCGATCGTGCCGAGGGCGCGGCCGGGCGACTTGTCGTTCTCGAGGAACGTGCCGGTCGCGGCGTCGAGCGTGTCGGCGAGGACCTGCGCACGCACGTTGCCGGTGAAGTTCGCGTAGTGCTCGAGGGACGCCGCGAGCGCGAAGAACTCGCCGAGTGAGTCCCAGCGCAGGTAGTTCTCGGCGAGGAGCTGCTGCACGTGCTTCGGGGCCGACCCGCCCGCGCCGGTCTCGAAGAGCCCGCCGCCCGCGAGCAGCGGGACGATCGAGAGCATCTTGGCGCTCGTGCCGACCTCGAGGATCGGGAAGAGGTCGGTGAGGTAGTCGCGCAGCACGTTGCCGGTGACCGAGATCGTGTCCTCGCCCTTGCGCAGTCGATCGAGCGAGTACTGCGTCGCCGCCGCCGGCGCGAGGATCTCGATCGTGAGGCCCTCGGTGTCGTGGTCGGCGAGGTACTCGCGCACCTTCCCGATGAGCGCGCGGTCGTGCGAGCGCTGCTCGTCGAGCCAGAAGACGGCGGGTGCGCCCGTCGCGCGTGCGCGGGTCACGGCGAGCTTGACCCAGTCGCGCACCGCGATGTCTTTCGTCTGCGTGCCGCGCCACACGTCGCCGCGGTCGACCGTGTGCTCGAGGAGGACGTCACCCGCCGAGTTCACCACCTGCACGCGGCCCGGAGCGGCGAGCTCGAAGGTCTTGTCGTGACTGCCGTACTCCTCCGCGGCCTGCGCCATGAGGCCGACGTTGGGCACGGTGCCCATCGTCGCCGGGTCGAGCGGGCCGTGCGCGATGACGTCGTCGATCACCGTCTGGTAGACGCCCGCGTAGGAGGAGTCGGGGATGACGGCCAGGGTGTCGTCTTCGCTGCCGTCGGCGCCCCAGAGCTTGCCGCCGTTGCGGATGAGCGCCGGCATCGACGCGTCGACGATGACGTCGGAGGGCACGTGGAGGTTGGTGATGCCCTTGTCGGAGTTGACGTACGACAGGCGCGGGCCGTTCTTCATCGCCTCGTCGATCGCGGCCCTGATCGCGTCGCCGCCCTCGAGCTGTCCGAGACCGGTCAGGATCGCGCCCAGGCCGTCGTTCGGCGTGAGGCCGGCCTCAGCGATCTTGTCACCGTAGCGGTCGAAGACATCGGCGAAGTACGCCTTGACCACGTGGCCGAAGATGATCGGGTCGCTGACCTTCATCATCGTGGCCTTGAGGTGCACCGAGTACAGCACGTCGTCGGTCTTGGCGGCCTCGAGCGTCTCGCCGAGGAACGCGTCGAGCGCCTTGGCGGAGAGGAAGGTGCCGTCGACGATCTCACCGGGGAGCACCTTGATGCCCTCCTTGAGCGGCGTCACGTTGCCGTCTTCGGCGACGTGCTGGATCGTGAGCACGTCGTCGGACGGGATCACGGTCGTCTGCTCGTTCGAGCGGAAGTCGTCGTGGCCCATCGTCGCGACGCGCGTCTTCGAGCCCTCGGCGAAAGGCTTGTTGCGGTGCGGGTGCTTGCGCGCGTAGTTCTTGACCGACAGCGGCGCGCGGCGGTCGCTGTTGCCCTCGCGCAGGACGGGGTTCACCGCCGAGCCCTTGATGCGGTCGTAACGCGCGCGGATGTCCTTCTCTTCGAGCGTCTCGGGCTCGTCGGGGTAGTCCGGCACGTCGTAGCCCTTGGACTGCAGCTCCGCGATCGCGGCCTTCAGCTGCGGGATCGACGCCGAGATGTTCGGCAGCTTGATGATGTTCGCCTCCGGCAGCGTCGCGAGCCCGCCCAGCTCGGCGAGGGCGTCGCCCACCTGCTGCTCCGCGGTGAGTCGCTGCGGGAACGCCGCCAGCACCCGACCCGCCAGCGAGATGTCGCGAGTCTCGATGTCGACCCCCGCCTGACGGGTCACCGCCTGCACGATCGGCAGGAGCGAAGCGGTCGCGAGAGCCGGGGCCTCGTCGGTGTAGGTGTAGATGATGGTGGAGTCGGTCACCGGTTCCGTCTTTCGTTTCGGGGCGTCGTGCAAGCCTATCGCAATCGCGAAAATATCTTGATATCGAGATACTTTGCGCTGTATGAATTCCCCATGAAGGTCGCGGCAGAACGTGGCCGGATGCCGCACGCCTCCATTAGCCTGGGGCAATGGCTGAGCTCCGACTGGAAGAACTGTCCGCCTCGACGATCGTCGCGGTCAACAACATGTCGCTCAAGCCCGGCCAGGAGGAGTTCCTCTCGCCGGTGAGCTACGGCGTCGCCGCCACAGTCGTGAACCCCCAGACGTCGTGGCAGCGGGTCGTGCTCGACGGCGACGACGTCGTGGGGTTCGTCAGCGCCAACTTCGACCCCGACTTCCCCCAGGAGCACTTCCGCTCCGTCCTGTGGCGCATCAACGTCGATGCGGACGACCAGGGCCGCGGCGTCGGGCGCTTCGCGGTCGAGGCGCTGCTCGATGAGGCGCGCAAGCGCGGCATGGAGAAGGTGAACGTCATCTACGAGGCCGGCGAAGGCGGGCCGGAGGCGTTCTTCAAGCGCGTGGGCTTCACGCCCGTCGGCGAGACGGAGTACGGCGAGGTCATCGCCGAGATCAAGCTGTGAGCGGATGCCGCGGGCGCGGCATCCGTCGTGGAACGATGGGCCGGTGACGACCGCAGCACCCCGCGACGACTACCTCGCCTCGGGCCTCGAGTTCCCGCCCGGCTTCACGTTCGGCTCGGCGACCGCCGCCTACCAGGTCGAGGGCGCCGCGAACGAGGACGGGCGCGGACCGTCCATCTGGGACACGTTCAGCCGCACGCCCGGCAAGGTCTGGGACGGCGACACGGGCGACATCGCGTGCGACCACTACCACCGCTGGGAGAGCGACGTCGACCTCATGCGCGAACTGGGGCTCGGCGCGTACCGGTTCTCGATCGCGTGGCCGCGCATCTTCCCGACCGGGCGGGGCGAGGTGAACCGCAAGGGACTCGACTTCTACTCGCGTCTCGTCGACGGGCTGCTGGAGCGGGGCATCCGCCCGGTCGCCACCCTGTACCACTGGGATCTGCCGCAGGCGCTCGAAGACGAGGGCGGCTGGACCGCCCGGTCGACGACGGATGCCTTCGAGGACTACGCGCGGGTCATGGGCGAGGCGCTCGGCGACCGCGTGAACACGTGGACGACGCTCAACGAGCCGTGGTGCTCGGCGTACCTCGGGTACGGGCAGGGTGGTCACGCTCCCGGCAGGCACGAACCCGCGTCCGCATTGTCGGCCGTGCACCACCTCAACCTCGCGCACGGGCGAGCCGTGCAGGCGCTGCGGGCGACGTCGACCGGGTCGCCGGACTACTCGATCACGCTCAACTTCCACGTGCTGCGGCCCGGCGGGGAGGGTGCTGCCGAGGCGATGCGCCGCGCGGATGCGCTCGCGAATCGCGCATTCACGCACCCGCTGCTGCGCGGCGAGTATCCGGCGGATCTGCTCGAGGACACGGCATCCGTCACCGACTGGTCGTTTGTGCGCGACGGCGATCTCGCGACGATCAACCAGCCGATCGACGTGCTCGGGGTGAACTACTACTCCACCGCGACCGTGCGGCTGTGGGACGGGGTCTCGCCCAAGCAGATGAACGACGGGCACAAGGGCGTCGCGGGCGGCACGGCGTGGCCCGGCAGCGACCACGTGCTCGAGTTCGTCCAGCAGCCGGGCCCGTACACCGCGATGGGCTGGAACATCGCGCCCGAGGGCCTCGAGGCGCTGCTCGTGTCGCTGTCGGAGCAGTTCCCCGGCCAACCGCTCATGGTGACCGAGAACGGCGCGGCGTTCGACGACGTCGTCGCGCCGGACGGCTCGGTGCCCGACCCAGAGCGCACGGACTACCTGCGCCGGCACCTCACCGCCGCGCACCGCGCGCTGCAGCGCGGCGTCGACCTGCGCGGCTACTTCGTGTGGTCGCTGCTCGACAACTTCGAGTGGGGCTACGGCTACGCGAAGCGCTTCGGCATCGTGCGCGTCGACTTCGACACGCTCGAGCGCACCGTCAAGGACAGCGGCCGTTGGTTCGCCGAGCTCGCGAAGACGCGGCGGATCCCGGCGTAGCACCGAGATCCGCCGTCACCTTCACACGAGGGACTCGCGCCACGCGGCGTGCAGCTGCGCGAACTTGCCCGTTCCCGCGATGAGGTTCTCGGGGGCGTCGTCCTCGATGATCCGGCCGTGCTCCATCACGAGCACGCGATCGGCGATCGCGACCGTCGACAGGCGGTGCGCGATGATGATCGCCGTGCGGTCGGCGAGGAGCGTCTGCAGCGCCTCCTGGATCATCCGCTCGCTCGGGATGTCGAGCGACGCCGTCGCCTCGTCGAGGATCAGCACCGCGGGGTTCGCGAGGAACGCGCGTGCGAATGAGATCAGCTGGCGCTGACCCGCCGACACGCGCCCGCCGCGCTTGTTCACGTCGGTGTCGTACCCGTCCGGCAGGCGTTCGATGAACGCATCCGCCCCCACCGCCCGCGCCGCGGCGCGGATCTCGTCGAGCGTCGCATCCGGCTTGCCGAGCGCGATGTTGTCGGCGACCGTGCCGCTGAAAAGGTAGGCCTCCTGCGTGACCATGACGATCGCGCGGCGCAGGTCTTTCGGGTGCAGCCGCCGCAGGTCGACTCCGTCGAGGCTCACCGAGCCCTGCGTCGGGTCGTAGAACCGCGACACGAGCTTCGCGAGGGTCGACTTGCCCGCGCCCGTCGTGCCCACGAGCGCGACGGTCTGGCCGGCCGGGATCTCGAGCGAGAAGTCCGGCAGGATCACGCGGTCCTTCGAGTACCCGAAGCTCACGCGGTCGAACGTCACCCGACCGCGCGCCGTCCACAGATCGACCGGATCGGTCGGGTCGGGCACGGTCGGCTCCTCCTCCAGCACGCCCGAGACCTTCTCGAGCGCCGCCGTCGCCGACTGGTACGAGTTCAGGAAGAACGCGACCTCCTGCAGCGGCGAGAAGAAGTTGCGCACGTACAGCACGGCGGCCAGCAGCGTTCCGATCGCGAGCGCGCCGTCGGCGACACGGATGCCGCCCCACAGCACGACGAGGGCGATCGAGACGGATGCCACGGCCATGAGAGCCGGCTCGAACGCGCCGAACAGGCGGATCGTCCGCATGTTCACCGCGCGGTAGTCGCTCGCGAGGCCGCCGAACTCGCCGTCGTTGCGCGGCTCCTTGCGGAACGCCTTGACGGCGCGGATGCCGGTCATCGTCTCGACGAACTTGACGATGACCTTCGCGCTCACGACGCGCGACTCGCGGTAGGCGAGCTGCGAGCTGCGGTAGAACCAGCGCATCAGCAGGTACAGCGGCACTCCCATCGCGACGACGATGAGACCCGACTGCCAGTCGAGCAGCAGCAGCGCGATGAGCGTGAAGCCTCCGTAGAGGACGCCCGACACGAGCTCGTTGAGACCGCCGTCGAGCAGCTCGCGGATCGTGTCGAGATCGCTCGTCTGGCGCGAGATGATGCGACCCGACGTGTAGGACTCGTGGAACTCGAGGCTCAGCCGCTGCGTGTGCAGGAAGATGCGCTTGCGCAGGTCGAGCAGCACTGCCTGCGTCAGCCGCGCCGCGACGACGACGTACCAGCCGATGAGGGCCGCACCGCCGAGCGCCGACACGAGGTAGACCGCCACGACGAGCACCGTCGGCATCCAGTCCATGCGCTCGACGGCGGCCGGCAGCGCGTTGTTGAGGCCGTACGCGATGAGCGCGGGACCGACGACGCGAAGCACGGTCGACACGACGAGCACGACCGCCGCGAGCACGAGCTGCCAGCGCACCGGCGAGATGAGCGATCCCAGCAGCCGCAGCGAGCGGCGTCGGATGGCGCGACTCTCTTCGCGCGTGTAGTCGGAGCGGTCTTCGCCGCTCGTTCCGACGACGGTGGTGCTCACAGGTTCACCTCCAGCGGTTCCTGTTCGTGGTGGAGCGCGCGCTTGCGCGCCTCATCGATCTCGAGACTCGAGATCACGTGACGGTAGTGCTCGCTCTCACGAAGCAGCTCCGAGTGCGTGCCGACCGCCGTGATGCGACCGCCCTCGAGCAGCGCGACGCGATCGGCGAGCATGACCGTGGAGGGGCGGTGGGCGACGACGAGTGCGGTCGTGTCGTGCAGCACCTCGCGCAGCGCGTCTTCGACGAGCGCCTCGGTGTCGACGTCGAGCGCCGCCAGCGGGTCGTCGAGCACGAGCACCGACGGGCGAGCGGCGACCGCACGTGCGAGCGCGAGCCGCTGACGCTGGCCGCCCGAGAGGCTCAGACCCTCTTCGCCGATGACCGTGTCGGGGCCGTCGGGCAGGTCGTACACGAACCCCGCCTGCGCGACCTCGAGCGCTTCGCGCAGCACGGCCTCGGCCTCGGGGCTGCCGGGCTCCAGGTCCTCGCGACCCAGCAGCACGTTGTCGCGCACCGACTGCGAGAACAGCGTCGCGTCCTCGAAGGCCATGCCCACGTGCCGCCGCAGATCGGCGAGCGACAGGGCGCGCACGTCGACGCCGTCGAGCGTGACGCGTCCGCCGGTGACGTCGTACAAGCGCGCGGGCAGCGTCGTGAGCGTCGTCTTGCCCGAGCCGGTGAGGCCGACGAGCGCCATGGTCTCGCCGGGCCGCAGCACGAGGTCGATGCCGTCGAGCAGATCGCGTTCGTTCGGCGACGCGTCCTGGTACCGGAAGTGCGCGTTCTCGAACGCGAGCTCGCCGCGCACGATCTCGAGCGCGGCGGGCGACTCGGGGTCGGTGATCGGGTTCGGCTCGTCGAACACCTCGAAGAGGCGGTCGGTGGCCGTGCGCGCGTCGAGCGTGAACGAGAAGAGGAACCCGATCGACTCCATCGGCCAGCGCAGCACGGTCGCCATCGCGAAGAACGCGAACAGCTCGCCGACGTTCAGCTGGCCCGTCGCGTTCAGGAAGATGCCGACGCCGAGGCACAGCGCGAACGCGATGTCGGGCAGCAGCACGAGCCAGAACCAGATCCAGCCGACGGCGCCCGCCTTGCGCAGCTCAGTGCGACGCAGTGTCTCGGCCTGGCGCGTGAACTTCTGCAGCGCGTGCTTTCCCCGCCCGAAGGCCTTGAGCACGCGGATGCCGTGCACGCTCTCCTCCACCGAGGTCGCGAGGTCGCCCGCCTGGTCCTGGCTCTGGCGCGTGAGCGTGCCGTACGTCTTCTCGAAGCGGTAGCCGGCGTACCAGATCGGCAGGGAGCACACGATGAAGACCGTGCCCAGCAGCCAGTGCCACCGGAACAGCAGAACGAGGCCCACCGCGATCGTCAGCACGTTGACCACCAGCAGGATGAGGCCGAACGCCATCCAGCGGCGCATCATGCTGATGTCCTGCATCATGCGACTCAGCAGCTGACCCGACTGCCACCGATCATGGAACGCGACCGGCAGACGCTGCAGGCGGCGATAGAACGCGGTGCGCAGGTCGTACTCCACCTCCGTCGCCGGTGCGATCACGAACCAGCGGCGCGCCCACACCATCAGTGCCTCGAGAAGCCCGAGCACGAGCACGGCGACCGCGCCCCACGTGATGAGCGCGAGGTCGCCCGATGCGATCGGGCCGCGCACGACGGCCTCGAGCACAAGCGGGATGCCGAGCGCGAGCAGGCTTGCGAGCAGCGCGCTCGCGGCACCGAGGACGAGGCGCGGCAGGACCGGCTTGGCGTACGGGAGCAGTCGCGCGAGCGCGCGGGGAGTGGAGAGGCGGGACCGTTGCGGTTCAGCGGTGGTGGTCATGATCCTTGCGGGGTCCTGGTGGGACGGTGGATGCGAGCCCCGGTCGGGGCGAGGAGGCGCGCGCAGAGCGCGACGAGGGGCGGATTCTCTCGATGGGAGAGGGAACGCTCCGAATTGAGGCGATATGCCTGATGGCGCGAAGCCGACGGCGGGTTATCCCTGAAGACGGGGGCGGTCCACACGGATGCCGAGAGCGACGTATGCGAACTGGGCGACGATAACGGCCTTGTGCATGGCGTCCTCCTCTGGATCCGGCTGAGCGCCGCGCAGAGCGCGACAGCCCTCCAGCCTATACCTGGGAGTTCGCTGAGGGCAAGGATCAATGCACGGTCATGCGGCCGCTTCGCGCGCCAGGAGGCTGCGCTTCACGTCGACGCCCCACGCGAAGCCGCCCATCGCTCCCCCGGTGCGCAGCACGCGGTGGCACGGGACGAAGAGCGCGGGCGCGTTGCGCGCGCAGATCGCCGCGACCGCGCGCACGGCGGACGGGCGACCGAGGAGGGTCGCGAACTCGGCGTACGTGAGCGGATGCCCCGGCTCGATCGAGCGCAGCGCGCGCCAGCCCTCGAGCTGGAGCGGCGTGCCGTCCTGCTCGACCTCGACCACGTCGATCGCCGAGAGGTCGCCGTCGTAGTACGCGAGCACGGCGGCCGCGGCATCCGTCTCGCCCTCTTCGACCGTGGACGGGACGCGGCGCACGCGCGCGAGGATCGCGTCGGGGTCGGCGCTCCATCCGGAGGCGAGCACGCGCCCGCGGTCGTCGGCGAGGATCGTGAAGGCGCCGTCGGGGGTCTCGATCGTCTGCAGGGTGGCGTTCATGATTGGTCCTTCGGGGTCTCGGGGCGGCGCGTGGAGCGCGGCCGGACGGGGGCCTTCCGCCAAAGATGCGCGGTCAGGTAGCTGCGCCAGGGCGCCGTGCGGGCGGCCCAGGCGGTGAACGCCTTCGGCTCGGCGGGAAGGCCGGCGGCGGCCGCGCCCGAGCGCACCGCGACGTCGCCGGGGAGGGTGATGTCGGGGTCGCCGAGCACGCGCATCCGCACGTAGTCGGCGGTCCACGGGCCGACGCCCGGCAGCGCGAGGAGTGCCGCGCGCTGCTCGGCGCTGTCGTCGCCCGACGTGAGCGTGAGCGCGCCGTCGGCGAGTGCCGCGGCGGCGCCGGTGAGGGCGCGTATGCGGGCGGCGGGGCCGCGCAGCACCTCGTGGCCCCGCTCGGCGATCGCGGCCATCGTGGGGAACAGGCGAACGGTCGCGCCTTCGGCGTCGCTCTCGTCGCCGAGGCCGCTCACGGGCTCGCCCAACGCATCCGCGAGCGCGGTGAGCGCCGTGCGCGCGGCGGCGACGGTGATCTGCTGCCCGACCATCGCGCGGATGAGCATCTCGTGGGGGTCGACCGCCCCGGGAACACGAATGCCGGGGACGCGCGCGACGAGGGGCTTCAGCTCCGGGTGCCGCGACAGCGCGTCATCGACCGCGAGCGGGTCCGCGTCGAGGTCGAACAGGCGCCGCGCCCGCGCGACGAGCGTCGACAGGTCGCCGAGGTGCGCGAGCCGCGCGCGCAGCCGCACGTTGCCCGCGTCGTCGACGCGCAGCTCGAACCACGCGGGACCCCCGGGAAGGCGCAGCGTGCGCGCGAAGCTCGACTCCGTCGCGTGCTCGACGCCCGGGATCGCCCGCGCGCGCATCCACGCGAACAGCCCCTCCGCATCGAGCGGGCCGCGATGGGGCAGCACGAGGTCGATCGCACCGAGGGGGTGTCCGGATGCCCCGTTGCGCGGCATCCGGCGACGCGCACGCAGCTCGAGGGGCGACATGCCGAACACCTCGCGCACCGTGTCGTTGAACTGGCGCACGCTCGTGAAGCCCGCGGAGAAGGCGACGTCGGCGGCGGGCAGGTCGGTGCCCACGAGCAGGATGCGCGCGGTGTGGGCGCGCTGCGCGCGCGCGAGGGCGAGCGGCCCGGCGCCGAGCTCGGCCGTGAGCAGCCGCGTGAGGTGGCGCGGCGAGTACCCGAGACGCCGGGCGAGACCGGGCACGCCCTCGCGCTCGACGACGCCGTCGGCGATGAGCCGCATCGCGCGACCCGCGACGTCGCCGCGCAGGTTCCATTCGGGTGAGCCGGGCGCCGCCTCGGGGAGGCAGCGCTTGCACGCGCGATACCCGGCCTCGTGCGCGGCGGCGCTCGTGGGGTAGAACGTGACGTTCGAGGGCTTCGGGGTACGCGCGGGGCAGCTCGGCCGGCAGTAGATGCCGGTGGAGCGCACGGCCGTCACGAACTGCCCGTCGAACCGCGCGTCGCGCGAGTCGATCGCGCGATAGCGCTCGTCGAACGTCATCGCGGGACGCGTGGTGGTCGTCGTCATGCGTCCAGCCTGTCACGCTCCGACGACATCGGCTGGCGGAAATCGGACACGACTGTGCAGGCCCTCCGCGGGCCGCGGTGCGGGCGTAGGAGAGAACGGGTGCCGGGGCGCCGCCCCCGCGACGCCCCGGCACCGCTCTCACGACGTCGCGATCGCGAACCCGCCGGCCGGCACGACGATCGTCCGCGAACCGCGGACGATCGTGTCCCGCACCTGCCCCCCGCGCGAGTCGAACACGATCACGTGCGTCGTGGTCCCTTCCGTGCCGATGCGCGTCGGCTGGGGCACGGCGGCGCTGGAATGCACGAGCTCCGTGCGGCCGTCCTCCCCCGCGAGCGCGAGGCGCGAGATGACCGGTCGCACGAGGATGGCGTCCAGCACGAGCTCGCCCGACAGCACGTCGACGCGCAGCGCCGACCGGTCGTCGAGCGCGGAGTGCTGCAGCGATCGCGGCCACAGCACGCCCGGCGTGGGCGACACGCCCTGGGCCGGTCCCTCCTCGTGAAGCACGCCGAGCGGCACGTTGCCTGCTCGCCACACCGAGGCGCTGGACTCCCCGGGCGTCGACCACACCACCGGCTCCACCCAGCGGCGCGTCGAGTCGGCGCCGATGTCGAACACGGCGCTCGCGCCACGCGGCAGCGTCAGCGCCTCGCCCGCCCACAGCGACTCCCCCGTCCACGCCTCGGGCGTCGTGACGGTTCCTCCGGTCGTCGTTCCGCTCTCGGCCTGCACGAGCCGCAGCCCCTCGCGAGCGGCGACCTCGGTGAGCGCGGAGGCGCGTTCGCCGAGTCCCGGCCGCGCATCGAGTGCGAGCATCGTGAGCAGTCCGTGGATCGTGCTCTCGGCGCCGCTGTTGCGGTTGACACGGCCGTCCGCCTCGAGCCCGTCGAACGTGACGCCGGTGGCGGGGTCGTACATCGGCTCCCCGGCATGGTTCGCGCCGAAGAACCACGCGGCCTGCATGACGGCGAGCTCCGTGAACCCGGGCGCACCGGTCGCGTCGGCGACGGCGAACAGCGACTGCACACGTGAGTCCGCGCCGTACGCGATCTGCACGCGCTCGGTCGGGGTCGGCATCCACCCGTTGTCGGGCCCGCCCGCCGTCATGAGCGTCGGTGTGAACGACGCCGAGTCGCGGACGGCGGGGACGACGAGCGACGGGTCGCCGAGGGCGACGGATGCCGCGGCCACCGCAGCGGGCATCTGCGAGCCCCACGCGTGCCACAGCGAGCGCGCGGGCGTCCACGGCAACAGGGCGCCGTACGGCCACGAGCGCGCGTCGCCCGCGCTCATCGCCGCGATGCCTTCCGCGAGCTTGCGGAGCGCCTCCGCGGCGGCCGTGTCGCCGGGTTGCGCCTCGACATGCGCGGCGAGACCGAGGACCGCCTCGGCCGAGGCATCCGCCCCGTCGACGATCAGCCACTGCGGCACGCGCATGCCGTCGGCCTCGGCCCATTGTCCGTACCGGACGAGCACCTGACGGTCGACCGCGTCGATCGCGAGCGCGAGGCGCTCGTCGAGGAACGCCGCGAACTCGGGGTCGGCGTCGGCGAAGGCGGCGTGGCCTTCGCCGAACGCCCAGATCGTGCGCGCGAGCCAGTAGCTCGGGCCGGAGTCCGACGGGTCGGGCAGCTCGACCGGCTCGGCCGACGGGTTGAGGGTGCCGTCCGGCTGCATCCACAGCACGACGTTGCCCGCGTTCGGACCCTCGATGGTCTGCAGGTACGCGAGCGAGCGAAGCAGCTCATACGCCTTGTCGCGGCTCGCCTCGTCGCCCGTCTGCTCCCAGTGGCGCGCGTACACCACGGCGGCGCGAGAGATGTCGTCGGCGTTGTAGGCGCCCTGCTTCCAGTGGCCCGTCACCGGGTCGGGCGGACCTCCCCCGCCGACGCGCTCGAACGTGCCGCCGGGGCGCGCGTCGGCGTACGTCCACGGCATCACGAGCACGGGCTGCTCCGCGAGGCGGTACGTCGTGTGGCCCTCCACGTCGGCGGGCGGTGTCGCCTCGTCGAGCAGGAAGTCGAGGTGGGCGAGGTTCGTGAGCTGCCCGTCGACCGCGTGCGCAGGGGCCGGTGCCGGTGGTGCGGCCAGTGCCGCTCCCGGGAGCGACAGTGCGAGGGCGACGGCCGCCGCCCCGGCGATCGCCCCGCGCGTGCGGGCGGGGCGGAGCATCCGGTTCATTCTCGTTCCTTCGATCAGGACGCGGCGGCCGCGCCTGAGTCGGTCCGTGTGAGCTCGGCGGCGCCGATCTTCGAATCGGCCATGCCGTAGAACACGAACGTGCGATCCTCGATCCGCTCGATCGCGGTCGGGAAGACGACGTTCGGCACGATGCCGCTGCGCTCGTCCTCGGTCTCGGGGGCGAGCAGCGGCTCGGGCGTGCGCGCGATGACGCGCCACGGCTCGTCGGCGTCGAGCAGGAGCGCCCCGGCCGCGTAGTTCACGCGCTGCTGCTGGGCGAACGCGTTGTCGATCACGCCCGTGACGCCGTGGTGAAGCACCAGCCACCCCTCCGGCACGCGCAGGGGTGGGGGGCCCCCGCCGATCTTCAGCTCCTCGAACGCGAACTCGGGGCCCGCGACGAAGCGGTGCTGCTCCCACAGCGTGAGCGCCGCGATGTCGGCGGCGACGGCCGCGAGCGGCACGAAGCTGATCCAGATCGACTGGCGCGTGTCCTCGACCCCGGCGGGAACCCGGATGCCCTGACCGGGCTTCGTCTCGCCGAGGTCCCACATCGGCCGGTGCAGCACCGCGAGCGCGGTCGTGCCGTCGGGCGCCGTCACCGGCTCGGGGAAGAAGACCGTGTCCTTGTTGTGGAACAGGTTGAGGTCCATGTCGAGCGCGTCGTCGTAGCGGAAGAGCGCCGGGCCCAGCCGCCGCCACGTGCGCAGGTCGTCCGACACCGCGATCGCCGTACGTGGGCCGAGCGGCCCGTACGCGACGTACGTCATGACGTGCAGGCCGACGGCGGGGATGAACGTCACACGCGGATCCTCGACGCCCGCGTTGTCGGCGCCACGCTCCCACCCGCGATCGGGCTCGAGGACGACACCGACGCGTTCGACTCCGACCGGCGCGCCGTTCTCGACGATCACGCGCGCGAGGCCGACGCGTGACACGTTGCCCGATGCGACAAGTCGCGGCAGGAGGTAGAGCTCGCCGTCCGGACCGCGGCCCGACGCGGGGTTGAGCACCCCCTCGGCCTCGTTCGGGTCGCTGGGATCCGGCGTCATGACGACGCCGACGCGCGTGAGCTCGTAGGGCACGGATGCGGCGCTCATCCCTTCACCCCCGATCCGAGGTCGTTCGAGGTGAAGTACCTCTGGAAGATGATGAACAGCGTGACGGCCGGGATCGCCAGCACGACGGCACCCGCCATCATCGCTCCGAAGGGGTTCGCGGTCGACGCCGCGATGTTGGTGATGAAGTTCGCCAGCGACACCGCGAGCGGCTGCATGGACGCCTCCTTCGTGATGAGGAATGGCCACAGGAATTCGTTCCACGGGCCGATGAACGTGAGCAGGACGGCAGTCAGAAGCGCGGGCCGCACGAGCGGCAGCGCGACGCTCCACAGGATGCGGAACTCCCCCGCGCCGTCTATGCGCGCCGCCGAGAACAGGTCCTTCGGCAGCTGCAGGAAGTACTGCCGGAACAGCACGACGGCCGTCGAGTTGATGAAGAACGGCAGGATCATGCCGATGTACGTGTCGGACAGGCCGTAGTCGCGCGCGATCATGACGTACAGCGGGATCATGAGCAGCTGGAACGGCACGACCTGCACGAGAAGAGCCAGCGCGAAGGTCGCACCCCGACCGCGCCAGTGCAGCACTGCGAGCGCATAGCCGGCCAGCACGCCGAACACGATCGTGCCGAGCACGACGCCACCGGCGAAGATGCCCGAGTTGGCGAGGCCCTGCAGCAGGTTGATCCGCTCGTTGATCGCCACGTAGTTCGCGAACGTCAGGTTCTCGGGATTCGGGAACGCGCCGGCCGGGGTCGGATCGACGTTCGTCTGCAGCGACCCGATGACCATGTAGTAGAAGGGGAACAGGAACGCGAGAGCACCGAGGCTCAGCACGATGTAGAGCGTGATCTTGCTCCCGAGGATGCGTCTCACGACTCCTCACCTCCGACGAAGCGCCGCTGCAGTGCGGCGATGATGAGCACGAAGATGATCAGGATCACGCCGATCGCCGCGGCGACGTCGGGGTTCCCCTGCTCGATGCCCCGCTGGTAGATCAGCAGCACCGGGCTCGCGGACGCCCCGTTGGGTCCGCCGCCGCCGGTGAGCAGGTACGGCTCGGTGAAGAGGTTCGCACCCGTGATCGTCGACAGCAGCACCACCAGCAGCGTCGCGGGCCGAACGCCCGGCACGGTGACCGTGAAGAACTGACGGATGCGCCCGCCCCCGTCCATCGACACCGACTCGTACAGCTCGCGCGGCACGTTCTGCAGCGCCGCGAGGTACAGCAGGATGTAGAACCCGAGTCCCTTCCACGTCACGAACAGCGCGATCGTGGGCATCGCGAGTGCCGAGTTGATGAGCCACGACGGGCTCGGCGCGAGGGGCCCGAGGATCTGGTTCACGAGGCCGTTCTGCGAGAACAGGAACAGCCACACCGCGACCACCGCGACCGACGCCGTCACGTACGGCAGGTAGTAGCTGACTCGGAAGAACGTGCGCGCGTGCACGATGCGGTCGAGCGCTGTCGCCAGGATGATCGACAGCACGACGGTGAGCGGCACGTTGATGATGAGGAAGACGCCCACGTTGCGGAACGACTGCCACACCCGGGGGTCGTTGATCACCGTGATGTAGTTGTCGAAGCCGACGAACGGCCGGTCGACGTCGGCGCCCGGTGCCGCGAAGAAGTAGTCCTGGAACGACATCCAGACGGCGAACACGATCGGCCACGCGAACACCAGGATCACGAAGACGATGTACGGCGCCGAGAAGAGCAGGCCGTGCGGCTGTGCTCCGAGGATGCGGGTCAGGCCGCGACGCGGCTTGCCGCCGCGTTCATCACGGCGCGCCGGCGCCGCGTGGGGTGGGCCGCCGCCGGCCGGCCGGTCGGAGGAGTCCCCCGTCCGGCCGACGGCGCCCGCGACATCCGCGCTCATGTCAGCCCTGCGCGACCAGCTCGTCGATGCGGGCGGCCGTGTCGGTCAGGAACTCGTCGACGGGCACGTCGCCGAAGATGACCGACTCCGAGTAGCCGTCGCGGAACGTCTGCCACACCTCGACCGAGTTCGGCACGTTGGGCACCTCGACGGTGCGCGACGCCTGGTCGCCGAACTGCTCGTAGGCGGGGTTCGCCTCGAAGTAGTCCGGGAACGTCTCGGTGAGGTTCTGCCGCAGCGGCATCTGCCCCGTCGTCTCGAGCCAGATTCCGTCCTGCTCCTCGCTCGTCGCGAACTTCAGGACGTCCCACGCCGTCGCCTTGTTCTCGCACGCCGTGAACAGGCCGATGTTCTTCGCGTCGCTGAAGGTGTAGGTCTCCTCCGGTGCTGTGCCCGCCTCGGTCGGCACCGGCACCGCGCCCCACTCGACCGCGTCGCCATAGACGGCGATGGCCCAGGGACCCACGATCGCCATCGCGGAATAGCCGTCGGCGAACGCGTCGCCCTGGTACTGTTCCTGTCCCGCGAGCTGCTCCTCGTAGAGCGTGCGCCAGAACTCGGCGACGGCGCGGCCGTCGTCGCTGTCGAACGTCGCCTTGCCGTCCTCCACGAGCAGCGTGCCGCCCGTCTGCGCCGCATACAGCGGGTAGAAGTCGAACCAGGACTGGAAGAACTCGCTCGTCGGCGCCGGGTTGATCGCGTACTGCGCGACTCCCGCCTCCTTGAGGGTGCGCGCCGTCTCGAGGAACTCGTCGTAGGTCGACAGCGACGGGTTCTCGGGGTCGAGGCCTGCGTCGGCGAACATCGTCTTGTTGTAGAAGATCATCACCGGGTTGGCCTTCCACGGCAGCTGGTAGAAGCCGCCGTCCTCCGACCGGTACTGCTCGGCGACCTCGCCGCTGCGCTCGAGGATGTAGTCGTCGCCGTCGGGGAAGTCGGAGAGGTTCACGAGCCCGCCCTGCTTCTGGAACTGCGGGACGGCCGCGGGGGACGTGTTGAACACGAGGCACGGCGCGTTGCCCGCCGTGATGGCAGCGCCGATGACCTCTTCGCTCGAGGCGCCCGCGGGGATCTCCTGCGCCTTGATCTGCTCGTCGGGGTGGTCGGCGTTCCACGCCTCGACCATCTGCTGGCCCCATTCGATCTCAGCTTCGTTGTTGGAGTACCAGATGGTGATGTCGCCGCGGGCCTCCATGTCTTCGCCGCCCCCGCCGCCGCCGCCTCCGCCGCACGCGGTGAGGACGAGGGCGGCCACGGCCGCTCCTGCCGCCGTGATGATGACGCGTCTCATGTTCTGCTCCTTCTCCGGTGGTTCAGGCTGTCGAGCCGCGCGAACGGCGCGGTCGACGTGGGGCCGCCCCCGTGGATTCCCGGATCACGAGGGTGGGTTCATCGAGGTCGAGGTGCGTCGGTGGCGCGCCGGCGAGCGCGTCGAGGAGGGTTCGCGCCGCGACCGCGCCCCACGCGCGCGCATCCGTCGCGACCGAGGTCAGCGCGGGATGCAGGTGGTGGCCGAGGTCGGTGTCGTCGAAGCCCGTGATCGACAGGTCGCGCGGAACGGTGAGGCCGAGGCGCTGCGCGATGCCGAGCCCCGCGACGGCCATGTGGTCGTTCGAATAGACGATCGCGGTCGGCGGGTCGTCGCCTTCGAGGAGCGCGCGCGTGGCGGCAGCGCCCTCTGCGGCACTGAAGTCGGTCGTCACGACGCGAGCCCGCATTCCGTGCGCCCGCGCGGCCTCGACGAAGGCGCGGGCGCGGCGGGTCGCGTGGAGCATCGTCTCGGGCCCGGCGACGTGCGCGATCTCACGGTGGCCGAGGTCGGCCAGGTGCTCGACGGCGTGACGGATGCCGGCACCGTCGTCGACCGACACCGAGGAGAACGGGCTGTCGACGTCCGGCACGCCGAGCGTCACGGCGGAGAGTCCGAGTTCCTCGACGACGTCGATCCGGGAATCCCCCACCCGCAGGTCCGTGAGGACCACGCCGTCGACGCGCTTGTCGTGGGCGAGGTCGCGGTACGTCTGCTCTTCGTGGCGACCCGGGGTGACGGCCGCGAGCACGAGGACCAGGCCCGAGGTCGAGAAGACGTCCTCGAGGCCCGCGATGAACGACGGGAAGAACGGATCGGCGGCGATCACGTCGGGGCTGCGGCCGATCACGAGGCCGCACGCGAAGGAACGGCCGACGCTGAGCGACCGGGCTCGCACGCTCGGCGTCCAGCCCAGCTCGCGCGCCGCCTCGAGGATGCGCTCGCGGCTGGCGGGCGAGACGCCGGGCTTGCCGTTCAAGGCGAACGAGACGAGCCCCTTGCTGACGCCCGCGCGGCGCGCGACGTCGGCGATCGTGGGACGCGATGCCTCGGCCATCTCACTCCTTCGTGACAGTGCCAGAGCTCCGGTACTCGGAGGCAGGCTAAACCGGTTTAGGCGCGATGCGCCACCCCCTTGCGCGATCGCGCGCGTCGGGTGTATTGGAGTCAGCGCACTCCCTCGTGGCCGCCCCCGGACCCTCGCGGAATCGCTAGCGTGGGCCGGGTGAGCGAGCGCGAGTACGACCTCATCGTGATCGGAGCCGGCGTGGCCGGCGAGAATGTGGCCGACCGGGCGACACAGGGCGGGCTCCGCACCGTCATCGTCGAGTCGGAACTCGTCGGCGGCGACTGCTCGTACTGGGCGTGCATGCCGTCGAAGGCGCTCCTGCGAAGTCATGCCGCAGTACGTGCGGCACGGGGCGTCGAGGGTGCGAAGCAGGCCGTCACGGGCGATGTCGACGTGGCCGCGACCCTCTCCCGCCGTGACACGATCGTGCACGACTGGGACGACGCGTCGCAGGTGAAGTGGCTCGACTCGGCCGGCATCGACCTCGTGCGCGGACACGCACGGTTCACGGGGCCGAAGCGCGTCGTCGTCACAGGCTCCGACGGAGAGACGACCTTGACGGCGCGGCACGCGGTCGCGATCGCGACGGGCTCCGCCGCATTGCTCCCCGACATCCCCGGCCTGCTCGACGTCGAGCCGTGGACGAGCCGCGACGCCACGAGCGTGCGCGATGTGCCGCAGACGCTCGCGATCCTCGGCGGCGGAACCGTCGCGAGCGAGATGGCGACGCTCTTCGCAGGCTTCGGCACCAGCGTGACGATGGTCGTGCGCTCACGCCTCCTGGGTGCCATGGAACCGTTCGCCGGCGAGCTGGTGCAGGAGTCCCTCGAGGCATCCGGTGTCACGATCCTCACGGGCGTCGAGGTGACCGGAGCGCGCCGGGGCGAGGGGGGCAAGGAGCTCGAGCTGTCCGACGGTCGGCGGGTCGTCGCCGACGAGGTGCTCGTCGCGACGGGACGGATGCCGCGCACCTCCGACCTCGGACTCGACACGCTCGACCTCGGCATCGCCGACGGCGACTGGCTCGACGTCGACGACACGCTCCTCGTGCGCGGGACCGACTGGCTGTACGGCGTCGGCGATGTCAACCACCGTGCGCTGCTCACCCACCAGGCGAAGTACCAGGCGCGCGCAGCGGGCGACGTGATCGCCGCCCGGGCGACCGGCAAGCGCATCGACGACCGCCCGTGGGGCGCCCATGTCGCGACGGCGGACCACCACCATGTGCCGCAGGTGACGTTCACCGACCCGGAGGTGGCGTCGGTCGGAATGACCGAGGCTGCGGCGCGAAAGGCGGGACGCCGCATCCGTGTTCTCGACTACGACCTGTCGTGGCTGGGCGGCGCGACGACCTACGCCGACGACTACCGAGGCAAGGCGCGAGCGATCGTCGACACGGAGCGCGGCCTGCTCATCGGCGCGACGTTCGTGGGGCCGGATGTCGCGGAGCTGCTGCCGTCCGCGACGATCGCGATCGTCGGCGAGGTGCCCCTCGACCGGCTGTGGCACGCGGTGCCCGCCTACCCCACGGTGAGCGAGGTGTGGCTGCGCTGGCTCGAGGAGTACGGCCGGCCGACCACCTGAGGCATCAGGGGACGACGGCCCACTGCGCGACGGAGTGGGTCAGCGACGCGTCGGCGCCGTTGCGCGCGGTGACACCGGTCACATCCCGATCGAGGACCGTCACGCGCGGGTTCGCGGCGAACGGCCGGGCGACCGCCCCGCGCACGATCGTCGCCTCGATCTGGGCCAGCACCTCCCTCGCCTCGTACACGTCGACGGTCTGCGCGAGCTGCGCGATGAGAGCATCGCGCTCCGGGTCGGCGAGTGCGGTGACGGATGCGGCACCCTCGCTCCCCCAAAGCGCGGCGACGTCCGCCGGTGTCTGCGCGAGGGGAACGCGGACGATCGCCGCGTTCCAGCCGCCCTGGTCGAGGGCCGCGCCCACGTCGTCGCTGCCGCAGTCCGCCACGCCCCAGCCGGCAGCCCCGGCGGCTTCGCGCAGCGCCGCGAAAGCGCCGTCGGCGAACTCGCTGCGCCGGTCGTAGAGCACGCACACCGTCGCACCTTCGGCGACCCCGGCGGCGGCTCGCTCGAGGGCGGAGTCGTCGGCCTTGCCGAACGCAGCCGCGAAACCGGAGTCCTCGCTCACGATGTCGAACGCACGAGAACCCGGCGCCGCGAGCACGGACGTCGTCGCGGTGTAGGCCGACGACCACGCACCGCCGCCGCGACCCACGAGGTCGGACGCCGGCACCATGCGAAGGAAGGCCGCGCGCGCGGCCTCGTCGGCGAACACGGCGGTCGGAGCCAGCAACACGGTCCACACGGTTCCGTCGTGCGTCGTCTGGATCGTGTGGTCCCGCCGCTCCATCTCGTGGATGCGCGCGGCGTTCGCAGAGACCGGGCCGACCTGCGCGATGTCGAGGCTCTCGCCGATCGCCCCGACCGGGTCGTCCCCGGCGGGCACGAGCTCGATCCACGCGACCTGCGGAGTCACCGCGCCCCGATATGCCGGATTGGGGACCAGCGTGACGGTCTGGCCCTCGTCGGCGCGAGTGACCTCCTTCACCTGGAACGGCCCGCTTGAAACGAGCAGGTCGGCGGGGATGCCGCCGTCCTCGGGCAGCGTGAAGTCGTTGTTCCACACCTCCGCGATCGCGGCGAGAGCCGAGGCATCCGCCTTCTCGATCGCACGGATGACCGCCTGCTTGGCCTCCATGGCGTCGTCCAGTCCGAACGCGCGCTTGCCGACGACGTGCGCCGCGACCGGGACGGTGACGGCGCTCTGCCACGTGTTGGTCGGATGCGGGAACTCCACGTCGATCGCACGGGCGAACTCGTCGACGCCCGGAACGGTCGGCGCCGCATCCGGCTCGATCTCCGAAGCGGCGTCCGACGCGGTGGCGAAGTATCCGGCGGATGCGGCCCACCCGAGCAGCAGGTCGGCGGCGTCGAGCGGGGTGCCGTCCGACCAGCTCGGCTCGGCGAGGTCGTAGCGCACCGTGAACGGGTCCTCGGCGACGATCGAGACCGTGCCGAAGCCCTCGTCGAGGATGAACTCGCCGTCGACGATGTCGCCGAAGTCGGCGCGGATCGCCTGCGCGACGTCGATGTTTCCCGGCGTGGGCGCGGCGGCCGCGTTCAGGGAGGTGAGCTCCCCGTTCCACCCCACCGTGATCGCCGTGTCCGGGACGACCGTGCTCGGAAGAGCGGGGCCGCACCCCGTGAGCACCGCGACGGCGGCCACGACGGCGAGTGCCGCGGCGCGGCGGCGGACCGTCCTCGTCACCGGATCACGCGTAGTCGACGTCGTCGCCGTTCTCGGCGGCCATCTGACGGAACGGCTCGCTCTCTTCGCTCTCGAGCCACGCACGCGCGTACTCGACCAGCACGGCCGGCGACTCCTCGGCCTCCTCCGCGGTCGCGAACGGGCCGAGCGTGTCTTCGGACGGCCGCTCGTCGGCGCGCTGCACCGACTGCGTCGACAGGTTGTACCAGTAGCTCTGCCCCGGGGTCATCCGCTCACCGTTCCGTTCGTCGTGCACATCTCCACAAGCCTCTCATCATGCGAAAGGTCGTGGTGCCGGTTGTCCTCCGGCACCACGACCTCCGTACGTTCGAGTGATCAGCCGCCGGCCAGCTCCGCGTCCTTGTCGCGGATCGAGTCGGCCATGCGGTCGAGCGCCTGGGCCATGTCGTTGACGGCCTCCGACGCGTCGTCGAGCGAGCTGGTCAGCTCCGAGTACGCGGTCGAGTAGGCCTCGGACGCGTTCTCGGTCTTGAAGCCGTCCTGCACGAGGTCGTCGATGACGCCCTGAAGCTCCTTCAGCGTGTCGGTGATGCTCTGGCGCCCGTCGCGCAGTCGCTGCGCCGCGCTCTCCATCTCGCTGTACGTTGCACCGAAATCGTGTCCGGCCATGAAACCCGCCTCCCAGCGTTCGTCATATTCAGGCCGTTCCGGCCTTACCCCGTCGAGGCTAGCGAACGGCGTCCGCACCGCCCATGGGGAGAACTACCCATGGGCTCCCGCGGGCTCCGCGACCGGGCTCTTCGCGCCGTTGCCGGCGGTCTCCGCGACGAGCGGCACCTGCATCGTGACGGAGCGACCCGCCTGCACGAAGATGCCTCGACCGACCGGGAAGTCCGACCGCTTGACGCGGCCGAACGGGACCTTGAACAGCGTCTCGCCGTCGTAGGTGTCGGGCTTGAGCACGATGCCCTGCCGACCCGTCTTCCACTCCCCGAGCACGCCGATGCTGCCGCTCGCGCGTGTGATCTCAGCCTCGCCGATGAGCATGTGCTCGCTGTTGTGCATCGCCTGCAGCAGCGCGCGCATCGGGCGGTCGGCGGGGCCGTCCGCGAGGTGCGGGATGTCTTCGATGACGATGAGGATGCGACTTCCGGGGGCGTCGCTCACCACGAGCTCCGCCAGCTCCGCCGCCAGTTCCTTCTCGTCCTCGGGCTTGGTCGCGCTGCGCACCCACGGACGGAAGTCCTTGAGCTCGGCCCGTCGGCTGCCGAAGTGGTACAGGCGCAGGTCGGGGTCGAAGCGCTCCATCGCGACGATGAGCGCCTTGAGCGCGTTGGTGCGGCCGGACTGCGGCGGGCCCGAGATGACGAACGATCCCAGCGGCTCGAAGCCGCGAGGCGCGAGCGTGTCGTCGGCGACGCCGAACACGGGCATCCCGTCCACGCGCGACGGCAGCTCCGTCGTCCGGACCATCGTCGGGAGGGCGCCGATCTCGGGCAGGTCGCGGACGCCGATCTCGCGGAGGTGGTCGCCGAGCGCGGAGAGGGCCTTCGTCTGCTCGACCACGTTGGACGTGCCGCCGAGCACGGCGATCTGCGCCTCGTGACCGTCGATGACGGCCCGGCCGGGCGCCGACTGCTCGTCGAGCACGTCGCGCGGCGCACCGAGCAGCATGTACTGGGCGTTGTCGCCCATGCGCAGCACGACGCGGCGCGAGATGTTGGCGGCAACCGCGCTCGGCACGGCGTTGCCGCGGTCGGCGGTGATGACCGTGTGCACGCCCAGCGTGCGGCCCTCGCCGAGGATCCGCATGAAGATCCGATAGAAGGGACCGCGGCCGGGCGCGACCTCCCAGTCCTTCTTGAACTCGGGGTAGTTGTCGATGAGCAGCAGGATGCGCGGCATCGCCGGATCGACCAGCTCGCGGTACTCCTGCACCGACGCGGCGCTGGCCGCGGAGAAGGCTGCGGCCCGACGGTCCAGCTCCTTGTCGAGCGTGCGCAGCAGGCGCTGGATGCGCTCGACGTCGGCGCCGTCGACGACGGACCCCACGTGCGGCAGCGCAGCCAGCGACGACAGCGCGCCGGATGCGAAGTCGAGGCAGTACACCTGCACGCGACCGCGTTCCGGGCGCATGCCCGCCGCGGTGGCGATCGTCTTGAGCACGGTGGACTTGCCCGAGCCCGACGTTCCGTAGACCACGAGCGATCCGTCCCGGTCTGGGACGAACGCCGCCTGCATCTGCAGCTGCTTCTCGGGCACGTCCATCAGCGCGATCGGGATGCGCGTGTCGCCGTCGTTGGGCAGGTCCCGCAGGTCGATGAGCGGCGCCAGCTCGTCCAGCCACGGGCGACGCGGGCGAGGCAGCCCGCCCAGGTCGCTCGCGCGGACGAGGGTCGAGACGATGCGACGCTGGTCGTTGGGGCCGAGGCTCTCCTCGTGCGCATCCGACTCGGGCGGCCGGTCCGGCTCCCACTCGCTCGTGGCGCCGAACTTGAGCTCCGAGACCCGGACTTCGGCGGCCGCGCTCTCGTCGTCCGCCGTCCATCCGCCGGTGTACGCGGACTGGAACGGAACCAGTCGTCCGGGGCCGATCTTGGCGATCGCGCGTCCCGGGATCGTCGGGGGGAAGCTCGCTGCGATGGGGTCGTCGACGACGTCGCGCGAGTCGGATTCGTCGGCCATGCGCAGCGCGATGCGGAGGTTGGTGTTCGCCCGCAGGTTGTCCTTGATGACGCCCGCCGGGCGCTGCGTCGCCATGATGAGGTGGATCCCGAGCGACCGGCCGCGCTGGGCGATGTCGACGACGCCGTCGACGAACTCGGGCATCTCCGAGGCCAGTGCCGCGAACTCGTCGATCACGAGGACGAGCGACGGCGGGCACTCCGGATCCTGCCGCTTCTCCAGCTCCAGGAGGTCCTTCGCCTTCTTGCGGTTGAGCAGGTGCTCGCGGTGCTGCAGCTCGGCGCGGAGGCTCGTGAGGGCGCGACGGACGAGGTGCGGGCTCAGGTCGGTGACGAGTCCGACGCAGTGCGGCAGATCGACGCAGTCGGCGAAGGCCGATCCGCCCTTGTAGTCGACGAACAGGAACGTGACGCGGTCGGGGCTGTGGGCCGCGGCCATGCCGAGCACCCACGCCTGCAGGAACTCCGACTTGCCCGCACCTGTCGTTCCACCCACGAGCGCGTGCGGACCGTGCGTGCGCAGATCCAGCGCCATCGCGTCGCTCACGCCCTGTCCGACGATCGCGCGCAGGGTGCCCGCCTTCTTGAGCCGGGGCCGCGGAGCAGCGGATCGGTCGACGATCGTGTTGTTCTGCCGCCACCGTTCGATCACCACGGTCGGATCCTCGGCGATCGCGCGGTCGACCAGTTGCAGGAACATCACCGAGTTCGGGATGTCGGATGCGTCGTGCACGACCGTGCTCGCATCCACGACGGGCGAGAGGCGGCGCGCGAACATCTGCATGTACGCGTTCGACACGCCCTCCACGCGCACGCCCTCGAAGTGCTGCCCCGTTCGCACCTGGCCGACGCGCGCCTCGTCGAGGCTCGTCGTGAGCTCGATGTAGCTGCGGCACACCGCCGGCAGCGACTCGACGGTGGGCGCGACGAACACCGCGTGCACGCCGTGGTCGGCGCCGCGCTCGAGCACGTCGGTGAGACGACCGCGGTCGACCGGGGCGTCGCCCGTCACGAAGACGATCACCGACACCTGGGGCGCGTTCTGCCGCTCGGTGGCGGCGCGCGCGACATCCGTGCCGTACAGCAGGGGGTTCCAGTCCTCCTTGAACGGTCCGCGCTTCTCGCCCTTGTCGGACCGCGCCTCGGCACGGCTGACGTACTCCTCGAGCGAGCTCAGCAGCGAGGCGCTCGTGGGAGCGGAGTCCGCGAGCGCACCGTGCGCGAAGGGGCTGCGCTCACTGGACGTGTGCGGGAGCCACTTGAGCCAGTCGAGCTCCGGAGTCCACGTCGAGTCGGAGAAGGCGACGGCGACGACGTCGTTCGGCGCGTGCATGCCGAACAGCTGCACCGCGATCCCCCGCATCGTGTCGGCGACGAGCGCGTGCGGTCCTGCGATCCCGATCGATCCCGCGTCGGACAGCGTGTCGAACACGGGAACGTCGTCCACGAACTCGTAGCGCGCGCGGAGCCGCTCGATGCGCTCGATGAACTCCGGCAGTCCCTCCGGGGTGTCGTTGTCGTCGATGACGTTCCGGGCCGGGAGCCGGCAGCTGCCCAATCGGATGCCGAGGAAGTTCCAATGCTCCGGACGCCTCGTCCACAGCATCGGCCCGAGCCGCATCGCCTGGTCGAAGACTTCCGCCACCGGCGGCGCCTCGGCGTTGCGCGCGCGCTCTTCCTCCGGCTTTCCACGGAAGAAGTCCTCCTCGAGCTGCTCGAACTGCCGCTCGAACAGCAGGTACTCGTGGTTCTCGCTCTTCTTGCTCTGCACCGACTGGTTGACGATGTTGCCGAACGCCATGAGCGGCGTCATCACGATCAGCAGAAGAGACCGGGGGTTGCCGTTCAGCGCGTACAGCGCGGCGCCCATCAGGATCGGGGCGATCAGGATCGGCCATGGGAAGATCTTGCCGATCTTCTCGGTAGGGATCCGCGGGGGCTTGAAGCGGGTGCCGGGGTAGCGCACCTCGACGCGCGGGCTGCGGTTGAACAGCAGACCGCCACCGCGTTCGATGATCGGCTCCTCGGCCGCGGACCCGTCGAACGTGCACGCGAACACCAGCACGAGCGTCGTGGCACCGATGACGAACGGCGTCCCCTCCTCGATCCGCACGCGCTGCACCTGGACGCCGTCCACGAGCACGCCGTTGGCGGAGTTGAGGTCGACGACCTCGACGTGCGCGCCGACCTCGAGGCGCGCGTGGCGCTTGGACACCATCGGGTCGGACAGCACGATGTCGTTCGCCGGGTCGCGGCCGATGGAGACGCGGCCGGCAGCGAGGGGGAACTCCTGGCCGGCGAGAGGTCCCGAGGTCGCCCGGAGCAGTCCGACGATGTCGCGTCGCGCATCGGGCACGAATCCTGGGCCGTAATTGATGACGGATGCCGCGAACCCCGACCCGATGGGAGCCTCGCCGATCGGGATGTCGGGCTGCAACGAGACCATGCGCTCACCGGTCGGCGGCGCGACGGCGAGGGTCAGGACGTCGCCGTCGGCGTAGGGGATCGAGCGGGCGGGATCGGCCTCGGCGATGTGACGGGCCACATCGCCGGCGGTCGCCGTCGAGTCCGTCGTGATCACGATGTCGACGGGATCGCTCGTGTGGCGGTGCAGGGTCAGCTTCAGTCTCATGGTTGTTCTTCTCGCGGACGGCGGGTCATGCGCGAACGACGTCCGCGGTGCGGTCTCCCAGTCGGATCCGGTCGCCGTCGGCGGCGCGGACGGGCACGCCGGCGGTGAGTCCCTGCTCGATGCCGGCCCGGATGAGCCCGGATCCGTTCGTCGAGGCGCAGTCCACCACCTCGAGGCCGCCGGCGACGGGGCGCACGAGCATGTGGGTCTTGGAGAGCGTGCGGCTTCCGTCGGCGACCCGGATCGGCCGCGCACCGGGGTGGCCCACGGCGTCGGGGTTGCGGCCCAGGAGGATCGGCCCGGACACGGGGATGCTCTCGCCCGTGTCGAGGCGCAGGACGAGCGTCGTCGACGGCGACGCCTCCCCCCGTGCGACTTCGGGGAGCGGCTGCGGAAGCTTCGGCTGCGGAAGCTTCGGCTGCGGAACGGGCACGGGTGCGGGCGCCGGCGCCGCCTGGGGAATCGGCGTCTCGGTCGGCCGGGCCAGGCCGAGCACGCCCGCGCTGATTCGGCTCCCCGGGCGGTACTCGGGCTGTCGTGCCGGGTCGAGCGGGGTGGCCAGCGACGGCAGTTCGGCGCGTTCCTCGACAGGCTCCGCCTTGAGGGTCTTGCGCGCGATGCGCATGCGCTTCTCGTCGTACGGGTTCAGGCCGTTGCGCACATCCACGAGCCACACGTTCGTCGCCTTGTCGTGCCAGCCCCGCCCGCGATCCTGCGGATCGAACGTCGGGGACAGCAGGAACACGGCAGAGCCGAACGGCACGACGCCGGCGGCGATGACGATGAGGAAGCGGAGCAGCACGGCGCCGACACCCGGGCGCTCGAGGGTGCGCACATTGACGGACCGGATGCCTGCCACGGCCTTGCCGATCGTCACGCCCCTCCGCCCGTGCAGGACGAGCTGGACGACGACGAACGCCAGCGTGAGCGCGACCGTGATGCTCGCGGTCACGATCCCGAGCACGAAGTCGGGATGGTTGACGAACCCGTACGGCGAGATGGCGCCTGTCGCGAGCTTGAGGAACAGCGGCAGCGTGCCGAGCCACAGCGGCAGCTGGATGACCGTCCAGACGGCGAGGTCGCACACGAGCGCGAGCGCACGACGACCGTACGGCGCATTCACCAGGCCGAGGGCCGCCGCGTAGGCGGGATCGGGGCGTCCGGAGGCGTCGATCCCCTCGATGACGCGCTCCTGCTCGTCGATCTCCCAGATCATGCCGTCGGCTGCCTCCGAATGCTCTTCCTACGCCCGTTGCCTGGACCACAGTACCCAGCCGCGGTCGCGCGTCCGCTGGGAGGCGTCCCGGCCGGGCCTCGCGATCAGTCGAAGGTCGGCCGCAGCTGCTCGGCGATCGTGGCGATGTTCTCGGGCGTCACCTGCCAGCGCGAGGCATCCGTGTCTTCGAACGTCACCTCGTACTCGCGCTTGACGCGATCGAACTGCACGAGGATCGCCACGGGCAGGGCCTCACCCGGCTTGTAGTAGCTCTCGGTGTACGCGTCCACTGCGGGCTTGATGCCCGTCGGGCGCGCAGCGACCGGTGCCGACTTGCCGTCCGCCGTGTACACGTAGCCGTGCGTCCCCGCGAGCTGGTCGCCGCGGAACTCGATCACCATCGCGAACGACTGCCAGTCGTCGCCGGCGCCGCGCATGTGCTCGATCAGCGCGCGGATGAGGTCGGCGGTCACATTGGTGGACAAGGGGTACTCCTAGGATCGGCTGGGTCAGGGAAGGCCGGGGATGTCTCGAGAGTACTTGCGATCGAAGCTCTCGCCCGCCTCGTTCCAGAAGCTCGGGAAGTTCCGGTAGACCTCTTCGCCCGTGTTCGGATTCGTCACGACGTACTCGACTTCGAGCGCATCCGGGCGCACGGCGCCGGGCGGATACACGTCGATGCGGTAGTCGACCTGGTAGCCGTTCCCGACCCAGGCGGCCCACTCGTTCTCCATCTTCTTCCACGCGCCGGTGTTGAGGTTGCCCGCCTGCGGGATGATGCCGGCGTCGGGCGTGTCGCCGAAGAAGCGATGCGCACCGAGGTGGCCGCCGTGGTCGGTCGGATTGCCGAGGTTGCCGACTTCCGTGGCGTTGTCGCCGCGGCCGGTTCCACCGAAGTCGTCGAGAATCGTCCCGCGCTCCGAGCCGGGTCGCCCGGTCTCGCGATCCCACCACGTCGTCTTGGTGTTGCGACCGCGTCTGGTCACCGTGCTGTCGTACTTGTCGAGGTCTCGGATCTGCTTGATGACCGAGTCGAGGTGGTTGTCGAGGTTGTCGGCGACGCCGCGAAGCCTACTCGAGTGCGTCGCCGCGTCGCGTACGGCGTCGGCCGCCCTTCTGATCACATCTCCGGGCCTCATCCGTCGCCCCCGAAGTCGAGAGCGGAGAACTCCGCGAAGAAGTTCGAGGTCAGCGTCGCGACATCCGCTCCGTGCAGCTTCATCGTCGACTGCGCCTCTTCGAGCGCCGCCAGGTCGGCCTGGAACTCATCCGCATCCCCGACCGCGCCCTCGACCATGGGCGCATCGAGGATGGCGTCGATCACCGCTGGAAGATGCTCCGCCATCGGCTCGATCACCATCGGCGCGAGCTGGTTCAGCAGCTGCTCCACCACGATGTCGACCGCCGCGTTCAGGAGCTTCTTCTTGATGAGCAGCATCGGACCGGCGCCGGCGGCGGTCAAGGGGTTCGTCAGCATCGCGACGAGCGTGATCATCGTGGACGTCACATCCACGATCACCTTCATCTTCAGGGCGAAGATGGCGTCCGCTCCGATGTCCATGGCCGTCGCCGCGGGCGACATGATGTCGATCAGCTTCTGAAGGTTCTGCGACCGGTTCGTGTTCCACGCGCTCAGCGTCGCCGGACCCGACTGACCGCCGAGCGCCGTCGCCAGGTCGCCGTTCATCTTGCGGTCCACGGCCTGGACGACCGACTCGAGGTCCGACCCGAAGTTGCGCACCAGCACGGCGCCTTTGCGGACCTCGTCCTCATCGATATCCGGCCACTCGAAGCCGAGCTTCTCCATGACCCAGACAAGCTCGTTCGGCAACATCATTCCCACGGCATGACCTCCAGCCTCGAATGTACGGAAACGCCCGCGGAGGGCACCATGGGTATTTCTCCCCACGTGCCGCGCGGCGATGTGAATCGGCAGGTCGACCGCAGAAGGGCCGACGGACCGGCTAGCGCCAGTTGTAGGTGAACATCCAATAGAGCGCTTCGAGCGCGTTCTCACCGAGCTCCGGATGCCGCTCGGCCATGATCCGCTGCGCTTCGCGCCCGCCCTCGGACAGGGTCTTCGTCGACCAGTCGACCTTGATCGACATCATCTCCTCGGCGAGCGCCTTCACCCGCGCCAGCAGCGCCTCCGGCGCCTCGCCGGCCGCGAAGGCAACGACCGCGTCCTCATCCGACTTCGGGAACGGCGATCGCCCCTTGGCGAGGTACTCGACAATCGCCTGGCTCACCCGTGCGTCTTCCACGCTCGTCTCCATCGCGTTCATTCCGGCCAGATCACCGACTGGATAAGGGTATCGGGGTCGATGCGCACCACCTGCGTGACCTCGGGGTTCGACTTGAGGCGTTCGAGCTCCGCCCACCACACGGCATCCGGCCGGATGTTGTCGCCCAGCACCGCGCGAACCGTGCCGGACGCGCCCGAGGCGTACGCCTCCGACACCTGCGTCCAGGTCTGGACGGCGGCCGGGTTGTCGGCGTCCCACTCGGGCATGTCGATGCCCTTCGCCTCGATGAGCATCTCGAGCGTCGTCCCGTTGTTGTCGGCGGCGATCCGTCCTGCGATCTCCTGCCCGTTGCGCGGATACATGCCCGACCAGTAGAACGCGCCGTCCCTCGGCGTTCGGAAGGCCTCGGGATCGATCGACCCGTCAGCGTTGAAGCCCGGACGGTGCGAATGGGGCAGGTTCGGCGTGTCGGGCTTGCCGTCGAAGACGTCGACATCGCGCACGCCCCGCACCACGTCGTCGATGTGGCCCGACAGGTTGTCGGCGATCTGGTGGAGCTTGTCCTTCGCGTGCGCGAAGCCCTTGAGCACGGACTCGCGCACTTCGCGCATGATCGGTCGGATCGCGCTCATCGACGGTCACCGCCGAACTCCGCGGGGAACTCTTCGCATCGCTCCGCCACGAGCGCATTCGGCAACATCGTCATCTCAGCAGGACCTCCACCCGCCCGTAACACTAGGCAGGCCGCGCGTGCCGCCGCGATGGGGAGAACTCCCCATCCGGCGCCGCACGCTCGCGGCTCAGTGGAAGAAGTGCCGCTCGCCCGTGAAGAACATCGTGACGCCCGCCTTGCGTGCCGCCTCGATGACCTCGTCGTCGCGCACGGATCCTCCCGGCTGCACGATCGCCGAGATGCCGGCGTCGATGAGCACCTGCGGTCCGTCGGCGAAGGGGAAGAAGGCGTCGGATGCCGCGACCGAGCCGGCCGCGCGATCGCCCGCGCGCTCGACGGCGAGGCGGCACGAGTCGACGCGGTTGACCTGGCCCATGCCGATGCCGACTGTCGCGGAGTTCTTCGCGAGGACGATCGCGTTCGACTTCACGGCGCGGCACGCCTTCCACGCGAAGATGAGGTTCGTCATCTCGGACTCTGCCGGGCGCTCGCCCGACACGAGCTGCCAGTCCTTCGCGACCGACTCGATGTCGTCGGGGAAGCGGTCGGCGTCCTGCAGCAGGAGGCCGCCCGAGATGAGGCGCACGTCCATGCGCTCCTGGCGCCAGTCCGGCGGAAGCTGCAGGATGCGCAGGTTCTTCTTCTCGCGGAACAGCTCGAGGGCCGTCGGCTCGAAGTCGGGCGCGACGATGACCTCGGTGAAGATGTCGCGCAGGTTCTCGGCCATCTTGAGCGTCACCGTGCGGTTCGCCGCGATGACACCTCCGAACGCCGACACGGGGTCGCACTCGTGCGCGCGCAGGTGCGCGCTCGCGATCGGGTCGAGCGCGTTCGGCGCCGCCACGGCGATGCCGCACGGGTTGGCGTGCTTCACGATCGCCACGGCGGGCTTGATCATGTCGAACGCGGCGCGGAGCGCGGCATCCGCGTCGACGTAGTTGTTGTACGACATCTCCTTGCCCTGCAGCTGCTTCGCCTGGGCGATGCCGTGGCCGCCGAGCGTCGTGTAGATCGCGGCGCGCTGGTGCGAGTTCTCGCCGTAGCGCAGCATCGCGAGGCGCTCCGCCTTGATCGTGAGGTGCTTGGGCAGGTCGACGCCTTCGGCGAGCGTGCCCTCGGCGAACCACGTGGCGACGGCGGTGTCGTATGCGGCGGTGTGGGCGAACGCGCGAGCCGCGAGCTGTCGGCGCTGCGCGAGGGTCGTGCCGCCCGAGCGCACCGCGTCGACGATCGCGGGGTACGACTCGGGCGAGACGACGATCGCCACGTTCGCGTGGTTCTTGGCGGCCGCACGGACCATCGCGGGTCCGCCGATGTCGATCTGCTCGATGACGTCGTCGGCGGCGGCGCCCGAGGCGACCGTCTCCATGAACGGGTACAGGTTCACGACGACGAGCTCGAAGGCCTGGATGCCCAGCTCGTCGAGCTGACGCTCGTGGTCCTCGAGGCGCAGGTCGGCGAGGAGGCCCGCGTGGACGGACGGATGCAGCGTCTTGACGCGCCCGTCGAGCGACTCCGGGAAGCCCGTGATGCTCGAGACGTCGGTCACCGCGTATCCCGCGTCGCGCAGCAGCGAGGCCGAGCCGCCCGTCGACACGATCTCGACGCCCGCGGCGGCCAGCGCCTCGGCGAGGACGAGCAGGTCGGTCTTGTCGCTCACCGACACGAGCGCGCGGCGGATCGGGACGACATCGCGTTCGCGGTAGAGGGCGGGATCGTGGCTCGGGCCTGCCATGGTGGCTCCTGTTGCAGTCTCGGGTTCGGGTGAAGGGGTCTAGACCGCCGCGGCGGCGGCGAGGTCGAGCTCGCCGGTCGCGATGCGTCGGACGACGTCGATGAGAAGGCGCCGCTCGACGGGCTTGATGCGCTCGTGGAGCGTGTGCTCGTCGTCGCCGGGCATCACCGGCACACGCTCCTGCGCGAGGATCGGACCGGTGTCGACGCCGCGGTCGACGACGATGACGCTCGCGCCGGTCTGGTCGACGCCCGCGGCGAGGGCGTCGCGCACGCCGTGCGCGCCGGGGAACTCGGGGAGATACGCCGGGTGGGTGTTGATGACGCGAGGCGCCCACGCGTCGACGAGCGATGCCGGCAGCAGCCGCATGAGGCCGCTCAGCACGATGAGGTCGGGGCTCCACACCGCGAGCTGCTCACCGAGCTGGTCGCCCCACTCCTCTCGGCTGGGGAACTGCTCGAACGGCACCATGAAGGTCGGGATGCCGTACTCCTCGGCGTGGTGGAATCCGTCCGCCTCGCGGTCGGCGCCGACGACGACGACGCGCGCGGGGAAGTCAGGATCCGCCGCCGCGTCGAGCAGGGCCCGCAGATTCGACCCCCCGCCCGAGATGAGGACGGCGACCGTGAGCACGCGCCCAGTCTACCCGTCGGCTTCGGCGCTCCCCCGGGCCGCTGTCCCGGTGAGCGGCCGTCGTGCGGCCCGCACCGGAGACAGGATCAGGATCGCCGCGCCGACGAGCACCTCGAGCCCCACCGCGAGCGCGACGGCCCCGGGGGCGGGGCCGACCTCGGCCAGGCGGCCCGGGCCGGCGGACCCCGACGCGGCCCACGCGAGCAGTGCCCCGATCGCGCCGGTCGCGACGGCGATGCCGAGGGTCACGACGATCCGAGGCGCGATGGGCTCGGCATCCGTCGCTTCGTCGAGCTCGGATGCGGGCGCGACCTCGACGGGCGCTCCCGTCGCGAGCAGCGCGGCGAGCGCCGCGTCGCGCTCGGGATCGGATGCCGCGACCCGCGTGGGCTCGGCGGCCGCCGTGCGCGGTGCGAGCATGCGCGAGCGGACGACCCACCCCGCGAGCACGCCGACGCCCACAGGCAGCAGCGCGAGCAGCAGCAGGAACGTCGACGTCGTCTCGGGCACCGCGCCGAGCACGGGGATCCCGGGGATGACCCCGAGCTGCGTGCCTGCGGGCGACACGGCGGTGCCCGTGCCGAGTGCGAAGCCGGGCCCGGCGATGAAGGCGATCCCCCACACGACGAGGGTCGGGAGGTACGCGAGCTGACCGAGCGTCATGACCGCCGCCCCCAGAGCATCGACGTGCGCGGACTGGAAGAGCGCGATGACCTCCGCCCCGCGCGCCACGAGCGCGACCGTGACGGCGATGCCGCCGAGACCCATGAGCCCCGCGACGGCGACCCCGGTGCCGCGGGCGATGAGCGCCGGAACAGGCGCCCACCCGTCGCGAGACGCCTCGACGCGGTCGCGGATGCGGGCGACGAAGCCCGCCCCCGCCTCGCTCCACTCGGTGACGGCCGCGGCGACGAGCGCCGGCACCGCGAACACGGCGGCCGGGAGCACGATCGCCTGCCATGCGGCCGCGGTCGCGACCTCGTTCCCCGATGTCGTCCACACGGCGAACGCGATCCCGCCGAAGACGAGTGAGCCCGTGAGGACGCCGGTCGCCCACGCGTCGGCGCGCGACGCGCGGATCGCCGAGCGCGCCGCGAACACGGCGGTGAACGCCGTGAACGCGAGCGGGGCGAGCGAGAGCACGAAGGTCGCGGCATCCGGATCGATTCCCGCGTCGGCCAGGAACTCGCCCGGCAGCGCGATCTCGAGCGGCACCAGGTGACCGAGCTGCCACACGGATGCCCCTGCCGGCCACAGCGCGCGCCAGTCGGCGGCGCCGCCGAGACCGAACACGAACAGCACCGTGAGGGGCGCGAGGACTGCCGCCAATCCGACCGCCGCCGCGACGGCGGCATCGAAGGCGGCGAGAAAGGCGACGACGAGGCGATGCATGCGCGATCGACCCTACCTACTCGACGCCGCGTGCCCCTGTAACACTCGCGAGACGTTCGCGGGGTAACGTCTACCTGAAACTTTCCTGAGAGCCGAAGGGCCCCGTATGACAAGCACTCCGCCTGCACCGACCGAGTCCGCCGAAGAGACCGGCGCCGCACCACCCGAGGCAGAGCCGAAGAACGCGCTCGACCGCTTCTTCGAGATCACCCGCCGGGGCTCCACCATCGGGACGGAGGTGCGAGGCGGCATCGTCACGTTCGTGACGATGGCCTACATCGTCATCCTGAACCCGATCATCCTGTCGACGCCGGATGTCGACGGCACGACGCTCTCGTCCGCCGCCGTCGCGACGTCGACCGCACTCACCGCGGGCGTCATGACGATCCTGTTCGGTCTCGTCTCGCGTCTGCCGTTCGCGTTCGCGGCGGGCCTCGGCATCAACGCCTTCGTCGCGTTCTCCGTCGTCGGCCAGGTGACGTGGGGCGAGGCGATGGCGCTCGTCGTCATCAACGGTCTGATCATCGTGCTGCTGGCCGCGACGGGCCTGCGGAAGATGATCTTCGACGCCGTGCCCGTGCAGCTCAAGCTCGCGATCACGGTCGGCATCGGCCTGTTCATCGCCTTCATCGGCTTCGTCAACGCCGGGTTCGTCACCGCGACGGGCAACGCATCCCCGCCGCTCGACCTCGGCGTGGGCGGATCGATCGGGTCGATCGGCACGCTGATGTTCATCATCACGCTCGTGCTCGCGGGCGTCCTCATGGCACTGCGCGTGAAGGGCGGCCTGCTGCTCGGCCTCATCGGCGGCACGATCGTGTCGTACATCGTCAACGCGATCTGGCCCGAGGCGCTCGGCCTCGACCTCAGCGCGGCAGGCATCTTCGCGCTCCCCGACTTCAGCCTCGTCGGCGCGATCGACTTCGGCTTCGACATCGGCAAGGTCGGGATCATCGCGCTCGTGATGATCGTCTTCACGCTCGTGTTCTCGAACTTCTTCGACGCGATGGGCACGATGACGGGCCTCGCGAACGAGGC
>NZ_DASRXZ010000127.1:0-21045 GCF_035687345.1 Microbacterium sp.
GATCGTCGCGTTCGCGAGTCCGCCGCCCTCGCACATCGTCTGCAGCCCGTACCGTCCGCCCGTCGCCTCGAGGTACGCGACGAGAGTTCCGAGCAGACGCGTGCCGGATGCGCCCACCGCGTGCCCGAGGGCGATCGCCCCTCCCCACGGGTTGAGCTTCGCGGTATCCGCGTCGACCTCGCGAGCCCATGCGAGCGGCACCGACGCGAACGCCTCGTTCACCTCGTAGGCGTCGAGGTCGTCCATGCCCAGGCCCGAGCGCTCGAGCACGCGCCGGGTCGCGGGGATCGGCCCCGTGAGCATCATGAGCGGGTCATCGCCCACGACCGCGAACGCGTGGAACCGCGCGCGAGGCGTGAGCCCCAGCTCGTTCGCCTTCTTCTCGCTCATGATGAGCGCGGCGGAGGCGGCGTCGGTGAGCGGCGACGAGTTGCCCGGCGTGATGTTCCACTCCAGGTCGGGGAAGCGCGCGACGGCCTTCTCGGTGCGGAACGCGGGCTGCAGCCCGGCAAGGCCCTCGACCGTCGTGCCCGATCGGATCGTCTCGTCGTGTCGCACGAGCTCTCCGTCGACCTCGACCGGGACGACCTGGCTGTCGAAGTCGCCGCGGGCCGCGGCATCCGCCGCCCGACGGTGCGACTCGGCGGCGAACGCATCGAGCTCGTCGCGAGTGAAGCCCCACTTGTGGGCGATGAGCTCCGCCGAGATGCCCTGGTTGACCAGCCCATCCGGATAGCGCGCCCGGATGCCTGCGGGGACTTCCGCACCGGCGACGCTCGAGCCGAGCGGCACGCGGCTCATCGACTCGACGCCCGCCGCGATCACGATGTCGTAGGCGCCGGCCATGACCCCCTGGGCGGCGAAGTGCGCCGCTTGCTGGCTCGATCCGCACTGGCGGTCGATCGTCGTCGCGGGCACGGTCTCGTCGAAGCCTGCGGCGAGGACGGCCTGGCGCCCGATGTTGAGGGATTGCTCGCCGACCTGGCTGACGCATCCCATGATGACGTCGTCGATCTGGCGCGAGTCGAGTCCGTTGCGCTCGAGGATCGAGGTGAGCAGGTGGGCGGCGAGATCCACCGGATGCACCGACGACAGCGCCCCGCCCGGCTTTCCGCGGCCGGCGGGCGTGCGCACGACGTCGACGATGACGGCTTCTTGCATCATTGCGGGGTCTCCTCGCTCTGGGGGCTGCGCTGGGTTCCTCTTCGATCCTGAACGATCGGTAGCGTTGACGCCATCTGCAACGGAGGAGACACATGAGAATCGACGGCACGACTGCCCTGGTCACCGGCGGAGCCTCGGGACTCGGAGCCGCCACCGCCGCGAGCCTGGCCGCGCACGGGGCATCCGTGATCGCCCTCGACCTGCCGCAGGGCATCGAGAAGGCCGAGCCGCACGAGGGTGTGCAGCTGGTCGCGGGTGACGTCACGAGCGCCGATGAGGTTCAAGCGGCGCTCGACGGGATCGATCCGGATGCCGCGCCCCTGCGCATCGTCGTCAACTGCGCCGGCATCGCACCCGCCCGTCGCCTGCGCGGGTCGAAGGGCGTGCACGACCTCGAGACATTCCGCAAGGTGATCGAGGTGAACCTCATCGGGACGTTCAACGTCATGCGCCTCGCGGCCGAGGTCATCGCGCAGCAGTCCGCCGACGAGAACGGCCAGCGCGGAGTCATCGTCAACACCGCGTCGGTCGCCGCGTTCGAGGGTCAGATCGGGCAGGTCGCCTATTCGGCGTCGAAGGGCGGGGTCGTCGGCATGACGCTCCCGGCGGCGCGGGACCTCGCGTCGTCCGGCATCCGGGTCAACACGATCGCGCCGGGCATCGTGAACACCCCGATGCTCGCCGCGCTCGGCGAAGAGGTCGGCGCGTCACTGGCGGAGCAGGTGCTGTTCCCGAAGCGGCTCGCGCGGCCCGACGAGTACGCGCAGCTCGTGCGCATGATCGTGGAGCACGACTACCTCAACGGCGAGACGATCCGGATGGACGGCGGGATCCGGATGCAGCCGCGCTGACGCGCGGCGTCGTGACCCCGCCGTAGGGTGGCGCCATGCATACGCGCAACGACCCTCGGCTGCAGGTCGTGACGGGGCCGATGTTCGCGGGCAAGTCCGAGGAGCTGCTGCGGCGGGTCCGCCGGGCGCAGATCGCCGGCCTCGCGGTCGAGGTCATCAGCCACGCCCTCGACGACCGCCGCGGCGAGGGACAGGTCAGCTCGCACTCCGGCCTCAGCGTGCCGTCGCGCGCGGTGTCGAGCGTCGACGAGCTGACGGCGTCGGTGCGCGGAGCGGACCTCGACCTCGTGGCGATCGACGAGGCGCAGTTCTTCGGTCCTGACCTCGTGCCCGCGGTCGACGCGCTCGTCGCGGACGGCCTCACGGTGATCGTCGCGGGTCTGTGCGTCACGTTCGACGGGCGTCCGTTCGAGCCGATGCCGTCACTCATGGCGATCGCCGAAGACGTCGTGAAGCTCACCGCCGTGTGCGCGGTGTGCGGGGCGGATGCCGCGTTCCACCAGCGGCTCGCATCGGGCGACGTCGGCGACCCGAACGTTCCCACGCGCGAACAGGTGGGCGGCATCGAGTCGTACCAGGCGCGGTGTCGGCGGCACTTCACCGGGCGCAGCGCGCGGGCCTGACGCGGAGGTTCACCCGGCGCGCACCGCCGCCTCGCGCAGCTCGGCGCCCACCTCGACGAGGTGCGGGATGGCCGCGTCGATCATGCCCATCGTGCCGGTGAGCGAGATCCGGAAGTGGTGCGGCTGGTCGAAGAGCGTGCCCGGCATGATGTGCACGCCGCGCGCGGCGAGCGCATCGCAGTACGCGACCGCGTCCCCGCCGGGCGCGCGACCCCACAGGTAGAAGGTGCCCTCCGGGCGAGTGACCTCGAACGATGCCTCCGCGAGAGCCTGGAAGAGCCGGTCGCGCTTGCGCGTGTACTCCGTGATGTCGATCGAGACGGTCTCGAGGGCGGGCACGGAGTACTGCATGATCGCGTCGGGGAACCCCCACCCGATCGCGAGGCCGATGGGCATGAGCGCGTCGCGCAGCTCCTCGCGCTCGGCTGCCGGGATGAGCGGAGACAGCGCGAGGTAGCCCAGCCGCTGACCCGGTGCGAGAAGCACCTTTCCGTAGGAGTAGTCGATCACCGTCCACGGATACGACCCGGCGGGACTCGCGAACTCGATGTCGTCGAACCGGATGCGGCGATAGGGCTCGTCCGACATGAGCCAGATCCGGCGGCCGTTCCTCGCGGACGCCTCCTCGAGCACGGCAGCCAGAGCGTCCCATGACGACTTCGGGTACACGCGCCCCGTCGGGTTCGCGGGCGAGTTGACGATCACGATTCGCGTGCGGGGCGTGATCGCGCGCGCGATCGCGTCGACGTCGAGGTCGAACGTCTCAGGGTCGAGGGGCGCCCGCACGGGGACGAGGTTCCCCACGCGCAGCATCGGCTCGTAACAGAACCACCCAGGCAGCGGGATGATCACCTCGTCGCCGGCGTCGGCGAGCATCGCGAGCGCGAGCGACATCGCGCCGAACGCACCCTGCGTCATCGCGATGTCGGCGGGTTCGAAGTCGAGTCCGAGCTGAACCGAGAGACCGGATGCCACGACCTCCTGCGCCTCGGGCTCACTCGTCTTGTACGCGAACCAGTCGTCCGACCGCGGGTCGACCTGCTCCCACATCGCCGAGACGAGCCCCGGCAGCGCGAGCTCGTGCGGATTGCCGAACGTCAGATCGATCGCATCCGGATCTTCGATCGCCTCGATGCGGCCGAAGAACGCCGTCACCACATCGACCGCGAACTTCGCCTCGCTCGCGCGTGCAGAGATCGTCACGAACACCACCTCGTTTCCCCAGGGCCGAATGCGCTGGTTCAGCATTGCGCCGCACGAGGTGCGCGTCAATGACCCGTTCGCTCAGGGAAGAAGCGCGTCGAGCCCGAAGTAGACGAGGTACACCGGCCAGACCATCGCCTGCAGCAGCCCGAGGATGACGCCCCAGAACGAGCCGTCCGAGTTCGAGACGAAGTAGATGGCGGCGCCGATGTAGGCGAGCAGGAAGAAGATGGCCCAGGGTCCGCTCGACTCCACGACCCTGACGCTCCGACGGTCTCCGGCCATGACCCCTCCCGAGGCTCGACTGCCTTCATGGTGGGGCGACGGAGGCGGGCGCAGCGGGTCGAACGTCCCGTGTTCGCGGTTGGCCGAACCCGCAGGTGCCGGCGCTCGCGAGCGCCACATTGAGGTGTGGCTGTCGACGGAGTGGGTGTAACCGCGGTCGCGGTCGCGGCCGCGCGCTCTCCCGAAGCGCAGCGGTCCGACTCGCTCGTGAGCGATCCGTGGGCGGCGGCGCTGGTCGACGCATCCGGCGTCACGACCCCGTTTCCCCGCGGAGTGGCCGGATGCCGCGGCCGACCTGCCGCTGTGGGATCGCTCGATCCTGATGGGCGCGTCGTATATCGGCTTGCGCACGAGGTTCATCGACGACGAGGTCCTGGCTCGCGGCATCCGTCAGGTCGTCGTGCTCGGCAGCGGACTCGACACGCGCGCGTGGCGGCTGGAATGGCCGGCGGACACGACCGTGTTCGAGCTCGACTCGGCCGACGTGATCGCGCTCGTCGACTCTGTGATGGGCGCGACCGGAGCCGTGCCGAAGTGTCGTCGGGTCGCGGTGGCCGCCGACGTGACGGAGTCGTGGGCAGGCAGGATCGTCTCGCGTGGCTTCGACCCGCGCCGGCCGACGATGTGGATCCTGGAGGGGCTACTCCCCTACCTGAGCGCGCACGATCAAGCCGGTGTGCTCGACGATGTGGTCCACCTGTCCGGCCGTGGATCTTCGGCTGTGATCGAGCGTGCGCCCGCTCTGGAGGACACTCCGGAGTCTCGCCGGCGACTGGAGGAGATGGCTCAGGCGACCGGTATGCCGATGGACAAACTGCTCGCCCGCGCCGACCCGCCCGACCCAGCGGAGGTGCTCTCGGCCGCGGGGTGGGCCACCGAGGAGGTCACCGTGGCCGCTCTCGAGCGGCGCTATGGACGGACGCTCGGTCTCGACGGGACTCCGGCGGGCGAGTCGCGGGGCGGGTTCGTGGTCGGCAGTCGTTGACGGATGCCTCCCTGCTGAGGGGCGCCCATCGGCGACGGATGCCGGGCAGGATGGGAATGCCCCTCTTGAGCCCGAACCGCGCGGTGCCCGACGGACTGCGCACCGTCGGATTCGCGGCGTCGGCGAGAATCAGTCGGTCGGGGGCGCGTAACCGAGGCGGTCGAACGTCAGGTGGATCTCAGCGATCCTCCCGTCCTCGACGACGAACAGCTCGCTCGCGAGCGTGGACTTCGTCGTCTCGGTCTGCGGGTAGTACCAGAGGGCCACCCGGGCGGCATCCGTCATCTGCGCCAGCTCGGGAGTGCCCGTGAGCCGCGGGGCGAAGCCGGAGAGGTACTGCCGCCACGTGTCTTTCGTCGTGACGCGGGGGTCGGGCGCCGAGCAGCGAAGATCCTCCGAGACGAGGGTCATCGCGCGGTCGATGTCGCCGCTCGTCCAGGCGGCGTGGTAACTCCGAACGACCTCGATCGCTGTTGTCGTCATGATGGTGTTCCTCTCCTCTGTGGGGTCCAGCTGTCTGTCTGCACGGATTGCCCGGATGCCGCGAGCCGCAGCCGCGGCAGGAAGTTCGCCCACCCGTCGGCGTGCCCCGGCACCTCGCTGTCGGGCAGGTCGGTGTGGATGACCTCGAGCAGGGTGCCGTCGCCGAGCGGGGTGAGCTCGAACGAGACGGTGGAGGTGCCCGGCGGCAGTTCGGGGCTCTCGACGAAGCCCCACGTGACGGTGACGCGGCGCGGCGGGTCGACCTCGAGGAATGAGCCCCGCGCGCGGTAGCCGGCGATGTCGACGGCGAACACCCCACCGGGCACCGGCTCGAGCTGCGCCCGCGTGCCCATCCACGCCGTCATGCCGTCCTCGGTGACGAGGAACTCGAACACGGTCTCGGGCCGGGCGTCGATCTCGATGGAACTCCTGTGCTCAGCCATTGCGCTCCCGCCTCTCCGCCGCTTCCTTCAGCACCGCGAGCCGCTCGGGCCAGAACTCGTCGAAGAACGCCTTGCCGACGGCGAGTCCCTCGAGTCGAAGGGCGTACAGATGCCGCGTGCCCTGACGGGTGCCAGTGACCAGCCCGGCACGGTCGAGCACCTTCAAGTGATGCGACACGTTCTGCTGCGAGAGCCCGAGCTCGTCGGCGAGTTCGCCTACCGCGCGCCTTCCCCCTCGGATGACACCGAGGATCGCGCGCCGGTTCGGATCGGAGAGCGCGTGGAACGCGTCGTCGAGGACTGCTGCTGAGTGCGCCACGGGCTGACTCTATCCACTGATGGTTGTTTGTACAAGCGGTTGTTTGTGAATATCCTGTCTCCGACTCGGGCGAGAATGGGGCCGTTGCCGTCGACGGTGTGGGGTCGGCGGACCGAGAGGCTTGGAGCGAGGGTGCGAGTCCGACAGATCGTGGTGTCGTTCGTCGCGGCCGCTTCGACGGCGATAGGGCTGTCGGCGTGCGTACCGCAGGCACGCGTCGATGCCGCCGAACCTTCGGGGAAGTCGGATGCCGCGGCGATCGCCACCTTCGTCGCGGTGATCGACGGCGACACGATCGAGACGAGCGCGGGCACCGTCCGGCTCATCGGGATCGACACGCCGGAGCGCGGCGAGTGCGGCCACGACGAGGCATCCGCTGCCATCTCGAGTGTGCTCGCGCCCGACGACGCGGTGACTCTCGAATTGCCGGCCGGACAGAACGACCAGGATCGGTACGGCCGCCTCATCCGTTACGCGACGACCCCGTCAGGAATCGACCTCGGGATGCTGCAGCTGGAGTCGGGCAATGCGGTGGCGCGTTACGACTCCCGCGACGGCTACCCCGCGCATCCGCGTGAGCAGGATTACCACGCCGCGCAGCGGGCGACTGTCGGCCCGGACGGCTCGGTGATCACGATCGGATGCCAGGCTGCGGCGTTCGCACCGCTGACGGATCGCTGGTGGGAGGAGTACTCGTCGTGCGCGAAGCTCAAGCGGAACGACGTGGGCCATCCGATCGGCCCGTTCAGCCGCGACGATCCCGCGCAGGCGGCGATCTACGAGTGGTTCGCGATCCGCACCGGGAACGGAGGCGACGGCGATGGCGACGGGCTCGCGTGCGAATGACCGCGCACCGGCGCAGTGCGGAAAGATGAGCGGATGCCCTTCCTCGACCCGAACACGCCCGTGCCGGCAGGCCTGCGCACCGACGACTTCGTTCTGCGCCCGATCCTCGCCTCCGACGCCGAGCGCGACCATGCCGCGGTCATGGACACCCGCGACGAGCTGCGCCTGTGGGAGCAGACATCGTGGCCGGAAGACGACTTCACCGTCGAGGCCAATCGCGCCGACCTGGAAGACCTGGATCGCCGGCACTCCGAGCGCCGAGCGTTCACCTACACGGTGCTCGATCCCGCGGGCGCCGAGGCGCTCGGGTGCGTGTACGTCTTCCCGATCGATGCGACGTTCCTGACGAAGGCGGAGGTGTCGCCGCGGAGCGACGACCGCTGGGAGCACTTCGACGCGGTCGTGTACTTCTGGGTGCGCCCCTCGCGAGCGGACGTCGGCATGCACCGCGACCTGCTCGCCGCGCTCCGCACCTGGTTCGCCGGTGAGTGGGGCTTCGAGCGAACCGGGTACGTCACAAGCGAGCGGTACGTGCGGCAGGTCGACCTGCTCGAGGGCGACGGGTTGACGGTGCGGTTCGAGCTGCGGGAGCCGGGGAAGCCGGGGGCGTACTTGGTGTTCGGCTGACCGGTCAGTAACCCATCGCGATGAGGAACGACAGCACCGCGAGCACGACCGTGACCGGCGTCATGGTGTAGCGCTCCGGCTTGCTCCGCGAGATCGCGTTCATCACGGTGCCGAGCACGAAGTAGGCGAAGATCACCCACATCGCGACCTCGGCGAAGGCATCCGGGAACACGTCGATGATCCCGACGCGGTCCCAGGCGACCAGCGCGATCACGCCGTAGATGACGACCGCGACGAGGCTCCCGGCGCGCAGCCCCGGCGGCAGCACGCGGTGTTGCCCTCCCCACGCGAAGCGGCCGAGCGGGGCTCCGAACACGAGCACCAATTGGAAGATCGCGAGGAGGATGAGGACGACGGTCAGCAGCTGCGCGAAGAGCACCCGATCACGCTAGCGCCAGCGCGGTGTGCACCCGAAGCGCGCCCAGTGCACGACCTGCCGTCGAGCGCACGAGTTGGGCGAGCACCGAAGTCGTTCAATCGACGCCAAGTCGTGCACTCGCGGAAGCATCGGCCTCACGGGAAGGAGCGCAGCGCCCCGAAGAACTCCTGCAGGTCGGCCGCGAGCACCTCGGGGAGCTCCATCGCCGGGAAGTGGCCGCCTTCGGCGTACTCGGTCCAGCGGGTGTCGTCCGCGGGGCGCATGACCTTGCGCACGGTCGCATCCGCTCCGAACACAGCGACCGCCTGCGGCACCGTGACCTGTCCGCCCCACTCGTGCGAGTGCGCCTGGTCGTAGAGCACGTGAGCCTCGGATGCCCCGGACCGCCCGAACCACGCGGCACTCACAATCCCGAGCATGGTGTCGCGGTCGACCTCGATCGCGCTCCAGTCCTGAATCTTCTCCACGATCCACGCGAGCAGGAAAACGGGCGAATCGACGAGCCCGTAGCCGATGGTCTGCGGTCGGGTGTTCTGGATCGCGAGGTATCCGGAGCCGTCGGTCTGGAACTCCTCCATCCGCTCGAGGATGAGCCTGTCGACAGGGTCATCGCGGTCGAGGGCATCGACCATGCCCGGGATGAACGTCGCGGTGTGCGCCGCCGTTTCCGGATCGGTCGCCACGTGCAGCCCGGTGACGTGCTCGGCGTCGAAGCTCGCGACGAAGTTCGCGACGCCGGCGCCGATGTCGGCCGCGTGCAGCCCGTAGCGCTCGTAGCCGAGCCGTCGCATGAGCTCGACCCACGCGCGCGCGATGCGCGCCATCGTCCAGCCCGCACCGGCGAGCGGCGTCGAGAACCCGTAGCCCGGAAGCGACGGCGCCACGATGTGGAACGCCGGCCCCGCCTCAGGCTCCGTCAGCAGCCCGATGACCCGCAGGAACTCGACGTTCGCGCTCGGGTACCCGTGCGTGAGCAGCAGCACCTGCGCATCGGGCCGCGACGAACGGGCGTGCAGAAAGTGGATGCGCTGCCCGTCGATCTCGGTCTCGAACTGCGGGGTGCGGGCCGGCGCAGCATCCGCCGCTCTCCAGTCGTATTCATCGGCCCAGTACTCGGCGAGCTCGCGGAGTTCGCCGGTGCGGATGCCGCGCTCGCGCCCCTCGGCGGGTGACTCGTCCGCCCATCGCGTGCGCTCAATGCGTTCGCGCAGGTCGTGCCAGTCGGCCTCGCCGACCGGGCTGCGGAAGGGGCGGATCTGCTCGTTCATCGGTCTCTCCTCAGATCTGGATCGGTTGTGTTGCCCCGAGGCTAGACTTCAATGCGGAACATTCCTTTCCGCGTTCTGCGAAATGATGGGCGGATGCTCGAAACCTCAGCACGACTGCTGCGCCTTCTCTCGCTGCTCCAGATCCGGCGCGACTGGACCGGCCCGGTTCTCGCCGAGCGCCTCGGCGTGACGACCCGCACGGTACGGAACGACGTCGATCGACTCCGTCGGCTCGGCTACCCGGTCGAGGCGCAGACCGGCATCGCGGGCGGGTACCGGCTGGGCGAGTCCGCGACGATGCCGCCGATGCTGCTCGACGACGACGAGGCCGTCGCGGTCGCGGTGGCGCTCGGCGCGGCATCCGCCTCGCCTGTCGAAGGGGTGGCCGAGGCGTCGGTGAGCGCGCTCACGAAGATCCAGCGGCTGCTGCCCTCACGGCTGCGCGAGCGCGTCGAGTCGCTGCGCACGGCCTCGCTGCCACTGCCCGGGCGCGGTGACGCGGTCGACCTCGACACGCTCGTGACGATCGCGGCCGCGTGCCGCAACACCGAGCAGCTGCGGTTCGACTACGAGGGTCACGAGGGCTCGGCGACTCGGCGTCGAGTGGAGCCCTATCGACTCGTGGGCGGCAGAGGTCGCTGGTACGTGTTCTCGTGGGACGTCGAGCGCGACGACTGGCGCACGTTCCGCGTCGACCGGATGACATTGCGGATGCCGGTGGGCCCACGCTTCACACCGAAGCCGCTGCCGCCCGACGACGCAATCGCCGCGCACGTGTCGCGCGGGATCGCGACGGCGATGTGGCGATTCCGCGCGCGCGTGGTCGCGCATGCGCCTGCGGATCATGTTCGCGCGCGCATCCCGGTTTCGCTGCGGATTGTGGAGCACGGGCCGGACCGGTGCGAGTTCACGGTCGGATCGGACAATCCGCGGATGCTGGCGCTGCACCTCGGGATGCTCGACGTGGAGTTCCAGGTGGTGGACTCGCCGGAGCTGGCGGAGGCGTTGCGGGAGGTGGCGGAGCGGTTCGTGCGGGCGGCGGGCTCCACAGACGAGTGAGCCACGGCCTGGCTCAGAGGGCCAGATATAGAAAAAGCCCCTGCACGGGGCTTCTTCCTTACTGTCTCAACACAGTGCGCGCCCGAAGGGACTCGAACCCCTAACCTTCTGATCCGTAGTCAGATGCTCTATCCATTGAGCTACGGGCGCTCGTGCGCTCGCGCGCACAGTCGACAAGCCTACCGCACGCCCGGCGGCTGGCGAAATCGGGCCGGCCCGCCCGGGTCAGGCGCCCTCGACGGACTCCTCCGCGAGCTCAGACGCCACCTCCGAGGCGTTCTCGCGCTTGCGACGCTGGTGCGCGGCGAGCTTCGCGAGGTCGACGAGCCGGAGTGCCTGCATCCGTGCTTCGCGCATCGTCTCGTAGTCGGGATCGAGTTCCGGATGCGCCCCCTCCACCCGCAGCCGGCGCTGCAAGTTGGCCTCGACGTCGCCCCACGCGGCGTCGCGCGCCTTCTCGATGAGCTCGTCCACAGTGGCGGGGTCGTCGGCCATGCGGCGCAGCTCCTTCGCGACGCCCGCGTACTGCTTCTCGCGCTTGCGCAGGTTGCGCGTGTCACGGTCGCGGTAGTCGTGCGTGCCGTACGACTCGCTGAACTTGCCCCATGCGCGCTTGCGCAGGCGGTGGGTGCGCTCGGCCGCGTCCTGCTGCTCGGCGGCGAGCGCCAGCAGCGTCTCGCGTGCGAACTCACGCTCGCGCTCGGGGTCGTAGGGCTCGTCGTTGCCGATCGTCTCGACCAGGATGTGGTTGCGGATCGCGAGGCGCGCAGCAGCGTTCGCGATCGCGACGCCCTCGGCGATCGCCTCGGCGTGCCGTCCCATCCCCACCTCCTTCGACGAGGGTAGCGCCCGCGCGGGGCCGTCGAGATTGCGCGAATCACCGCCACGCCCGCCTGGAGCCCGCCGTTCGCGCAATCTCGGCGACCGAAGAACGACGACGCGGCGGGGTCAGCCCGCGAGCTGCTCCAGCACCGCGGGAATGACCCGGGTGTCGAACAGGTCGATCGACGTGAGCGCGTCGTCGACGTGGAGCGATCCCCAGCTGAACGCACCGGCGAGGTAATTGACGCCCGTCGCCTCGACGACGCTCACCACCTGCTCGATGACGGAATCGACGGACCCCACGAAGAACAGATGGTCGGCGACCAGTCGGCGCAGGTCGGGCAGGGGCGGCTGGTCCACGCCGTGTTGCCGCCACAGCCACGTGAAATTGTCGTAATGGTCGACGAACGCCGCCTCGGCCTTCTGCCACGCCTCGCCCTCGTCCTCGGCGACGAACACGTGCCGCAGCACGCCGAATCGCGGATGCTTCTCCGCCGAGTCCACCGTGGCACGGGCTTCGAAGTAGATGTCGCGTCGCTCGCGGATGACGTCGAGCCCCGGCGAGCGGAACGCGAAGCCGAAGATCGTGTTCTCCCCGTTGACCGCCGCCCTCTGGATCGACTCGGGGTTCGACGTCGGGTACCACATGGTGAACGAGCGCTGCAGCGGGCGGATCGTGAGGGGGAACTCCTCCCCCGCGTCGCTGCGGTACACACCCGACTCGAGCGCTTCGAGCACGCGCGGCAGGAACGCGTCGTACCGCTCCTGCATCTGCTCGGGCGAGTGGCCGAACATGCGCGCCTCGATCGGCGACGAGCCCTTGCCGATGCCGAGTTCGAGCCGCCCGTGCGAGAGGTTGTCGATCATCGCGATCTCCTCCGCGAGGCGCAGCGGCTCGTACAGCGGCACGATGAACGTCATCGGAGCGAGCCGGATGCGCTCGGTCTCGCGCGCGATCGCCGCCGCGAACAGTCCGGGCGAAGCGGCGAGCCCGAGGGTCGCACCGTGGTGCTCGGCGATGTGGTACCGCTCGAACCTGCCCCGATCGGCGCGCTTGGCCACCGCGATGCGCTCGTCGTACGTCTGCGCGGTGCTGTGCCCGCGCGCCACGTCGACCCAGTCGAACACTCCGAACTCGAGATCCACCACGCCGTCGTCCCCCTCCGACCGTCGCCGCTGACAGCCGTTCCCCATCCTGCCGCCCGCGTATCGTCTATGGCGGACCCGATTCCCATTCCCTGGAAAGAGCCCCATGGCACAGACCTTCCGCGAGCGCAGGGACGCGCTCGCCGCCCTCGGCCCAGACCTCGTGCCCGAGATGATCGCGGGGACCGTGCAGGTCGCGGCATCCGATATCGACCCCGCGATCTTCGACGGCGTCGAGATCGTCGACGACCTGCCCTACGGACCGCACGAGCGCCACGTGCTCGATGTGTACCGTTCGGCCGCCGGCGAGGGTACGCCGCGGCCCGTCCTCATGTATGTGCACGGCGGCGGGTTCGTGCGGGGGGCGAAGGACTCCGACACGACGCCGTACTTCGCGAACCTCGGCTCGTGGGCCGTGCAGCAGGGGTGGGTCGCAGCCGTCATCAACTACCGCCTCGCGCCGGAGTTCCCGTACCCGAGCGGCGCGGAAGACGTGGCGGATGCCGTCACCTGGGTCGTCGAGAACATCGGCGACCACGGCGGCGATCCGTCCCGCATCTTCCTCGCCGGCCAATCCGCCGGCGCGATGCACGTCGCCGACTACGTCGTCGGGCACGGCGGCTACGGTCCGCACGGGCGGGCGCTCGCGGGCGCGATCCTCGTGTCGTGCCTCTACGACGTGGGCCGTGCGTCGCACCGCGACTTCCACCTCGCGTACTGGGGTGAGGACACCTCGCGCTGGAGCGAGTACGCGACGCTGCAGGGCCTCATCGACACCGACCTTCCGCTGCTGCTTTCGGTGAGCGAGTTCGACGAGCCGGAGTTCCAGGAGCACGCGGCGCGACTCGTCGCGGAGTGGTTCGCGCAGCGCGGCACGTATCCCCCGATGCACTTCCTCTATGGGCAGAACCACCTCACGCCGGTGTACGGAATCGGCTCGCCGTGGGACGAGCTCGGGCCGAGGATCGCGCAGTTCATCGAGGTGAACGGGGCACCGGCATGACACGGATGCCCCACCTCGACGTCAGCGGCGGCACGACGGTCATCACGGGAGGCGCGAGCGGCATGGGCGCCGAGACCGCGCGCCTGCTCGCCGTGAAGGGCGCACGTGTCGCGCTGCTCGACCGCAACGCCGACGGGCTCACCGCCGTGGCCGCGTCGCTCGCGGGCGACGGACACACGACGCACATCGTCGACCTCACCGACGACGACGCCGTCTTCGCCGCCGTGCGCGACGTCGAGGCGGCGCATCCGGTCATCCACTCCCTCATCGCGTGCGCGGGGTCGTCGATGCTCGGCGACATCGACCAGCTGACGATGGAGGAGATGCGCTGGCTCATGGACGTCAACCTGTGGGGCACCGTCAACGTCACGAAGGCGCTGCTGCCGGCGCTGCGGCGAGCGCCCGCCGCGCACATCACGCACCTCGTGTCGATCTACGGGCTGGCGGCGCCCGCGGGGCGCATCCCCTACGCGATGAGCAAGTTCGCCGTGCGCGGGTTCACCGAGGCGCTGCGCCACGAGCTCGAGCGCTCGTCGGTGTCGGTCGGGGCGGTGTATCCGGCGGGCGTGAAGACGGGGATCATCCTGCACGGACGCTTCGCGGCGGCGATCGATCCGGCGATCGCACAGCGTGCCGCCGAGGCCCAGGCGGCGATGTACCACACCGAACCACAGGACGCCGCTGCCCGCATCGTGGACGCCACGGTCCGGCGCAAGGCCCGCACGATGGTGGGGCGCGAAGCGCGTCTCGTCGACGTGCTCGCGAGGCTCATGCCGGCGCACTATTGGAACTTCATGCGCCGCCCGCTGCGCGACGCGATCGACACCCGAACACCGGTGTCGTGAGCTCGCAGATCATCTAGCAAAACACGCGCCCCGATTCAAGCCCCTCTCGGTGAACCGAAGAGGCCCGTACGGTCGTTCTTGCTAGAGCACAGGTCGAGAGGTTCCCCAGACTCTCGACCCGCGCCGCCTCTCGAATCGGGTGCGGGTAGGCGGCCAACCAGAGGCGGTGGGCCTCGCGGAGAGAGCACTCCGAGGCCCACCGCCCTTCTCTTCGCCTCGGGCGGTCGCCGGCGCGGTGGACCGGCTCAGCCGATCGCCGAGATCCGCCAGGACGCCTCGACCATCTCGTCGGGGCCGATGACGATGAGGCCCGTGTCGTAGTCGTACTTGTCCGCGTTGAACGCGTCGGGCGCGCACGTCATCGGCTCCACCGCGAGGCCGGTGCGGTCGGCGGCCTGACCCGGCCGGTCGGACGTGTGCACCTGCACCCACGGGCACGCGGGACCCCACGTCATCGCGACGCCGCGGCCCGCGGCATCCGTGAGCCGGACCGTCACATCGCCGTTCTCGTCACGCGCGAGCGCCGTGTAGGCGTGGTCGATCTTCGCGGCGCCGATCCGCCGGGGCGTCGTGTAGTCGAAGCGCTCCGGGTCGGCGGCGTCGACCGCCTGGAGCTCGGTCGGGATGAGCCGGTCGTCGGTCACCGCGAGCACCTGCGCGGCGGGGAGCTCGAGGGTCCAGTCGTCGACGCGGCCCTCGCCCGCGACGAGATACGGATGCGGCGCCGTCCCCCACGGAGCGCCGGAGTCGCTCCAGTTGGTGGCCTGCACGGTCTGCGTGAGGCCGTCGGCGTCGAGGGCGAACTTCGTGCGCACGAGGATGCGCCACGGATAGCCGATCTGCGGCGAGATGATCGTGGCGAGCGTCACATGGCTCGGGCCCTTGTCGACGGCCTCGTACTCGAGCCACGTCGCGAGGCCGTGCAGCGCGTGCCCGCGCGCCGGCTCGGTGAGCGCGAGCTGGTGGTCCTGCCCGGCGAACGAGTACTTGCCGTCGACGATGCGGTTCGGCCACGGCGCGAGCGTCTCGCCGCGGTGCGACGGGCGCACTTCGTCGGCGTCGAACGGCACGACGAGGTCGCGCTCCTGGTACGTGAGCGAGCGCAGCGATGCGCCGACGCTCGCGATGACGGCCTGGTAGTCACCGGCGCGCAGCGCGTGCTGGGTGCCGGACATGGGGATGCGTGCCATGAGGAGGTTTCCTGTTGGAGGGGTGGATCGCTGAGAGCGGATACCAGTATCCCGCGCAGCGGCCGCAGCCGGGAATCACCGTACTCGACCCGCCTGCGCACGACCGTGGCAGGGTTTAAGGATGCGCATCGCACTCACGGGCTCGAGCGGCAAACTCGGCACGGTCGTCCTCCGCGAGCTGCGGGCGGCGGGCCACGACGTCGTCGGCTTCGACCAGGTCGGCGCCCCCGCGCCGGGGTTCGTGCGGCTCGACCTCACCGACTACGGGCAGGTCATCGACGCGCTGTCGGGCATCAACCGGACGCCCCCGTTCGAGGCGGTCGTGCACCTCGGTGCGATCCCCGCGCCGGGTTGGCGCACCGACGTCGAGACGTTCCACAACAACATGCCCGCGACGTTCAACGTCTTCTGGGCCGCGGTGCGGCTCGGCATCCGCAAGATCGTCTACGCGTCGAGCGAGACGGTGCTCGGACTCCCGTTCGACGTGCCCCCGCCCTACCTCCCTGTCGACGAGGAGTATCCGCCGCGCCCCGAGTCGGTGTATTCGCTCGTCAAGACGCTCGAGGAGCGCATGGCGACCGAGCTGGTGCGGTGGCATCCGGATCTCTCGATCACGGCGTTCCGCTTCTCGAACGTGATGGTGCCCGACGACTACGCCGCCTTCCCGGGCTACGACGCCGACTCCGCGCTGCGCAAGTGGAATCTGTGGGCCTACATCGACGCACGCGACGCGGCGCAGGCCGTCGAACGTGCGCTCGAGGTCGCGAAGCCCGGGTTCGAGCCCTACATCATCGCCGCCGCCGACACCGTCATGTCGCGGCCGAACGCCGAGCTCGTCGCGGCGATGTTCCCCGACGTCCCGTTCACGCGCGAGGTGGGCGAGCACGAGACGCTGCTCTCGATCGACAAGGCGCGTCGCGTGCTCGGCTACGAGCCGCAGCACTCGTGGCGGGACCACGTGCGCTGAGGAATCCCCATGCCGGAAGACCCCCGCCTGAAAGCCGCCCGCTACCGCCTCGAGCGGGACGCCCGCGCCGCGGGTGAGGAGCCCGAAGAGGAACGGGCGACGGATGCCGCCGCGAGCGCCGCGCCGCGCACGCCCAACGCGCTCGACCGGGCGGCCTACGTCGAGACGGCGATCCAGCAGGCGATCCGGCGGGGCGAGTTCGACGACCTCCCCGGCTACGGCAAGCCCCTCGAGGGGCTCGGCGACCACCACGACCCGGACTGGTGGATCCGCCGCAAGATCCAGAGTGAGAAGCTCACGGGACTCGGCCCGCCCGCGCTCATGCTCCGCGTCGAGCACGCCGAGATGGAGGAGCGCCTCGACGCCCTCACACGCGAGGGAGACGTGCGCGAGTACCTCGAGGACTTCAACCGCCGCGTGATCGAAGCGCGGCGCCAGCTGCTGGGCGGTCCTCCGGTCGTGACGCCGACACGCGACGTCGACGAAGAGGTCGCGGCGTGGCGTGAGCGACGGGAGGCGCGCGCCGCGGCATCCGCCGAGGCCGAGCAAGCCGAGGAGGATGCTCGCCGGCGCCAGCGCTGGTGGCGCCGCGATGCGACCTGAGAGGCCCCTCTCGGGCTCGCGTCCGCTCTTTTGTTTCGCGCCTGTTACAGCACGGAGAGAAAAACCTCATCTCCGGCAGGCTTCTGTCGTGGGAGCGCTACCTTTTCGACTCGAACGCTCTTGTTGCGGTTCACAACATATAGGCGCGGCGTCGGGCTCACTCCGGCGCCGCGCGTCGCTGAACAGGGAGTATCTGTGAGAGTCAGAAGTACGATCCGCACCGCTCTCGCCGGAGTCGCGGTCGCGGCGGTCACCGTCGGAGGGTTCCCCGCCCTCGCGCTGGCGGCCGATCCGGAGCCGACCCAGCACGAGGAGCCGTTCGCGGCGCACGCCCCCGAGGCACCTCAGACGGTCACGCTCATCACCGGCGATCGCGTCACCCTCATGGAGGGGTCCGACGGCGAGCCGCTCGTGTCGTTCGAACCGGCACCCCGCGACGACGGTCACCCCGTGTCGTACTCGACCTTCGGGCGCGGCGACCACCTCTTCGTCCTGCCCTCGGATGTCGCCGGCCTGGTGCCCGAGAAGCTCGACCTGAACCTCTTCGACATCACCGCGCTTCAGCAGCTCGCCGCGGACGGGGCGGACGGTCTGCCGGTCATCGTCGGCACCGGATCCGCCGAGAACGCTCGCACGGATGCCCCCGAGTGGGACGCACTGGGTGTCGAGGCCGACACCGTGCTCGAGTCCATCTCGGCCATCGCCGGCGACGTGGCGTCCGAGGGTGCGCCCGAGCTCGTCGAGGCGGCCGAGGAGTCCGCCGTCGTCGAGAAGGTGTGGCTCGACGCCCCGGTCGTCGTGGAAGACGCGGAGTCGATGCCGCAGATCGGTGCGCCGGCCGCGTGGTCGGCGGGCCTCGACGGGTCGGGTGTGACGGTCGCCGTCCTCGACTCGGGCATCGACACCTCGCACCCCGACCTCGACGAAGGCGTGGTCGCCCTCGAGCACGACTTCACCGGCAGCGGCACGCCGATCGACCAGCTGGGTCACGGCACGCACGTGGCCTCGATCATCGCGGGGTCGGGTGAGGCATCCGGCGGGGTCAATCGCGGTGTCGCGCCCGGCGCCCACCTGATGAACGCGCGTGTCCTCAACGCGCAGGGTCAGGGCGAGACCTCCTGGGTCATCGATGCGATGGAGTGGGCGGCGTCCAACGGCGCCGACATCATCAACATGAGCCTCGGCGTCCGCGGCGAGTACACCGACGGGACCGACCCGGGCGCCATGGCCGTGAACTCGATCGCGGAGCGATACGGCACCCTCGTGGTCATCGCGGCGGGCAACGAAGGCTCGTACATGCCCGGCACCGTGACCACCCCCGGCACCGCCGATCGGGCGCTGACCGTCGGCGCGGTGGACGACCACGACGTGCTCGCGCCGTTCTCATCGGTCGGTCCGCGCTTCGGCGACGGCGCGATCAAGCCCGACGTCGTCGCCCCGGGAACCGACATCATCGCCGCGCGCGCCGCGAACACCAACCCGATGTTCCCGGTCGACGAGTACTACACGTCGGAGTCCGGCACCTCGATGGCCGCACCGCACGTCGCGGGCGCCGCAGCGATCCTCAAGTCGGCCCGGCCGTCGCTCTCCGGCGACGCCCTCAAGAAGGTGCTGATGTCTTCGACGCAGGCCGCGGGCAACCCGGTGTTCTGGGAGGGCGCGGGCCGCATCTGGATCCCCGGCGCACTGGCGCAGAGCGTCTACGCGAGCTCGGGCTCGCTGTCGTTCGGCGTATTCCTGTCGCCGCGCGACACGCAGGAGCCGCGCACACAGACGGTCACTTACACCAACACGACCGACACCGACGCGACGCTCGAGCTCGAAGTGTCTGCGGAGAAGTCCGACGGGTCGCCCGCGCCCGACGGCATGGTGACCCTCGCGGCGGAGACCGTCACGGTGCCGGCGCTCGGCAGCGCCACCGTCGAGGTGACGGTCGACCCGCAGGCAGGAGACCCGGGTGTGTACTCCGGCGTGCTCACCGCCTCCGGGGCGGGCACACCGCCCGTTCGCACGGTGCTCGGATACACCGTCGAGCAGAACATGTCGGTGCTGCGCATCGACGCGTTCCAGCACGACGGCGACCGCGCGGGTCTCGGAAGTCAGGGAATGATCTACGGCGTCGACGACCCCGAGTTCAACCAGTGGTTCGGCTTCACCGACGGCGTCGCCGAGGTGCGCGTGCCCCGCGGCCGGTACACGGTGATGGGCCAGCTGCTGGACTCGGCCGGCCCGACCGCGCTGTTCATCGAGGGCTTCACGAGCTTCAGCTACGACGTCGACCTGAGCACCGACCAGGAGATCGTGCTCGAAGCCGACAAGGCGCTCCCCGTCGAGATCTCGACCGAGAAGAAGTCCCGTCCGTGGAGCCTCGACTCGACGATTCTGCGCGAGCTCCCCGACCGTCCGTACCCGGTCTCGACCTCGATCTCGGTGGGGATCAGCATCGTCGACGGCGGACTGGACCTCGACCTCGCCGTGCTCACGGATCACGATCCGGACTACGGCCCGCAGACGGTCCACACCCGGTACATCATGAACCAGCCGCTGCTGGACGCGACGGTGAGCGCGAAAGGCAAGAAGATCGACATCGCTCGGGAGCTGAGCTACGGGATCCTCTCGCCCAAGCACATCGGCAAGCTCTCTGCGCCGCTCGTGCATGCCGGCACGGGCACCCCGGACGAGCTCGCCGCTGCCGGCGTACGCGGCGCCGTCGCGCTCGTCGAGGACCGTCGCGAGATCGACCTGAATCAGCACGCGCAGGACGCATACGACGCGGGAGCGGTCGCGGTGATCGTGTACGGCGCGACGCCCGGTGCGTTCTTCGAGTCGGTGGACTTCCGCCACCTCAACACGATGAGCGACAAGGTGCTGCCGACCCTCACGCTGCCGCGCGATGTCGGTCTCGAGCTCGTCGAGCTCGCCGAGACCGGCAAGGCCAAGATCGCGGGCGACGGGCGCAAGGACCCCGGGTACCAGTACGCGCTCGGCTACATCCAGGAAGGCGATCCGAAGAGCCTGTCCTATCGCGCGGATGCCAGGAACACGGCGCAGGTCGACCTGGACGTGCGCGGCTTCCTCGATGGCGCCCGCACGATCGAGTACGCCACGATGATCGGCGGCGGCATCTACACCGGGTTCCCGTACCTGTTCACGGGGCCGCTCCCCGACCGCACGGTGTATTACTCGACGCACCCCGACATCACGTTCCACCGGACGGTCAAGCCCGCGGAGTACCTGGGCGTGTATCCGGCGGAGTTCGCAGGTGCACCGCGGACCTACAAGCCCGGCCAGCGCACGACCGAGACGATGCTGGCGCAGGTACACCACGGCGGTTTCTGGCCGTCGCCGGCGACGCCGCAGGAGGCATCCGTGTTCCGCGACGGCGACGTCCTCGTCGTCGACCTGCCCTATCGGGTCGATGACGACGGCCACGCCCAGTCGTGGGGTCCCGACCAGGACACGACCTCGCGGTTCCGGTTCTGGGCCGGCGACACGCTGCTCGTCGACAGCGAGTACGCGAACGGGTCGGGGCTCGTGCCCGCCGACGAGACGGTGTACCGGATGCTGCTGGAGACGTCGCGCGACGTCGAGTGGTGGAACCAGTCCACGGCCGTGTCGAGCGAATGGACCTTCCCCTCGTCGACGACCGACGGTGCGACCGTGCTGCCGCTGCTGCAGATCGACTACGGCGTCGAAGGGCTCGACCCGCTCAACACCGACGACCGCAAGAGCGACCTCAAGCTCACGGTCTCGCACCAGGACGGCTCGACCGGCAGTCGGATCGAGGGCCTGGAGCTGTGGTCGTCGTTCGACGACGGCGCGACGTGGACGCCCGTCCGCGTGAAGAAGGGCAAGGGCGAAGGAGCGGTCTCGGCGACGATCTCGTCTCCGAAGGACGTCTCCTCGGTGTCGCTGCGCGTGAAGGCGTGGGACA
>NZ_DASRXZ010000128.1:0-29913 GCF_035687345.1 Microbacterium sp.
CTTCTGGGTCAACGAGGGCGAGGTCGTCGCGCTCGTGGGCGACAACGGCGCGGGCAAGTCGACGCTCGTGAAGGTGCTGGCGGGGGTGCATCCGCCGGATGCCGGAACCATCGAGTTCGACGGCGACGAGGTCACGATCTCGAGCCCCGCCGACGCGCAGGAGCTCGGCATCGCGACCGTCTTCCAGGACCTCGCGCTGTGCGACAACCTCGACGTCGTCGCGAACCTGTGGCTCGGCCGCGAGCTCGTGAGCGAGGGCAAGCTCGACGAGGTCGACATGGAGCAGCGCACGTGGGCGCTGCTGCGCGAGCTCGCCGCGAAGATCCCGTCGGTGCGCATTCCCGTCGCCTCACTCTCGGGCGGGCAGCGCCAGACGGTCGCGATCGCGCGCTCGCTCATCGGCGAGCCGCGCGTCGTGATCCTCGACGAGCCGACCGCGGCCCTCGGCGTGGCGCAGACGGCCGAGGTGCTCAACCTCATCGAGCGACTGCGCGAACGCGGTCACGGCGTCGTGCTCATCAGCCACAACATGGCCGAGGTCATGGCGGTCGCCGACCGCATCGTGGTGCTGCGGCTCGGTCGCAACAACGGCGAGTACAACGCGGCGGATGTCACGAGCGAGACGCTCATCGCCGCGATCACGGGCGCGATCGACAACACCGGCGCCCGCCGCACGCCCACAGGGCGCATTCCGCCCGCGCCGGCGGAAAGGACCGACGACCGTCCGGACGCCGACGTCATCCCGCTGACCTCGCGCGAACCGCGTCGCGGACGGCGACGGGGCGGCGCGTCGTGACGGGCGAGGCGATCGACGCCACGGGGGTGCGCGGCTCTGCCGAGCGCCTGTGGGCGCGCATCCGCGGCGGCGATCTGGGGCCGCTCCCGGTCATCGTCGGACTCGTCGTCATCTGGACGGTGTTCCAGGCGGTGAATCCGGTGTTCCTGTCGAGCCGCAACCTCGTCGACCTCACGATGCAATGCGCGTCGATCGGCATCATCTCGCTCGGGGTCGTCGTCGTGCTGCTGCTCGGCGAGATCGACCTGTCGGTCGGGTCGGTCTCGGGGCTGGCAGCCGCAATCCTCGCGGTCGGGTTCGTGCAGCTGCGCTGGCCGCTGATCGTCGCCATCGTGGCGGCGGTGGCGACCGGATGCCTCGTGGGCCTCCTCTACGGCTGGCTGCACGCTCGCTTCGGGCTGCCGAGTTTCGTGGTGACGCTCGCGGGGCTCCTCGGGTTCCTCGGGCTGCAGCTGTGGGTCCTCGGCGAGACGGGTTCGATCAACCTGCCGTTCGACTCGTGGATCGTGGAGTTCGCGCAGCAGTGGTTCCTGCCGGCGTGGGCCTCGTACGTGGTGGTCGTCCTCTCGGTCGCCGCGTACGCGTGGTCGCTCATCCGGCGTGCGCGCCGCCGTGCGGCGGCGAACCTCGAGAGTCAGAGCTACCGCGAGATCGCGCTGCGCGCGGGCGCCCTCCTCGTGGTCCTCCTCGCGGCCGCGTGGTACCTCAACCTCGCGCGCGGCGTCTCGGTGATGTTCCTGTTCTTCGTCGCCCTCGTCGTGGCGATGCACATCGTGCTCACGCGCACGCGATGGGGACGCGCCGTCTACGCGGTGGGCGGCTCGGTCGAGGCGGCGCGGCGCGCCGGCATCCGGGTCGACCGCATCTACCTGTCGGTGTTCGCGCTGTGCTCGAGCCTCGCGGCCGTGGGCGGCATCCTCGCCGCCGCACGCTTGGCCGCGGCGAACCAGAGCTCGGGTGGCGGCGACACCAACCTCAACGCGATCGCGGCGGCGATCATCGGGGGCGCGTCGCTGTTCGGAGGACGCGGCACCGCGTTCGCCGCGCTGCTCGGCGTCATCGTGATCCAGTCGATCTCGTCGGGTCTCACGCTCCTGAGCCTGAACTCGTCGGTGCAGTTCATGGTGACCGGCGCAGTGCTCGTGCTGGCGGTCATCGTCGACTCGATCTCGCGTCGCACGCGGGCCGCGACGGGCCGCGCCTGAACCCATGAGCCCCGCATCCGCCATCGAATCGTTTCGTTTCTGAATTCACGCGCCGAACGCCGTTCGCCGGTTGCAAAAGCGTTATGTTCAAGACTTGACGCCAAGGGGTCGGCCCGGAAGTATCGACCCAGCGCGAACTGCACCAACCTCGCGATCGCGAATTCAACGACGAAAGGCGAATGATGAAGAAGTCATCACTCCTCGCCGCAGCCGCTCTCAGCGGCGCGGCGGCCTTGCTGCTCACGGCGTGTGCCGGCAGCGGCGGAGGCACCCCCACGGATGGCGGCGACGGCGGCGGCGACGCCGCGGGCCGTGCGTGCGTGATCCTGCCCGACGCCGCGTCGTCGCCCCGCTGGGAGAACTTCGACCGCAAGTACCTCCAGGAGGGTCTGGAAGGGGCCGGGTTCGAGGTCGACATCCAGAACGCGCAGGGCGACGTCAACAAGTTCTCCACGATCGCCGACCAGCAGCTCACGCAGGGCTGCGGCGTGATGCTGCTCGTCGACTACCAGGGCGCCGCCGAGGCCGTGGCCGCCAAGGCCAAGGCCGAGGGCATCCCGGTCATCGCCTACGACCGTCCGTTCGCCGGGGCCGACTACTACGTGTCGTTCGACAACGTCGAGGTCGGCCGCCTGCAGGGTCAGACGGTGCTCAACGGCCTCGAGGCCGCGGGCGTCGACCCCGCCGAGGCCGTCGTGGTCTACATCGGCGGCGACCCGACCGACGGCAACGCCAAGATGTTCCACGACGGCGCCGACGAGGTGCTGTCGGAGGCGGGCATCACGCCGGCCGCCGAGCCGCCCGGGGCATGGGACCAGGCCAAGTCGCAGACCAACTTCGAGCAGGCCCTCACGAGCCTGAACGGCGTTGTCCACGGCGTCTGGGCGGCGAACGACACGAACGCCGCGGGTGTCATCAAGGTCCTCCAGGACAACAACCTCCAGGGCGTGGCCGTGTCCGGCCAGGACGCGAACGTCGCGGGTCTGCAGAACATCCTCCTCGGATGGCAGACCGCCACGGTCTACAAGCCCGTCAAGGACGAGGCCGAGGCCGCCGTCGAGGTCGCGATCGCTCTGCTGAGCGGCGAGACGGTCGAGACCGAAGCCGAGCTCGAGGACGGCACGCCGTACGTCCAGGTGACGCCGCTGCTCGTCGGCCCGAACGAGGTCAAGGACGTCATCGCCGCGGGCGACGCAGCGTACGACGACGTCTGCACGCCCGACGTCATGGCGGCCTGTGAAGAGTTCGGAGTCACGCCGTAACGTAACGGTCAGAAGCCGCGGGGGCGTCGCGTCAACGAGGCGCGGCGCCCCTCGCGCGCTGAGTCCGACACCGCAAGGAAGCGAGTATGTCCCAGACCCTCACCGCGACTGAGCCGATCATCGAACTGATCGGCGTCAAGAAATCGTTCGGCCCCGTCAACGTCCTCAAGGGGGTCGATCTCAAGGTCTACCCCGGCAAGGTCACCGCCCTCGTCGGCGACAACGGTGCCGGAAAGTCCACGCTCATCAAGGGCCTCGCCGGCGTCCAGCCGTACGACGAGGGCGAGGTGCGCATCGACGGCGAGCACCGCGATCTGCACACCCCCCGCGCCGCCGCCGAACTCGGCATCGAGGTCGTGTACCAGGACCTCGCACTGTGCGACAACCTCGACATCGTGCAGAACATGTTCCTCGGACGCGAGGAGCTCTCGTTCGGCACCTTCGACGAGGGTGTCATGGAGCGCGAGGCATCCGACACCTTGCGATCGCTCTCCGTCCGCACGGTCAAGTCGGTGCGCCAGAAGGTGTCTTCGCTCTCGGGCGGTCAGCGTCAGACCGTCGCGATCGCACGCGCCGTGCTGAAGAAGGCGCGCGTCGTGATCCTCGACGAGCCGACCGCGGCCCTCGGCGTCGCGCAGACCGAGCAGGTGCTCAACCTCGTGCGCCGCCTCTCGGACCAGGGCGTGGCCGTGATCCTCATCAGCCACAACCTGGCCGACGTCTTCGCCGTCGCCGACGACATCGCCGTGCTGTATCTCGGGCAGATGGTCGCCCAGGTGCCGACGAGCGAGACGACGCGCGACGAGGTCGTCGGGTACATCACCGGCACGAAGACCATGGGAGGCGTCGACATCATCGAGACGTCGAGCATCAACACCGAAGGGGACGTGTGATGAGCAGCAACGCGACTCGTACTGAAGCCGCGCCGGATCCCGTCGCCGCGGACCTCATCGGAAGCGGCGTCGAGGGCGGCCTCGGCGATCAGGTGCAGGCATGGTGGCAGCGCGTGCGCAGCGGCGACATGGGCGCCCTTCCGGCCGTCGCCGGACTCCTCGTGCTCGGCGTCCTCTTCTCGTTCCTGAGCCCGTTCTTCCTCACCGAGCGCAACTTCGCGAACCTGCTGAACCAGGCGGCGACGCTCGTCGTGCTCGGCATGGCGCTCGTGTTCGTGCTGCTGCTGGGAGAGATCGACCTGTCGGCCGGCGTCACGGGCGGCGTCGGCATGGCGCTGTTCGTCGTGCTCAACGCCGTCGTGGGCATCGCGTGGCCGCTCGCGCTCATCATCGGGTTCGGCTTCGGGTTCCTCACCGGCGCCTTCATAGGCTTCTTCGTCGCGAGAGTCGGGATTCCATCCTTCGTCGTGACATTGGGCCTGTTCCTCGGCTTCCAGGGACTCGCGCTCGTCATCATCGGCCCCGGCGGCCTGTACCGCCTGCAGGTCCCTGAGCTCATCGCCATCCAGAACGGCAACCTGCCGGTATGGGGCGGGTGGCTCATGCTCGCGATCATGCTCGCGATCTCGGCCGGCACGTCGTTCTGGGACCGCGCGCGCCGCACGCGCGCGGGAGTGCCGAACCGCGCGATCTCGCTCGTGTGGATCAAGCTCGCGAGCATCGCGATCATCGGCGGCATCGTCGTGTACGTGCTCAACCAGAACCGCGGCCAGTCCGTCGTCGAGGTGTCGGGCGTGCCGATCGTCGTCCCCCTCGTGCTGGCGATCCTGTGGATCGGCACGTTCGTGCTCGACCGCACGAGGTTCGGCCGCTACATCTACGCGATCGGCGGCAATGCCGAGGCGGCTCGCCGCTCCGGCGTCAAAGTGCGCTGGATCAAGTGGTGGGCGTTCGTCATCTGTTCGAGCCTCGCGGTGCTCTCTGCGCTCCTGAGCGTCGCGCGCGTGGGCTCGGTCGACGCAACGGTGGGTCGTGACATCGTCCTGTCGGGTGTGGCGGCGGCGGTCGTCGGCGGCGTCAGCCTCTTCGGCGGGCGCGGACGCCTCATGCACGCGGCCATCGGCGCGCTCGTGATCGCGACGATCACGAACGGTCTCGCGCTGCTGCGCCTCCCGGCGGGCGTCAACCTCCTCGTCACGGGCGGCGTGCTGATCCTGGCCGCGACCGTCGACGCGGTCTCGCGTCTGCGGTCGGGCGGAGCGCGAACCTAGCCCGGGCCTCCGCGCGCGCTCCGCGACAGGCGTCGGTCGACTCGACCGGCGCCTGTCGCATCTCTGCGGCGCCCTTCGCAGGCGTCATCACTCGGCGACCGCGAGCACCTCGTCGACCCATGCGGGCACGAGCACGCTCGCAGGCCCCTTGCGTGCGACGTCGAACGGGATGAGCCCGTCGGTCGCCTCCAGGTTGAGCTCGACCGTTCGCGCGCCGAACGCCGAGGCGAGCGCCGCGTACCCGGCGGCGGGGTACACGCTCCCCGACGTCCCGATCGAGACGAACACATCGCACGCGACGACCGCCCGCTCGATGCGGTCGAGGTCGTACGGCATCTCGCCGAACCACACGACGTCGGGTCGCAGCGCCCGTTCCCCGCACGCGGGGCACGGCGGCCGATGGAGGAGGTCCTCGCGCCACTCCGGCCGCGCTCCGCATTCGGTGCACAGCGCGCGGTTGAGCTCGCCGTGCATGTGCACGAGGTTCCGGGTTCCCGCACGCTCGTGCAGGTCGTCGACGTTCTGGGTCACCACGAGCACGTCGTCGCCGAGCGCTCCTTCGAGGCGCGCGAGGGCGCGATGAGCGGCATTGGGCTCGACGGATGCGGCGGCCCGCCGCCGCGCGTCGTAGAACGCCTGCACCGTGTCGGGGTCTCGCTCGAACGCCTCCGGAGTCGCGACGTCTTCGACACGGTGGCCCTCCCACAGTCCCCCGGCGTCCCGGAACGTCGGAACTCCGCTCTCGGCCGAGATGCCGGCACCGGTGAGCACGACGATGCGCATGGGCTCCATTGTCGCGCGCGCCACCGCCCCTCGCCCGGCCGCCGCCGCGGCCCCGCCGCCCCCGCGGCCCCGCCACCCGCGCGGCCCCGGCGCCCGCGCGCCCCTCGCCCGGATCAGGACATCTGGCGCACACAGGACGATCGGCGTCGCTTTCGCCTGCATCCGCCAGATGTCCTGATCTCGGAAGCCGCCGGCACGAAAGCGACGGCGAACCGACGGATGCTCCGTGCACGCCCCACTCAGCGGGTCCGGTTGCGCGACGCCCCCTTCCGTGTGGTTGCCTGATTCTCGATGAGCGACATCGGGCTGCGATCCGAACGCGGGCCCATCCTGCTCGCGCTCATGCTGTCGATGTTCCTCATCGCGATCGACTCGACGATCCTCTCGACCGCGGTGCCGACGATCGTGCGCGACCTGGGCGGGTTCGCGCAGTTCCCCTGGCTTTTCTCGATCTATCTGCTCGCGCAGGCGGCGACGGTCCCGGTGTACGCGAAGCTCGCCGACACGTTCGGGCGCAAGCCCATCATGCTCGTCGGCGTCGGCGTCTTCCTCGTGGGCTCGGTGCTGTGTGCGACGGCGTGGGACATGCCGACGCTCATCGCCTTCCGAGGCCTCCAGGGCATCGGCGCGGGCGCGATCATGCCGACGGTCCTCACGATCGCGGGTGACATCTACACGGTCCGCGAACGCGCCCGCGCGCAGGCGTACCTGTCGAGCGTGTGGGCGATCTCAGCGGTTGTGGGGCCGACTCTCGGTGGTGTGCTCGCGCAGTTCGCGTCGTGGCGGTGGATCTTCTGGATCAACCTGCCCCTCGGTCTGTTCGCGCTCTTCCTGCTGTGGCGCAACTACCGTCCCGCGTTCGAACGCCACCGCCGACGCATCGACTACGCGGGCGCGGTGCTGCTGACGGCCGCGCTCGTGCTGCTCGTGCTCGGCGTGCTCGAGGGGGGCGTCGACTGGGATTGGCTGTCTTGGCAGTCGTTCGCCGTGCTCGGCGGCGGATTCGCGCTGCTCATCGCGTTCGTGCTCGTCGAGCGAAGCGCCGACGATCCGATCCTCGCCCCGTGGGTCTTCCGCAGTCGCCTCGTGAGCGCGACCGCGCTCGTCGGGCTGCTCATCGGCGTCGTGCTCATCGGCCTCGTCTCGTACACGCCGACGTTCCTCGAGGCGACGACGGGCGCGTCGCCGATCGTGGCGGGGCTCGCGGTCGCGGGCCTCATGATCGGGTGGCCCATCAGCGGAGCGCTCGCGGGGAACGTGTACCTCCGGATCGGGTTCCGCTCGACGACACTCGTCGGCTCGAGCATCGTGATCGCGGGCGCCGTGTGGCTCGCGGGCTTCGCGTTCACCCCGTCGGCCCTGCTGACGGGCGTCGGATGCTTCATCGTCGGCTTCGGGCTCGGATTCGTCGCGAACCCGTCGCTCATCGCCGCCCAGTCCTCCGTCGAGCTGCGTCAGCGCGGCGTCGTGTCGGGCACCAACGCCCTCGCGCGCTCCATCGGCAGTTCGCTCGGAGTGGCGGTGTTCGGCGCGGTCGCGAACAGCCTCATCGACGATCGCGGCGGTCACGAGACCGCGGCCGCCGTGCAGGCGGGTGCAATCGGGGTGTACATCGGCGTCGCGATCGTGTCGGTCGCGATGCTCTTCGCGTGCATGGCCATCCCGCACGTGCCCATCCACGAGGAGCGGGCGCGCTGACCTCGCCGCGGGGGCTCATCCGGGTCAGCGCAGCAGCGAGCGCAGCGTCTGGATCGTGTCGGCCTCGGTCGGGTTCTTGTCCGGCCGGTACGCCTTGACGCGCGCGAAGCGCAGCGCGATCCCGCCCGGGTAGCGCGGCGACCTCTGGACGCCGTCGATCGCGATCTCGACGACGGTGACCGGATGCACGTGCACCGCGTACGCCGAGCGATGCGTCTCGATCGTCGGGAAGTACTCCGTCTGCCACCGCAGCAGTTCGTCGGTGAGTCCCTTGAAGGTCTTGCCGACCATGACGAACCCGCCCTCGGGCCCGAACTCCCCCTCAGGGTCGTACGCACCGAGGTGCAGATTCGACAGCTGCCCCGTGCGTCTGCCGGACCCCCACTCGACGGCGAGCACGACGAGGTCGTAGGTGAGCACGGGTTTGACTTTGATCCAGCTCTTGCCGCGGCGGCCGGCCGCATACGGCGAGTCGATGGCCTTCACGACGACGCCCTCGTGGCCGGCGGCGAGCGCCTCGCGCGAGAGCTCGTCGGCCGCCGCCGGATCGGCGGTGACGGTGCCGGGGATCCGCCACCGCCCCGCGACCTGCTCGAGCACCCTCTGCCGATCGACGAGAGGCTCGTCGATGAGGTCGCGGCCGTCCGCGTGCAGCACGTCGAAGAACCACGGGCGCAGCACGAACTGCGGCGCCGTCTCGGAGCCGAACCGCGCCATCGTGTCTTGGAAGAGCCGCGGCCCTCCGTCCTCGTCGAGCGAGAGCGTCTCGCCGTCGAGGATGAGCCGCTCGGCGGGCAGCGACCGCACCGTCTCGACGATCTCGGGCACGCGGTGCGTGATGTCGGCGAGGTTGCGCGTGAACACGCGCACGTCGTCGCCGTCACGGTGCACCTGGATGCGGGCGCCGTCGAGCTTGTATTCGACGGATGCCTCACCCACCGTCTCAACGGCTTCGGCCGCCGACGCCGCGGTGGAGGCGAGCATCGGCAGCACGGGGCGTCCGACGCGCAGCCCGACCGCGTCGAGGGCGGCGGGCGGCTCGGCGAGGGCGATGCGGGCGGTCTCGCCGAGATCGCCCGCCAGCATCGCGGCCCGTCGCACGGCCGCCGCAGGACGATCCGACGCCTTCGCAATCGCATCGAGGAGCACTCCCTCGAGCGCTCCCGTGCGCAGCTCACCGAGCACGACCCGCACGAGCAAGTCCCACTCGCGCTCGGTCGCCCGCCGCGCGAGCGCCTCGAGGGCATCGCGCCGCGCGGCGACCGAGCCCGCTCCGGCGGTCCTCGCGAGCGTCTCGAATGCGGCGTCGACATCGCGCACCGTGAGCGTCGGCCCGGTGGCGTGCTCGACCGCGAGGTTCGCGAACCCACGCCATCCGACGCCCAGTCGCCCCTGGCGGGGACTCGCCGTCAGCAAGCCCACCGCGATGGGCAGCTCGTCGGGCGTCAGCCCGCCCAGAAGCGTCGCGAGTGCGTCGATCTTGGCGAGTCGCGAGCGCGTCGCGGCGACCGCGTCGACGGTGTCGACCACCTGGGACAGCAGCATCCCCGCATTCTCGCACCGCCGTCCGACACGGTCGGCGCTCACCGCGCGCTCCCCGGGATCACGCGATCAGCCGCGCCACCTCGCCGACGTTTCGGAAGTAGGCCGCGAGGTCGGGCTCCTCGCGCGGCGGCAGCAACACGATGTCGTCGATCCCGGCGTCGGCGAAGCGAGCGATCTCGGCCGCGACCTCATCCGGCGCGCCCGCGAGCACCGCGGCACGCGGATCCGAGCCCGGCGAGATCTCCTCCACCTCGGCGGCGGCGCGGGCTGCGGCGTCCGGCTCGAATGCGGCGACGACGTACGCCGCGACGTCGAACCGGTCATCGCGCCCCGCTTCGGCGTGACCTGCTCGCACCGCCTCGACCGAGCGCGCGATCGCATCGGGCGCGTACCCGCTGTTGAGGAGCACGCCGTCGGCGACGGCTCCCGCGAGCCGCAGCGTCTTCGGCCCCTCGGCGGCGCAGTACACGCGCGGCGCGGCGGCGGGCGGCCAGTCGAGCCGCACGTGGTCGAGCGTCACATAGCGCCCGTCCACCGTGACCTCTTCGCCGGCGAGCAGTGCGCGCAGCGCGGGCACGTACTCTCGCATGAGCGTCAGCGGCGACGCGGCCCGCGCGCCGACCTGCGCCATCCACGGCAGCACGCCGTGCCCGACGCCCGGCAGAAGCCGCCCCGGGCACATGCGCTCGATCGTCGCTATCTCCATCGCGGTCGCCGCGACGTTGCGCAACGGCATGGGCGCGATGCCGATCCCGATGCGCAGCCGCTCCGTCCACGCGAGAGCGGCGGATGCCGTCGCGAACGCCGACTGGCGGAAGCAGTCCTCCCAGATCCAGAGCTCGGGAACGCCCGCCTCCTCGGCGGCTTCGACCGCGGCGCGGAAGGCTTCGGGCGGGTTCGGGTACGGACTGAAGATGGCGCCGACGCGGGTCATGCGGCTACTCTGCCGCCGATCGCCGACATCCGCGACATCGCCGGATGCGGGGGTCACCCCCCGGTCGATTCGGGGGCTGGCGGCATCGCCCCGGCCGCACGCCGGTCCTAGCTTGAGCGCATGAGCGTGCACAACGGGGTCGCGACCACGACCCGACCCGCCTCGACCGGCCCCTCACCGAGCCCCGGTCGACTCGGCACCCGCATCGGATGGACCTGGGTGCTGCTCTCGTCACTCGCGATCGTCGCCTACGCGGTGGTCCCGTACCTCACAGCCGCACTCTCCGATCTCGCCGAGACAGGTGGAGGAACCGCGGGTCTCGCGGACCACTACGCGACCCAGTCCCCCGTCGTCGTCGGCGGCTTCTACGCGCACATCGTCGGCGGAGGCGTCGCGCTCGCACTGATGCCGCTGCAGTTCGTGCGGATGCTGCGCGAACGCGCTCCGAAGGTGCACCGCTGGATCGGCCGCGTCGCGCTCGTCGGCCTCGCGGTCGGCGCCGTCGGAGCCCTCGTCATCGCGCCGTTCAACTCCGCGGGTCTCGTGGGCCTCTTCGGGTTCGGCGGGCTGGGAATGGTGTGGCTGTACGCCGGATGGCGCGCGTACCGCGCGATCCGGCGCGGCGACGTCGCGAACCACCGCGCGTGGATGATGCGCACCTTCGCCGTCACCTACAGCGCGGTGACGCTGCGGCTCTGGCTGTTCGCCCTCATCTTCGCGCAGATCCCGTTCGCCGGCCCTGACGGCTTCGACTTCGAGGCGGCGTTCGACAACGCCTACGGTGTGGTGCCGTTCCTGGCGTGGATCCCCAACCTCCTCGTCGCCGAGTGGCTCATCCGCCGCCGCGGACTGCCCTCGTACCGGATCGCGCCGCCCAACGCCCGAGAGTCGGTTCGGGCACCTTGTCAGACGCTCGACGCCGCCGTCTCGATGAACCGCGTGTAGGCCGCGACGTCGTCTTCCGCGACGATCGCGCGCAACACGACCTCGTCGACGGCCGATCGGTATTCGCGGATGCCGCGCCCGAAGTCGTCCGGGCGCAGGACGGTCGCACCCGGCGCGATTCCGAGGCGCTCGAAGTTCGCCCGGTACTGCGGGAACGCCCCGTAGCGCCCCGCCTCCTCCTCGAGCCGCTGCACGGCATCGGGGTCGAGCGCCGCACGGACATACAGCGAGGCCTGCGCGGCCGGACCGGCGGCGTGCGCCTCGGCCGCCTGCGCCTTCGCGGCTTCGGGAGTGAGCCAGCTCAGCAGCACGCCGTCCGCCTCCGCGGCGCCGAGGCGGCGCATCCGTGGCCCCAGCGCCCCGATGAGCACGCGCGCCGACGTCACCTCGCGCAGTCGCCGCACAGACTCGCGCATGAGCGCGAGCACGCCGGAGCGCGCTGCGCCCGACCCGATGCCCAGCACGAGCCGGTCCTGCGGGAGCGCACGCACCGCGTCGGCGATCGACTCGGGCGGGCGGCGGTCCATCGGCACGACGCCGGTCGCGAGAGTGAGCCGGTCGGTGACGGCTGCCGCCGCCGCGAGCGCCGCGAGCGCGTCGGCGCCCGGAGTGTCGTTGACCCAGAGGGCGTGGAACCCCGCCGATTCCACGGCGGGGGCGATCGCGGCGATCGTGTCGGGGCCGAGGGCCGCGGCGACGCCGATCGAGACGAGAGCTTCAGGCATGCTTCGAGCATGCCCCGGATGCGGCAAGCCCCGCCACCCGGGGCGGGGGCGGCCTCACCCCGCGGACGACGGCGCCCACTCGAAGCCGTCAGGGTCGGTGAACGATCCGCCGTCGGAGTGGATGAGCAAGCGGTGCGAACCCGTTCCCGCGGGATCGACGTCGACCGACTTCGCGAGCGCACGCCGCTTGTAGAGGCCGAGACCGATGCGGCTCGAGGGCAGCGCGAAGTCGACGTAGCTGCCGAAGCCCTTCGCGACCGACAGACCGCGTGCGGTGTAGAACTTCTTGCTCGCCGAGACGTCGTCGGCCCCGAGCAGCAGCACGATGCTCTCGAACTCGCGCGTCGCCGGTGCGGAGTCCTTCTTCGTCGAGCTCGCGAGGTTCCAGATGGCGCCGTCCGGCGCCTGCACGACTCCGCCGAAGCCCCAAAGCGACTTCTCGGTCGGCTTCACGACCGTCGCCCCGGCCGCGACGGCGGCGTCGAAGAGCGCCTGCACGTTCGCCGGCTGAGCCGTGACGAGCGACAGTGTGAAGCCGCGGAATCCGCCCGTCTCCGACTGCGCCGCGCGGGTGCGCACCTGCGAGTCGAGGCCGAATGCGGTCCGGTAGAACGCGGCAGCCGCTTCGGGGTCGGGCGCTTCGAGAGTCACCGCATCGATGGAGGTGATGGTCGTGCTGTCCGTCGTGTTCATACCGGCGACGCTACGCGGGTGGCTCGTCGCACACTTCTCGATTCCTGCTCGATGTGCAAGATCGTCCGGATGCGACGAAGGCCGCCACCCGGAGTGGGTGGCGGCCTCGTTCCGCTGCGAGCGGGAACCTGTGTCGGACGGCCTTACGCGGCCTGCGGCACCGCCGTGTCCGACGTCACGGAGAGTTGATCGCCCGCCACGTCGACCGTCACGGACCCGCCGTCGACGAGCGCGCCCGTCACGAACAGGTCGGCGACGCGGTCGTCGACCTCGCGCTGGATCAGGCGCCGGAGCGGGCGGGCGCCGTACTCGGGCTCGTACCCGTGCTCGGCGAGCCAGTCCACCGCGGCATCCGTCACGTCGATCGTGACCTCGCGACGCGCGAGGCGGTCGGCGGTCGCGCGGATCATGAGCGCCACGATCTCGCGCAGCTGCTCGCGGTCGAGCTTGCGGAACAGCACGATCTCATCGATGCGGTTGAGGAACTCGGGTCGCATCGACTCGCGGAGCTTCGCGAACACGCGGTCGCGCAGATCCTTCTCGGAGCCGAACCCGGTCTCACCGCCGCCGTCGGCGACGAACCCGATCGCGCCGGCGCGCGACGCGAGGAACTCGCTGCCGAGGTTGGACGTCATGACCACGACCGTGTTGCGGAAGTCGACCGTGCGCCCCTGACCGTCGGTCAGGCGCCCGTCGTCGAGCACCTGCAGGAGCAGGTTGAACACGTCGGGGTGCGCCTTCTCGATCTCGTCGAACAGGATGATCGAGTACGGGTTGCGACGCACGCGCTCGGTGAGCTGACCGGCCTCGTCGTAGCCGACGTACCCCGGAGGGGCGCCGACCAGGCGCGACACCGTGTGGCGCTCGCCGAACTCGCTCATGTCGAAGCGGATCACGGCGCCCTCGTCGTCGAACAGCGATGCCGCGAGGGCCTTTGCCAGCTCGGTCTTACCGACGCCGGTGGGGCCGAGGAACAGGAACGATCCGACCGGACGACGCGCGTCGCCCATGCCCGTGCGGTTGCGGCGCACGGCCTTCGCGACGGCGGCGACGGCCTCGTCCTGCCCGATGACCCGCTCGTGCAGCTCGGCCTCGAGGTTCGCCAGGCGCTCGCGCTCGGTCTCGGTGAGTCGGCTCACGGGGATCCCGGTCGCACGGCTGATCACAGCGGCGATCTCGGCCTCGTCGACGACAGCCTCGAGACCACCGCCGCCGGTCGTCGTCGCCTCCTCGATCTTGGCCTGCACCGCCGCGATCTCATCGCGGATGCGCGAGGCCTCCTCGTAGTGCTCCGCCGAGACGGCCGCGTTCTTGTCGGCCTCGAGCGCCGCCAGACGCTCCATGAGCTCCGACACGTCGACCTTGGCGCCGAGGCGCAGACGCAGCCGTGCGCCCGCCTGGTCGATGAGGTCGATCGCCTTGTCTGGCAGTACGCGCTCGGTGAGGTACCGGTCGCTCAGCTCGACGGCGGCGCGCAGCGCCTCGTCGGTGTAGGTGACGGCGTGGTGCTCCTCGTACGCGGGCTTGAGGCCGTGCAGGATCAGCACCGCATCCTCGATCGAGGGCTCGCCGACCTTCACGGGCTGGAAGCGGCGCTCCAGCGCGGGATCCTTCTCGATCACGCGGTACTCCTTGAGCGTGGTCGCACCCACGAGGTGCAGCTCGCCGCGCGCGAGGCGGGGCTTGAGGATGTTGCCCGCGTCCATCGCGCCCTCGCCGCCTGCGCCTGCGCCGACGACCGTGTGCACCTCGTCGACGAACACGATCAACTCGCCCTTGAGCGAGGCGATCTCGTCCATCGTCTTGGTGAGGCGCTCCTCGAAGTCGCCGCGGAACCGCGTGCCGGCGAGCATCGCCGGAAGGTCGAGCGCGATGACGCGCTTGCCGCGCAGCTGCTCGGGCACGGCATCCGCCACGATCGCGGCCGCGAGGCCCTCGACGATCGCGGTCTTGCCGACGCCCGCCTCGCCGATCAACACCGGGTTGTTCTTGGTGCGTCGGCTGAGGATCTCGATGGTCTGCTCGATCTCATCGGCACGGCCGATGACCGGGTCGAGCTCGCCCGCCGCGGCGAGCGCGGTGAGGTCGGTGCCGTACTTGTCGAGCATGGGCGTCTCGGATGCCTCATCCTCCTGCTCGTCGCCGGCAGGCGCGCCGTTCGGGGCGACCGTCTCGCGGACGCCCTGCGTGAGGGCCTCGGCCGTCACGCCGGCGTCGGCCAGCACGCGGCCGGCCGGAGTGTCCTGCGCGAGGACGAGGGCGAAGAAGAGGTGCTCGGGGTCGACGTACGTCGAGCCGGACGAACGGGCGACCTGGAACGCGTGGAACAGCGCGCGCTGAACGGACGGAGTCACGACGGCGCCGTCGACGTCGGCCGGGGCCCCGGCGGCGGGAAGTCGGTCGTCCGCAGCGCGAGCGATCGCGCGCGGGTCTGCGCCGATGCGCTCGACGGCGTCGCGCGCGGGAGACTCCCCCACGATCACGCGCAGCACGTGCAGAGCGTCCAACTCACGCTGACCGCGCGAGAGCGCGTACTGACCCGCGCGCTGCAGGATCTCCTGCGTGCGTGCGCTCAAGAAGCGGCTGAGGTCGATCGACCGCTCCGCGCGTGCCCGCTCACCCGCGAGGTACCGCGCGAGGAACTCGTCGAACGAGCCGCCGGTGGGAGTGGTGTCTTCAGGCATTAATCGGTCTCCTGGACTTGAGTCTTGCGCTGTCAAGTTTACAAACTTGAGCAGATTCGTATCAAGTTCAACGCGCTCCCGCCCTCGGTATTCCCGACCACGCGAAACAGCGCTGAGATGCCGGACGCTCGGCGCAGCGACGCCGCACCGGGAAGAATCCCTTCCGACGCGAGGAGGGGTGTCAGAGCCCGGCGCCCACGAGCGCCTCGCCGAGCGGAGTGCGCAGGTGCAGCACGCGATGTCCATCGCGCCGGCTAGCGATGAGACCGGCGACGCGCAGCACTGTAAGGTGGTGCGACGCGGTCGAGAGTGCGAGCCCCGCGTCGGCGGCGATCTGCGATGTCGTACGCGACTCGTGCGCCGTGAGCAGGATGCCGGCGCGCGCCGGTCCGAGAAGCGCCGCGAGCGCATCGTCGCGGGCCGTGGCATCCGCCGCCCACCTCTCTGTCACGCCCTGCGCCGGATAGAAGAGCGTCGGCTGCGCGGGCGGTTCGGTCAGCACCGCGCAACCCTGCTGGGCGAACACCGACGGCACGAGGACGATGCCGGATCCGCGGCAGTCGAGCACTTCGGAATGGAATCCGAGCTCGACGCGCAATCCGCCCGCGCTCCAGTCGACCGTGCGATGGAGCCCTCCGACCATGCTCGCGAGCCCCTCGGTCGCGACGCGACGCGAACGGACGGCGATGTCGGCACGCAGCATGCGCTCGAGCTGCGGCCACACCGGCTCGAGAAGCGCCGTCCACAGTTCGAGCCACGCGTCGGCGATCATCGCGCGGGCGCGCGGGATGTTGTCGAGCATCGCCTCGACGGCCCGCCGCCGCGACCCCTCCGAGCGCACCGCGACCTTTCCGAGGTCGACGCGCATGAGCTCGTCGGGTACGTCCCGCAGGCGTTCGGCCTCATCGGCGGGCTCGAGGTCCCATGTCGGCGTCGTCGTGAGGAAGTCGGGGAAGTATCCGCGCTCGCGCACGAGCACCGCGAAGAGCTCGAACGCTTCGCGCGGCACCTTCGAGCGAACGCTGCGCAACCAGCCCCATTGCAGCGGATGCTCCGCCGGCCGCTGCAGCACCCGCACGGCGTGGCACAGCTCGTGCCTCGGCGACACCCCGAAGCGGATCGCCGAGATGTCATCGGCGGCCAGCCGGAACACGACGAAGTTTCGACTCACATCGAAAGACTACGGTGGCGGATGCCGCGGCGGCAGTCTCTACACATCGAAACCACCGCAAGGAATCGAGACATCAGATGAACGCCGCAGAGATCACCATGTCCCCCGCGATGCACGCACCCGCCGGCACCGAGGAGATCATCCCCGCCGAGGCCCTGCGCGTCGGCACGAGGCGCACGCGCCGGTTCGTCGGCCGCGATCACGGCGCCGGCATCTCGTACTTCTTCGTCGACAACGAGCCCGGCGAAGGCCCCGGCCTGCACTGGCACCCCTACACCGAGACGTGGGTCGTGTTGGCCGGCACCGCCGAGATCACGATCGGCGACCGCAAGCTGATCGCCCGAGAGGGCGACACGGTCACGGGCCCGGCCGGTGTGTGGCACCGCTTCGAGAACGTGGGCGAGGACCGCCTGCGCGTGCTCTGCATCCACGCATCCGACGTCATCATCCAGACCTGGGCCGAAGAAGAGTAAGCCCGCACCACCCCCGGCACCACTCACACACCACGGAGGAACCCATGTCATTCCAGGCCTACCTCGACACGATCGAGAAGAAGACCGGGCTCACGCCCCGCCAGCTCGTCGACATCGCCACCGAGAAGGGCTTCGGCCCCGACTCGAAGGCGACGCCGATCATCGAGTGGCTCGCGGCCGACTACGGCCTCGGTCGCGGGCACGCGATGGCGCTCGTGCACGTCATCACGAAGGGCCCGCAGATCCCCACGAAGCACGTCGGCACCGACGGAGTCCACCGCGACGAGTCCGACACGCTGTGGCTCGACGGTGCCGCGACGAATCCGAATCGCAACTAACGCGAGCGCGGAGACGTGAAGAGGGGGCGGATGCCGCGGCATCCGCCCCTCTTCGTCTGTTGTCATCCCGGACTCACACGGCGCGCAGCAGCGCCTCGGCGGGCACGTCGCGGAATGTGAGCAGGAACGTGCGCTCGGGCCGGGTGCGGGCGCGGTGGATGACCTGCAGCGCCCGCTGGAACGTGGGGCTCGCGTTCACCGTCACGACGCGCTCGACGTCGGCGTTGAGGAGCTGCTTGACCAGTTCGTCCAGGGCGGGGGTGTTGTGGCGGAGGACACTGCCCGCGTCCAGCGCGATATCGGTGTCGTTGATGCCGGCCGCCAGCCGGCGGGCCGTGGCTCGCCCGAAGAACTCTCGGGGCAGGGTGATGACGTGGGCCATGGTGTCACTCCTTTCACGTGGTGTGCGGTTGCGGACGGTGCTCGCGGTGAGCGAGTCGTGACCGGGACGGGAATCGAACCCGCGTCGTACCTGCGGTGAAAGCGCAGTCGCCCCTACCAGCAGAGCAACCCGGCCGAGTCGGTGATCGTGACCCCAGCGGGACTCGAACCCGCGCTGCTGCCGTGAGAGGGCAGTGTCCTGACCGCTAGACGATGGGGCCCGAAGTGACAGCGTGGCGCGCCCGCTCTCACGCGTGGAGATGGCCGCTCGTCGAGAGCGGATGGCCCGATCAGGACGGCCCGATCCTCGTGAGAGACGGTGCGCGCCGACTGCCGTCGAGGGGTGAGTCCTCGGAGGACTCCTCCCATTATCGACAATGCGATGCGGCGGTCGAATATTCCGGCGACCGCACGTACGAGTCGCCTGCCCCCTTGCCGAAGCCTGATCGCAGGGCCATGCTGAGGAATTGGTCGATCAGCCGACTCGCCTCGGCAAGCCGACTCGCGGCCTTCCGCCCATCGCAGACCACGGGCAACGGAGGTTGACATGAGTGCCGATCGGAAATTCCCGGACGGGTTCACGTGGGGTGTCGCGACATCCGCTTATCAGATCGAGGGGGCGTGGAACGAGGACGGCAAAGGCGTCTCGAGACTTCTACAACCGGCTCGTCGACGAGCTTCTCGCCGCCGGGATCGAGCCGTTCGCGACCCTCTACCACTGGGATCTCCCCCAGACGCTGGAGGACGCGCACGGCGGCTGGCGGAGCAAGGAGACCGCCAAGGCGTTCGCCGACTACGCCGGCTTCGTCGCCGAGCAGCTCGGCGACCGCGTGAGGCACTACTTCACCATCAACGAATTCGCCTCATTCGTCGAAGCCGGCTACCAGGGCGTCGATGTGCAGGTCGGCGGCGGCAAGACGATCCACCTCGGCGCCGCACCGGCCGTATCCGTTTCGGATGCCGAGCTCAAGCAGGTGCGCCATCATGCCGTTCTCGGCTACGGGCTCGCGGTCCAGGCGATCCGCGCGCAAGGTCCGGAAGGCACGAAGGTCGGCTTCGCCGAGAACATCCGCGTCGCGGTTCCGGTCCTCGACACACCCGAGCACGTGCGGGCCGCCGAAGCCGCCACCCGCGAGCGCAACGCCGGATTCATGACCGTCATGATGGAGGGCCGCTACACCGACGACTACCTCGCATCGGCGGGCGGCACGACCCCGACCTTCACCGATGACGAGCTCGCCATCATCGCCTCACCCCTGGACTTCGTCGGCATCAACGTCTACAGGCCCGGCTGGTACATCGAACCCGCCGACGAAGCGCCCGGCTACCGCGACGTCCCCATCAACGCGTCGCATCCGAAGATGCTGTCGAGCTGGCACGTGTTCGACCCCGAAGTCCTGTATTGGGCACCGCGTCACATGCAGTCCATCTGGGGCGCGCAATCCATCTACATCACAGAGAACGGATGCGCCGCCTCCGACGTCCTCACCGCGGACGGGCGCGTCTACGACTCCGACCGTGTGATGTTCCTGCGCGCGTACCTCACGCAGCTGCAACGGGCGACCTCGGAAGGCATTCCCGTACACGGCTACTTCCACTGGTCCGCGCAGGACAATCTCGAGTGGATGGACGGCTTCGGCAACCGCTTCGGACTCATCTACGTCGACTTCGAAACCCTCGAGCGCACGCCCAAGCTCAGCGCCGATTGGTTCAGAGAGGCCGTGAGAAGGAACGCGGTCGTCTAGACCCGGCGCCTACCGTTCGTCAGTGTCGGCCGCCCGGAGGGCCGATGATCAGCAGCGCGACGTAGAGGGCGATGACGGCGAGGGCGATGAGGACCGCCAGCACCCATGGCCGGCGCAGGAACCACCGCAGCCATCGGTCATGCCAGCGAGCGTCTCGCGGGTCGGCGGTCTCCTCGAGGCGCCACTCCCCTACGAGACGGCCCGTGCGCTGCAGCCAGATCTCGGTGGGAATCGTCGCGTACGGGATGATCGCGCTCACGATGGCCACCGCTGCGGGCCAGGGGCGCCACCTGTTGTTCATCGCGACGAGGACCGCGGTCGCACCGTACGAGAGGAACACGAATCCGTGGATGCCGCCGCCGATCGTGGCCGCGATCGGCAGATCGGCGAACGCCCGGAGCAGCAGGCCGACGATGAGGAGCGTCCACGAGACGGCTTCGAGGATCGCCAGGGTCCGGAACAGGCGGAGCGGCGTGCGGAACATTCCTTCAGCCTAACTGAAGGATTCCGCGCTCCCGTCCGCAGCGTGCGGCGACAGCTCTTCGTGTGCATTTTCCAGCACCTCTGCCAGCCGCGGAGCCTCCATCTCGAACTGCCTGTCCAGGCGTGCGAGGCGAGATTCGGCATCCGCGAGTGCCGCTTCGCCGCGAGCCGTCGCCCGAAGGTCGGATGCGGCACCGGCATGTGCCGTGGCATCCTGCACCAATCCCTCATCCTGCAGAGCACGCACGGCTGTATGAGCCGTCTGCACGGTGATGTGCGAGAGGCGCGCGAGCTCCGAGAACGAGATCCCGGGTGACGCGTGGATGTGTGCGAGGAGCCCGTACTTGCGGGTGCTGAGCCCCAGGTCTTTGAGCACCGCCGACAGACGCGCCTCCCACACGCTGGAGACCGTGAGGAGCGCGAGCACGGGACTGGAGGTGGGGCGCTCGGGCATGACGCTTCATGCTAACCATCCACTCCGGCCCGCGAGGCCATCGGGCGCGCCCGGCCGGCCGGCGACACTCCGTCGGGCGCATGGGTTGCATCCCCCGCGGCCAGCACTTATGATCGCTTATCGAAGCGCTTCCGCGAAGCGCTTCGATACCACGAACGGCCGCTGCTCGCGCAGCACGATCCGATGACGACGGAGTCCCGATGGCGAAGATCGACGAAGTAGCCAAGGCCGCCGGCGTCTCGATCAGCACCGTCTCGTACGCGCTCAGCGGCAAGCGGCCCGTGGCCCCTGACACGCGCCGCCGCATCGAGAAGGCGGTGCGCGAACTGGGATACCGGCCGAATGCCGGCGCGCGCATGCTCGCCGGCTCGCGCACGCAGATCTTCGCGCTCACCGAGCCGCTGCGCAAGGACACTCACGCGCCGACGCACATGTCATTCGTCCTCGCCACGGCCGTCGCCGCCCGCCGGCACGACTACGACATCCTTCTGCTGACCGACGAAGAGGCGTCGGCGGGGATGGGCCGGGTCGCCGCGAGCGGTCTCGTCGACGCGATCCTCGTGCTCGATGTGGCTCCCGAAGACGAGCGGGTCGCGCTCTCGCGCGCGATCGCGACGCCGACGGTCTTCATCGGCGTGCCGAACGACCACGAGGGACTCGTGTGCGTCGACCTCGACTTCGAGGCTGCCGCCGCACTCGCCGTCGATCGTCTCGCCGACGCCGGCCACGTGCGAATCGGCCTCATCGGCCAGCCCGATGTGGCGTACGAGAAGTCGAACTTCCCGCCGCGCCTGCGCACGGCCGCCGAACGACGCGCGGGCGAGCGCGGCATCCGACTCTCGTGGCGCACATCGGGCCATACGCACTCCAGCCGTGGGCGAACGCGCAAGGCGACCGGTGAGCTCCTCGACGAGGGTGCGACGGCGCTGCTCATCCACGCGGCCGACGACGCGCACACAGCGGCGTTCGCCGAGATCGAAGCGCGCGGGCTGCGCATCCCCGAGGACGTGTCGATCATCTCGGTGGCGGCGTCCTTCGACACCGCAACGCTGTCGGTCCCCGTCGACACGATCCCGCTCATCCCCGACGCGTCGTGCGGCCTCGCCGTCGAGCTGGCGGTCCGCAGCGTGAGCGGTGACCACCTGGAGCCCGGCCTCCACCTGATCCCCCCGACCTACGTCGATCGCCGCTCGATCGCCGCGCCGAGTGCGCGGACCGAGACGCCGATCTCGTAGTCCCCTCCTGCACAACTGAACACAGCCGTCTCCGAACTCGAAGCGCTTCGATTCGTCCGGTGTCGGTCGAAGCGCTTCGATCCGGAATCCCCCTCCCGCAAGGGACACCAGAAAGGAGTGCCGAGGATGGCACGCATGACACGGAAGACCACGAAGCGCGCGCTCGCGGTCGTGGGCTCGCTGGCGGTGGCCACGGTGGCCCTGACCGCCTGCGCGGGCGGAAGCGGCAGCGACAGCGGCGACGGAGAGACGCTCAAGCTGTGGCACTACGAGGGCGCCGACAGCGCGATGGGCAAGGCGTGGGCCGAGGCCATCGAGGTCTTCGAGAAGGAGACCGGCGCGAAGGTCGAGTTCGAAGAGAAGTCCTTCGAGCAGATCCAGAAGACGGCCAGCCAGGTGCTCGACACCGACGCGGCGCCGGACCTCATGGAGTTCAACAAGGGCAACGCCACCGCCGGGTTCCTGGCCAGCACGGGCCTCATCAGCGACATCACGGATGCGGTCGAGGAATACGGCTGGGCCGACAAGCTCGCCCCGTCGCTGCAGACGACCGCGAAGTACACCGAAGACGGCGTCATGGGCGGCGACACCTGGTACGGCATCCCCAACTACGGCGAGTTCGTCGGCGTCTACTACAACCTCGACGCCTTCGAAGAGGCGGGCCTGGAGCTCCCGACCACGTACGACGAGTTCGTGGGCGTCCTCGACGCGTTCGTCGCGAAGGGCATCACGCCGCTGGCCGAGGCCGGCGCGGAGTACCCGCTCGGCCAGCTCTGGTACCAGCTCGCGCTGACGAAGGGCGACCGCTCGTTCGTCGACGCCTACCAGCTCTACGAGGGGCCGGTCGACTGGCAGGGCCCGGAGATCACATACGCCACCGACACGCTCAAGGAGTACGTCGACAACGGCTACATCGCCAAGGACGTCTCCTCGATCAAGGCCGAGGACGCGGGTGTGTCCTTCATCAACGGCACCGCGCCGATCTTCGTGTCGGGGTCGTGGTGGTTCGGCCGGTTCGTGAACGAGGCGACCGGCTTCGACTGGACCTTCCAGGCCTTCCCGGGCGAGACGAAGCTGTCGCTCGGATCGTCGGGCAACCTCTGGGTCGTGCCCGAGAACGCGGCGAACAAGGATCTCGCCTACAAGTTCATCGACATCACGATGCGTCCCGAGATCCAGGCGATCATCGGCAACAACGGTGGCGTGCCGGTGGCGGCCGATCCCGCCGACATCACCGACGAGAAGAGCGCGGAGCTCATCGAGACGTTCAACGGGATCCTCGCCGATGACGGCCTGTCGTTCTACCCCGACTGGCCCGCGCCGGGCTTCTACGACGTCATCGTCCAGGAGCTGCAGGGCCTCGTGACCGGCTCGCAGGACGCGGCGACGACGAACGCGAACCTCGGCAAGCAGTACGAAGAGGGAACAGCGGACTTCCGCTGATCTCCTGATCAGAAGCGGGCGGGGTGCGCACCCGCTGGGGTGACGCCCCCGCCCGCCTTCGAGGAGCTGAACATGTCCGTTGACACCCGGCCGGCGCGCACGCAGCGCGCCACGCTGCCTCCCGAGCAGCCGTCGATCCCCCAGCGCAAGGGCGGCACGGGCGCCTACTGGCTCTACCTGATGCCCGGCTTCGCGCTGCTGCTGGTGATCGTCATCGTCCCGCTGGTGTGGAACGTGTATCTCACCTTCACGAAGTGGCGAGGCGTGCGCTCTCCGGAGTTCATCGGCCTGGAGAACTGGCAGAAGCTGTTCACCGACGAGGACTTCTGGACGTCGTTCGGCAACTCCGTCTGGATGATCCTCGCGATGGTGGTCATCCCCACGCTCGTCGGCCTGGTCGTCGCAGCTCTCTTGTTCGACGTCGTCGGCCGCAAGTTCGGCGGCAGGGTCGGCAGCTTCCTGCGCGCCACCTACTACCTCCCCCAGATCCTCCCGATCGCCGTGGCAGGCATCGTGATCGGCTGGATCGTGCGCCCCGGTCAGGACGGCGCGCTCAATCAGATCCTCGGATGGCTCGGCATCCCGCCCTACGACTGGCTCGGACAGATGCCGTCTGCACTCATCGTGCTCATGGTGGTCATGGTGTGGGTGCAGATCGGATACCCCGTCGTCGTGTTCATGGCCGCGCTCCAGCGAGTCGACCCCGAACTGTACGAAGCGGCCGAGCTCGACGGCGCGAACTGGTTCCAGCGGTTCTCCGCGATCACCATGAGCATCATCCGCCCGGAGATCTTCGTCGTGACCCTCACCTGCACGATCGCGGCACTGAAGGTCTTCGGCCCCGTCTATGTGATCACGCGCGGCGGCCCCGCCGGGGCCACCCTCGTTCCGGCGTATTACGCCTACCAGGAGTTCTTCACGAAGCGAAACGTCGGCTACGGCGCGACGATCGCGACGGTGCTCACGATCGTCGTCGTCATCGTCTCGATCGTGTTCATCCGCGTGCAGAACTCGATCGAGCGCAAGGAAAGGGCGGGTCTGTGATGGCTGCCGGAACCGTTCTCGCGCCCACCGCGAAGACCCGTGCGAGCCGAGGCCGCGGCGGAATGACGAAGAAGCGCGGCGTCGACTGGCTGCTGCTCGCGCTCGTCGTCGTCGGGGCCGTCCTGGTCATCGCGCCGTTCTACCTCGTACTCGTGAACTCGTTCAAGTCGCCCGTCGACTACGCGACATCCGGGCCCCTCGCCCTTCCGCAGGAGCTCGACTTCACGGGCATCGTCAAGTTCTGGGAGCGCGTGAACTTCCCGCAGAAGGTCTGGAACTCGATCTTCATCTCGGGCGTCGTCGCGGTGCTCGCCGTGGTCATCTCGATGCTCAACGCGTTCGCGATCGGGATCGGGCGCGTGCGCGGACGCACGTGGATCGTGCTGCTCTTCCTGCTGGCGAACCTCCTGCCGCAGGAGGCGCTCCTGTACCCGCTCTACTACATGTTCAAGTCGATCGGCCTGTACGACAACGTGTGGTCGGTGATCGTCGTGTTCACCGTCATCCAGGCGGCGTTCGGAACGTATCTGCTCTCGTCGGTGTACGGCACCTTCCCGAAGGAGGTGCTCGAAGCCGCATCGCTGGACGGTGCGAACCGGTGGCAGATCCTGTGGCGGGTCGTCTTCCCGATAAGCCGCCCGACCCTCTCGGTCCTGCTCATCTTCTTCTTCATCTGGACGTGGAACGAGTTCCTCATCCCGCTGACGTTCCTCGCCTCCAACGCCAACCAGACCGTGCCGGTCGCGATCAGCGTCCTGCAGGGCGACCGCCTCATGGACGTGACGACCACGAGCGCGTCGGCGCTTCTGGGCATCATCCCCACGCTCATCTTCTTCCTCATCTTCCAGCGCACCCTCACGCGCGGCATCACCGCAGGAGCAGTCAAGTAAATGAAGTTCACAGATGGTTTCTGGCAGCTGCGTCCGGGCGTCACCGCCCTGTATGCGCAGGAGGCCTACGACATCGAGGAGACGGATGCCGCGCCCGACGGCCCGGGGCTGGTCGTCACGGCGCCCACGACCGTCATCGCGAAACGCGGAGATGTGCTCAACCGCCCGGTCCTGACGGTCACGCTCTCGTCCCCCCTCGAGGGTGTCGTGCGGGTGCGCATCGCGCACCACACGGGCGGAAGCCGGCACAGCGGCTTCGCGCTGCCCGGGGCGCGCACCGGCGTCGGCGTGACGGAGATCACGGATGCCGCGGGCACACTCACGACGGGCGCGCTGACCGCGCGCATCGCGAAGGGCGCGCCGTGGGACCTGTCGTTCGAGGCGAACGGGAAGCGCCTCACCGGCAGCGCGGGGCGCGCGGCCGGCTACATGAAGCTCTCGCCGGGCGCCGCGGTCGATCCCGGCATCGCGGGCAACGCGCGCATGGAGACCGGCATCCCGCATGCCGACCGCTTCGTCCGCGAGCAGCTCGACCTCGGAGTCGGCGAGCTCGTGTACGGTCTCGGCGAGCGCTTCGGCCCGGTCGTCAAGAACGGCCAGAGCGTCGAGATCTGGAACGCCGACGGCGGCACATCGAGCGAGCAGGCGTACAAGAACGTCCCGTTCTACGTGACCTCGCGCGGCTACGGCGTGCTCGTGAACGACCCGGGGCACGTGTCGTTCGAGGTGGGCTCGGAGGCCGTCGAGCGCGTGCAGTTCTCGGTGTCCGGCGAGATCCTCGAGTACTTCGTCATCGCGGGCCCGACTCCCGCCGACGTGCTGGGCCGCTACACGCAGCTCACCGGGCGTCCGCCCGTGGTACCGGCCTGGTCGTACGGCACGTGGTTGAGCACGTCCTTCACGACGTCCTACGACGAGGCGACCGTGAACTCGTTCATCGACGGGATGACCGAGCGCGACCTGCCGCTGTCCGTGTTCCATTTCGACTGCTTCTGGATGCGCGAGTTCAACTGGTGCGACTTCGAGTGGGACCGGCGCGTGTTCCCCGACCCGGAGGGCCAGCTCGCGCGCCTGCACGAGCGCGGGCTGCGGGTGTCGGTATGGATCAACCCGTACATCGCGCAGCGCTCGCCGCTGTTCGCGGAAGGAGTCGAGGGCGGGTACCTCGTGCGCCGCGCGGACGGCTCGGTGTGGCAGTGGGACCTGTGGCAGGCGGGCATGGGACTCGTCGACTTCACGAACCCCGCGGCGGTCGAGTGGTATCAGTCGAAGCTGCGCGCACTCGTGGAGCAGGGCGTCGACACGTTCAAGACGGATTTCGGCGAGCGCATCCCGACGGACGTCGTGTGGCACGACGGCTCCGACCCCGAGCGCATGCACAACCTGTACACGCAGCTGTACAACAAGGCCGTGCACGACGTGCTCGTCCATGCGCGCGGTGAGGGCGAGGCGGTTCTGTTCGCGCGCTCTGCGACGGCCGGCGGCCAGTCCATGCCCGTGCATTGGGGCGGTGACTCGACCTCGACGTACGCATCGATGGCGGAGACCCTGCGCGGCGGGCTATCGCTCGCATGGAGCGGGTTCGCGCATTGGAGCCACGACATCGGCGGGTTCGAGGGTACGCCGGATGCGGACGTGTTCAAGCGCTGGACGGCATTCGGCATGCTGTCCTCGCACAGTCGCTTCCACGGCTCCGACTCGTACCGCGTGCCGTGGGCGTTCGACGAGGAGGCGGTCGAGGTGACGCGCCTGTTCTCGAAGCTCAAGATGCGCCTCATGCCGTACCTGTATGCGCAGGGACTCGTCGCGGCCGAGACGGGGGTGCCGGTCATGCGCCCTATGGCGCTGGAGTTCCCCGCGGACCCGGCGACCGGGCACCTCGACCGCCAGTACATGCTCGGTCCCGATCTGCTCGTCGCTCCGGTGTTCTCGGCTTCGGGAGAGGTGTCCTTCTACCTGCCCGCCGGCACGTGGACGCATCTGCTCACCGGCGAGAAGGTCACCGGCGGCGGATGGCGCACGGAGACCCACGGGTTCGACTCGCTTCCGCTGTACGTCCGGCCGGGGGCCGTCCTGCCGTGGGGCGCGCGCGACGACCGTCCTGACTACGACTATCTCGATGGGCTCGCGCTGCGGGTGTTCCCCGGCGGCTCCGGCACGGCGTCGGTGCGCGTCACGACACCTGACGGACGCTCCCAGGTGTTCGAGGTGGACCGCGCGGAGGTGACAGAGTGAGCAGCGTGACTTCCGAACACTCCGGCATCGTGCAGGGCTCGCCCGACTTCCGTGACGCGGGCCTCGTCTTCCCCTCCGACTTCACGTTCGGGTCGGCCACGGCGTCCTACCAGGTCGAGGGCGCCGCGGCGGAAGACGGCCGCCTGCCTTCCATCTGGGACACCTTCAGCCACACGCCCGGGCGCGTGTGGAACGGCGACACCGGCGACGTCGCGTGCGACCACTATCACCGCTGGGAGTCCGATCTCGACCTCATGCAGTCGCTCGGGCTGCACGCGTACCGGTTCTCGATCGCTTGGCCCCGCATCGTCCCGACCGGGCGGCTGTCCGACGGCGTCAACCAGGCCGGGATCGACTTCTACTCGCGGCTCGTCGACGGGCTGCTCGAGCGCGGCATCCGTCCCGTCGCGACCCTCTATCACTGGGACCTGCCGCAGACGCTCGAGGACGCCGGCGGGTGGCCGGTGCGTACGACTGTCGATGCTTTCGCGGATTACGCGGGAGTCGTGGGTGCGGCGCTGGGCGACCGCATCCACACGTGGACGACGCTCAACGAGCCATGGTGCTCGGCCTACCTCGGGTACGGACAGGGCGGGCACGCGCCGGGCCGGCACGAGCCGGCGGCGGCGCTGGCCGCGGTGCACCATCTGAACCTCGCCCACGGCAAGGCGCTGCAGGCGCTGCGGGCCACCTCGACCGGCTCGCCGGAGTACTCCGTGACGCTGAACTTCCACGTCCTGCGCGGCGAGGGCGACGGGGCAGCCGAGGCGATGCGCCGCATCGATGCGCTCGCGAACCGCGCGTTCACCTCGCCGATGCTGCGCGGCGTCTACGACGAGGACCTCCTCGCCGACACGTCGTCGGTCACCGACTGGTCCTTCGTGCATGACGGCGACCTCGCCACGATCAACCAGCCGATCGACGTGCTGGGCGTCAATTACTACTCGACCGCCACGGTGCGCCTGTGGGACGGCGTCTCCCCCAAGCAGATGAACGACGGCCACAAGGCCGCGGCGGGCGGGACCGCATGGCCGGGCAGCGACCGCGTCGTCGAGTTCGTGCAGCAGCCCGGACCGTACACCGATATGGGATGGAACATCGCGCCCGAGGGGCTGCTCGACCTCCTCCGCTCGCTCAGCGCGCAGTTCCCGCACCAGCCGCTCATGATCACCGAGAACGGTGCCGCGTTCGCCGACGAGGTCGCGCCGGACGGCTCGGTGCGCGACCCGCTGCGCGTGGACTACCTGCGCCGGCATCTGACCGCCGCGCATCGCGCGATCGAGGAGGGCGTCGATCTGCGGGGGTACTTCGTGTGGTCGCTGCTCGACAACTTCGAGTGGGGCTACGGCTACGCGAAGCGGTTCGGCATCGTGCGGGTCGACTTCGACACGCTCGAGCGGATGCCGAAGGCCTCGGCGCATTGGTTCCGGCGGCTCGCCCAGACCGGCGTCCTTCCCGCGTAGGGGCGCTTCTCCTCGCGGGCTCCCCCGCTCAGGTGACCGCCCCTGTTCCCGCCTTACCAGGGCGTCACGCGCAGGTCGATCTCGCCGGACGGCCAGTCGCCTCCTCGGACCGGGAAGATCAGCAGCGGGCTGTCGGACGAGACCACCGCTGGGGCAAGCGCGGGCCGGGTGATTCGGGCCCGTGACCTACGATCGGGGCATGCGCGTGTTTCTGGCCGGCGCCAGTGGCGTGATCGGCACCCGGCTCATTCCCCTCCTGCGGCAGAACGGGCACACCGTCGCAGGCCTGACCCGCACACCGGCCAAGGCGGCAATGCTGAACGAATTGGGCGCCCAGCCCGTTGTGTGCGATGTCTTCGACGCCGCGGCGCTCACACGTGCGGTCGTCGACGCTGCTCCGGACATCGTGATCCACGAGCTCACCGACCTGCCGGACGATCCGGCGAAGATCGCGGACTTCCGGGAACGCCACGCCCGGATCCGGATCGAGGGCACGCACAACCTCGTGGCGGCCGCGCGCGAAGCAGCGGTTGCGCGACTGCTCGCACAGAGCGTCGCGTGGCCGATGGCACCGGGGCCGGGCCAGGCCGCCGTCGACGAACTGGAGAGATCGGTCCTCGCGTACGGCGGACTCGTGCTCCGCTACGGCCAGTTCTACGGCCCGGGCACTTTCCATGTTGATGAGCCGCCCGCAGGACCGCGAGTGGAGATCCAACGTGCCGCGGAGGCGACGGTCGCGGCTCTGCATGAACCGACCGGCGTGCTGGTGATCACGGATGAGGGGGCGGTGCGGGCGGACGCCGCGGTCGTACCGGCTGCGAAGGAGAATTGATCATGTGCGGAGCCATGACGTACGCCCCCTGACGGCCTGTCGTCATCCTTCCAGGTAGCGCGCTGTACGGCGCCCCCTCACCGGCACTCGTGAACGGGCACTGCCTTGGTCGGGCGACCGTGGGCCTCTTGTCTGCGTGGAGGGCGGAGTCCTACTCTTCCGCTGAAACACCGCGCCTCGGAAGCGGAGGCAGAGAATGAATGTCATCAGTCAGGTGATCGCTGGGCTGACTGCGCTCGCGCTGATCGGCATCGGAGTGCTCGAGATCTTCTTCCACAGCGACCGCCGGTTC
>NZ_DASRXZ010000129.1:0-69225 GCF_035687345.1 Microbacterium sp.
CTGCCACGAGTGGCAGGATGGACACCGTTCGCACGAATCCTGCCACGTCAGCACCGGAGGTACTCATGAAGACGGTCGCCTGCATCGTCACCGAGGGTTTCGCGCCGTTCGAGTTCGGCGTCGCGTGCGAGGCCTTCGGTCTCGACCGGTCCGACGACGGCATTCCGAACTTCGACTTCCGCATCGTGACGCCCGACCCCGGTGCCGTCTCGTCGAAGATGGGCTTCTCGATCAACGTCGAGAACGACCTGTCGTTCGCGTACGAGGCCGACCTCGTGGTGGTGTCGCCGACGCCTCGCCAGTACTGGAGTCGCATCGACGAGCGCGTGCTCGACGTCGTGCGCGACGCGGTGGCCCGCGACGCGTGGGTGCTGAGCGTCTGCAGCGGCTCATTCGTGCTCGCCGCCGCCGGCGTGCTCGACGGCCTGCGCGCCACGACGCACTGGATGTACGCGAAGGCCATGGCCGAGATGTACCCGAAGATCGAGGTCGACCCCGACGTGCTGTACGTGCAGGACGGGCACATCATCACGAGCGCAGGCACCGCCGCGGGCCTCGATGCGTGCCTGCACCTGCTGCGCCAGGAGCTCGGCGCCGAGATGGCGAACCGCATCGCGCGCCGCATGGTCGTCCCGCCGCAGCGCGACGGCGGGCAGGCGCAGTTCATCGTGAAGCCGCTGCCCGAGGTGCAGTCCCTGTCACTCGCGCCGGTCACAGACTGGATGCTCGAGAACCTGCGCCTCGACCTCACCGTCGACCAGCTCGCCGCGAAGGCGCACATGTCGCCGCGCACGTTCGCCCGGCGGTTCAAGGCCGACTACGGTGCGACTCCCGCCGCGTGGCTCGCGCGCCAGCGCATCATCCACGCGCAGCGTCTGCTCGAGCAGACCGACCTCGGCCTCGACCGCATCGCGTACGAGAGCGGCTTCGGCTCGGCGGCGGTCCTCCGCCAGAACTTCTCGCGCGTGCTCGGCATCACTCCGACCGCGTACCGCGCGCGGTTCTGCTGCACGCGCGACGACATGAAGACGGATGCGGCGGCCCCGGCATCCGTCGCGGAGAAGGAGCTCGAGCCCGTCGCCTGACGGCCGTTCCCGGTTTTGGGGCGGCATACCGGGCCCTGGGTGTATTTCTTCCGCCCCGAGGCCGGTTTCGCGCCCCGAATCCACCGGAGGCTCCCCGCTGCACATTGATCTCGGTGTGGGTGGCTGGTAAACTTGAGTCAGATCGACTCAAGTTTGGAGTCCCGCAGATTTCAGGAGCCACATGAACGCCACTCAGATGCCCGGGCAGGAGGAGTCCCAGAGCGCCCTCGAGCAGTTCGGGATCAACCTCACCGACCGCGCCCGACAGGGCAAACTCGATCCGGTGATCGGCCGCGACGCCGAGATCCGCCGCGTCAGCCAGGTGCTCACGCGACGCACGAAGAACAACCCCGTGCTCATCGGCGAGCCCGGCGTCGGCAAGACGGCCGTCGTCGAGGGTCTCGCGCAGCGCATCGTCGCGGGCGACGTCGCCGAAAGCCTCAAAGACAAGGAGCTCGTCGCCCTCGACATCTCCGCGCTCGTCGCCGGCGCGATGTACCGCGGCCAGTTCGAGGAGCGGCTGAAGAGCGTCCTGAAGGAGATCACCGAGTCCGAGGGGCGCATCATCACGTTCATCGACGAACTGCACGTGCTCATGGGTGCGGGCGGCGGCGAGGGCTCGGTCGCGGCGTCGAACATGCTCAAGCCGATGCTCGCGCGGGGCGAGCTGCGCATGATCGGCGCGACCACGCTCAACGAGTACCGCGAGTTCATCGAGAAGGACGCGGCCCTCGAGCGTCGGTTCCAGCAGGTGTACGTCGGCGAGCCGAGCGTCGAAGACACGATCGCGATCCTGCGCGGCCTCAAGGAGCGGTACGAGGCGCACCACAAGGTCGCCATCGCCGACGGCGCGCTCGTCGCGGCGGCGTCCCTCTCGCACCGCTACATCCCGAGCCGTCAGCTCCCCGACAAGGCGATCGACCTCATCGACGAGGCCGCGTCGCGTCTGCGCATGGAGATCGACTCGGCGCCGCTCGAGATCGACGAGCTGCGCCGGTACGTCGACCGCCTGAAGCTCGAGGAACTCGCCCTCAAGAAGGAGAAGGACGACGCCTCGAAGGAGCGGCTCGCCGCGCTGCGCGAGCAGCTCGCCGAGGAGCAGAAGCGTCTCGACGAACTCCAGGCGCGGTGGGAACGCGAGCGCTCGAACCTCAACCGGGTCGGCGACCTCAAGACGGCGCTCGACGCGGCGCGCATCGAGGCTGAGCGCGCGCAGCGCGAGGGCGACCTCGAGAAGGCGTCGCGATTGCTGTACGCCGAGATCCCGGCGCTCGAGCGCCAGCTCGTGGAGGCCGAGCGCGCCGAGGGCGACACCGGTGAGCGAATGGTCAACGACCAGGTCACCGAGGAAGACATCGCGGCGGTGATCTCCGCGTGGACCGGCATTCCGGTCGGCCGGCTCATGCAGGGCGAGACCGAGAAGCTGCTGCACCTCGAGGCCGAGCTGGGCAAGCGCCTGATCGGCCAGAAGGAGGCCGTGAAGGCCGTGTCGGATGCCGTGCGCCGCAGCCGCGCGGGCATCAGCGACCCCAACCGCCCGACGGGCTCGTTCCTGTTCCTCGGTCCGACCGGTGTGGGCAAGACGGAGCTCGCGAAGGCGCTCGCCGAGTTCCTGTTCGACGACGAGCACGCCATGGTGCGCATCGACATGTCGGAGTACGGCGAGAAGCACACCGTCTCGCGGCTCGTCGGCGCCCCTCCGGGCTACATCGGCTACGAGCAGGGCGGTCAGCTGACCGAGGCCGTGCGCCGGCGCCCGTACAGCGTCGTGCTGCTCGACGAGGTCGAGAAGGCCCATCCCGAGGTCTTCGACGTGCTGCTGCAGGTCATGGACGACGGGCGCCTCACCGACGGCCAGGGCCGCACGGTCGACTTCAAGAACGTCATCCTGATCCTCACGTCGAACCTCGGCTCGCCGATCCTCATCGACCCGACGCTCTCGTTCGACGAGAAGCGCGAACAGGTGCAGGGCCTCGTGCGCCAGGCGTTCAAGCCCGAGTTCGTGAACCGCCTCGACGACATCGTCATCTTCCAGGCGCTCACGCAGGACGACCTCGCCCAGATCGTGGAGCTGGCGGTCGACAACCTGCAGCGCCGCCTGAAGGACCGTCGCCTGACGCTCGCGGTGACCCCGGATGCCCGCGCCTGGCTCGCCGAGCGCGGCTACGACCCCGTGTTCGGCGCCCGCCCGCTCCGCCGCCTCATCCAGTCCGAGATCCAGGACCGCCTCGCGATGGCGCTCCTGTCGGGCGGTGTGCGCGACGGCGACGTCGTGCGGGTGGACGTCGCGGCCGACGGCTCGCAGCTCGTGCTCACGAGCGAGGGGCCGGCCGGGGCATCCGGGCCGACCGTCGACGACGACGAGGTGATCGAGGCGGAGCTGCTCGAGGACTGAGCTTTCGCCGGGTGAGGGGATTCCGCCGAACGAGGGCGGATTCCCGCCGATCTCCCTCGGCTGGAGGGATCCCCTCGTCTCGAGTCCTGACGCGCGGCATCCGGGTCGCCATAATCAGGGCATGGCCGAGGAGATCCACCGTCCTGCCCCCATTCATGTGCCCGATGCAGACCTCGAGGATCTGCGCGAGCGCCTTCACCGCACCCGGTGGCCCGACCCGCTCCCGGCGGAGCCGTGGGAGGCAGGCGTCGACCTCGCCGCGTTGCGCGAGCTATGCCGCGTGTGGGCCGACGAGTACGACTGGCGCCGGCACGAGGGATGGCTGAATGCCCTCGACCCGGTGCTGATCCCCGTCGACGGGGTCGAGTTGCACGTCTTCCGGGCCTGGTCGGGGCGCGAGGGCGCCATCCCCCTGCTGCTCACGCACGGGTGGCCGGGCTCGGTGGCCGAGTTCCGCTACGTCATCGAGCCGCTCGTCGACCCGGTTCCTGGGCGCCCTGCGTTCGACCTCGTCATGCCGTCGCTGCCGGGCTTCGGATTCGGTGGCAAGCCGGCCGAGCCGGGGTGGGGTCCCACACGGATCTCGAACGCGCTCCATGCGCTCATGACCGAGGAGCTCGGCTACGAGCGGTACGGCGTGGCCGGAGGCGACTGGGGCGCGATCGTCGGCTCGCGCCTCGCGCAGCTGCACGCGGCATTCGTCATCGGGTTCCACACGAACCTTCCGCTGCTGAGCAACCATCGCCAGTCGTGGTGGGAGGACGACCCGACCGAGCGCGAGCGCGCCGCCCTGGATCGCTGGAACGCGATGGATGCGACCGGCCGCGCGTACGCGGCGATCCAGTCCACGAAGCCGCAGTCGCTCACGGTCGGGCAGACCGATTCGCCCGCGGGGCTCGCGGCGTGGGTACTCGAGAAGTTCGAGGCGTGGAGCGACGGCGGACTGAGCGTGTTCCACGCCGACGACCTGCTCACGAACCTCATGTTCTACTGGGCGCCGCGCTCGGCGGCGTCGTCGGCGATGATCTACTTCGAGTCGCGCCTCGACCCCGAAGGTCGCGTGCACCCGATGCCCGACGTTCCGACAGGCGTCGCGGCGTTCCCCGGCGAGATCAACCCCGTCTCGCGTCGGTGGGTCGAGCCGCACTACCGCCTCGTGCACTACTCCGAGCCGCCGCGCGGCGGCCACTTCGCGGCGCTCGAGCAGCCCGACCTGTACGCGGCCGACGTCGCGGAGTTCTTCGGGTCGCTGCCGCGCTGACTCGATCGGCCCCGGGCTCGCGTGCCCTCACGCGAGCACGCGGCCGAGCTTGTCGGGGTTGCGCACGAGATAGATCGCGGTCACGAGTCCGCCGTCGACGACGAGCGTCGCGGTGGAATCGACGCCGTCCGGGCCGGTCATGATGATCGCCGGCTCACCGTTGACCTCGCCGAGCCGCAACTCCGGCGGGGCATCCGGCCGTTGCATCACGCCGAGGCCGAAACGCAGCACCTTCTCGACCCCGTAGATCGGCCTGAGGGCCGCGCGCCGCTTGCCGCCGCCGTCCGTGATGAGCACGACATCCGGCGACAGCAGCCGCACGACGTCTTCGATCGATCCACCGGCAGCCGCCGCGAGGAACCGCTCGGTCACCTCGCGGTGGGTCGAGCGATCCACCGGATGCCGCGGCGCTCGCTCCCGCACATGCTCACGCGCCCGGTGCACGAGCTGCCGAGCGGCCTCGGGCGTGCGGCCGAGCGCGGATGCGACCTCGTCGAAGGGGAGGCCGAACACTTCGCGGAGCACGAACGCCGCCCGCTCGGGCGGTGACAGGGACTCGAGCACGACGAGCATGGCGAGCGAGACCAACTCCGCGAGATCCGCCGCATCCGCCGGGTCGCCGGTCGCGCGCGAGCCGAGCACGGTGACATCGCCGACCGGCTCGGGAAGCCACGGGCCGACGTAGTCCTCGCGCAGCCGCGCCTGGTGCCGCGCCGCGTTCAGTGCCTGCCGGCTGGCGGCGCGCAGGAGGTACGCGCGGGGGTTGCGCACGTTCGCGAGGTCGACCTCGGCCCAGCGCAGCCACGTCTCCTGCACGGCGTCCTCCGCGGCGGCGAGGCTCCCGAGAATCCGGTAGGCCGCGCCGGTCATCGCCCGCCGATGCTCGGCGAAGAGGTGGGCGTGCTCGTCGTCAGCCACGGGCGGCTCCGACGGCATCCGTGGCCATGGCGGCGGGGAGTTCGCACTGATCCTTGAATCCCTGGCTCGTGAGCCCCATGGCGGCGTTCGTTCGCGAACGCTGGTTCTCGAGCGAGATGAGAGCGGTCAGCTCGACGACCTGGGCGTCGGTGAGCTCGGCGCGCAGGCGTTCCACGAGCTCGTCGGTGACGGTCGGAGGCGTCGCGGTCATGGCGTCAGCGTATTCCAGCACCGCCCGCTCGAGCGGCGTGAACACCGTGCTCGACTGCCAGTCGGGCACGGCGCGGAGCTTGACCGGGTCGACGCCGCGGTGGTGGTACTCCCAGTAGCCGAAGTCCATGCACCACGTGCATCCGATCACGGCGGCCGTGCGCATGACCGCGAGTGCTTGCAGTGCTGGATCGGTCTTGCGCCAGCGACCCGCGCCGAGCTCGGTGGCGTACATCGTGTACAGGACAGCGGGGTGGTGCGCGGCGACGAGCCCGGGGTCGATGACCTTGCCGAATCGACGGCGGCTCATCGCGCGCAGCGCGCGGGCGTGCAGGCTGCGGGCGTGGTCGAGCGGGATGCGGGCCATGATTCCTCCTGATGTGTGGTCTCACTGGGAAGACACCCCTCGCACCGCGATTCGTGACACGGATGCGTGAGAGCATCGAGCGTGCGCACCGTCCGGGCTCTGTGGGGATCGTCGCATCCCGGGCCGACGCTCGTCGTGACGGCGCTGTCGGTCGCGCTCGGCATCGCGGTCGGCCTCGCGCCGTGGCGCCTCGTCCTGCTCGTGCTCGCGGTGTTCGCGGGGCAGCTCGCGGTGGGCATCTCGAACGACGCGCTCGACCTCGCGCGCGACCGCGCGGTGGGCCGCGCCGACAAGCCCCTCGCTCGCGGAGAGGCGACGGCGACGGCGGCGTGGGTGGCGGCATCCGGCTTGCTCATCGTCTCACTCGCGCTGTCGGCGGCATTGGGGTGGCGGATGCTGGCCGCCCACGCCCTCGCGCTCGGATCCGCCGGGGCGTACAACGCCGGGCTGAAGTCGACGCCCTTCTCGGTCGTGCCGTTCATCGTGAGCTTCGGACTCTTCCCGTCGTTCGCTCCCCTGTCGGCGCCCGATCCGGCCTTCGCCGCGGGGTGGGCATGGGTCGCGGGCGCCGCGCTCGGCGTCGCCGTGCACCTCACCAACGTGCTGCCCGACCTCGAGGACGATCGGGCGACCGGGGTGCGCGGACTCCCGCATCGCCTCGGCGCCCGCGCGTCGGCGGTCATCGCGGGCCTCGCGGTTGTGGGCGGCGCGCTCGCGGTGCTGCTCGGGCCGGTCGGCGCAGACCTCGGTGCCGTGTCGGTGCTCTCGTGGGTGTTCTTCGCGGTCGTGGCGCTGTGCGCGGCCGCGACGGTCGTGTGGGCGCTTGCGGGGCATCCGGGTCGCGGGCTGTTCCGGCTCGTCATGGGCTCATCGCTGCTGCTCGCGGTGCAGCTCGTCGCGGCGGGCGGGGCGCTCGCGGCGTAGCTCCTCGTGCCGAGTGCACGACTTGCCGTCGAGTGCACGGCTTCTCCGCGTCGCGAGGTCGTGCGTTCGACGGCAACCCGTGCGCTCGGCGGGGAGGCGGGGAGGGAGCAGCAGCGGGGCGGGCTACGCCGAGCGGTCGAAGCCCATCGCGTACGCGTGCGCGAACAGGCGGGCCGGCCCCCGGGAGAGCATCGCGCGGAGCGCGAGCCTGCGCGCGCGATCGAGCACGGCGGGGAGCGGTCGCCCGAGGGACGTGTTCATGGTGGCGAGGGCACCTGCGGTGCGTGCGGATGCCACGCGCTCGCGCTCCCATCGGCGAAGCTCCGCGTCGGGGGCCTCGCCCGAGCGCACCCACGTCTCGAGGAGCGGTGCGAGGGTCGCGGCGTCGAGCAGACCGAGGTTGAGGCCCTGTCCGCCGATCGGGCTCACCTCGTGGGCGGCGTCGCCGATCACGAGGATGCGTCCGTTGCGCAGTCGTGGTGCGATCGCCCGCCGCACCCCGAACGCGGTCGCGTGCTCGACGTGCTCGGCGGCCGCGCCTTCCCCTCGAGCGATGATCGCGGTGCGCAGGCGCGCGAGCTGCGCGCCGGGGTCGTCGGGGGCATCCGGCTGGTCCCACGCGACGAACCGGCGGCCGCCGTCGGGCAGCGGGAACGACTCGAGCACCCCGCGGCGGTCGAGATGCACGACGGCGACGCCGTCGTCAGGGTGGGGGCCGGTTGCGGCATCCGTCATGAGGTATCGATCGCGGTACTCGCGGGTGGGCACCGCGCCAGGGCGGTATGCGAGGTCGCGCCCGGACGAGCCCGTCGCGACGACGACGATCCGTGCGGTGAGCTCGATCGGTCGACCGCCGACGGCCGCGCGTACGCGCACCGCGCCGTCACGCGGCGCGATCGAGGTCACGCGTGCGCCGCGCAACGGCTCCGGCGCACCTTCGGCGAGCACCTCCTCGGTCTTCGCCTGGGGCAGCGTCGCGACGAAGGGGAACCGGCGCGAGAGCTCGTCGAACCGCACGACGCCGAGCACGCGACCGTCGGAACGTGCTTCGCCGCGCGTGACGCGCACCGCGTGCGCGAGCAGTCGCTCGGTGACACCCGACGGCTCGAGCGCCGCGAGCACGGGTGAGTGCACGCCGATCGCGCGCGAGCCCGCGCCGGCCGTCGGTCGCTTCTCGTACACCTCGACGTCGACACCGCGCCGTGAGAGGTCGCTCGCGAGCAGCATGCCCACGGGACCGGCGCCGACGACGAGCACGTCAGGCATCGCCGGCACTCCCCTCGGCGACCGCGAGCAGCCGGAACGCGACCGGCGCCTCGATGCGCCACGTCGCGGGTTCCTCCCGGTCGAGTGCGTGCCGCAGCTCGTCGCGCGTGAAGCTGCGGCGGATCGAGCGGAGCCCGTCCGTACGCAGGAACGTTCCCGGGGCGAACGGTGTGATGCCGATCGCGTACAGCGCGTATGCGCGGCGGCTCCGCGCGATGTCGGAGTGGAGGACGATGCCCCTCGAGAGTGCGCGCGTGCGCGCGAGGAAGGCCGCGGCATCCGCCCCGATGTGATGCAGCACGTGGTTCGAGATCACGGCGTCGAAGACCTCTCCCCGATCGAGCAGGGTTTCCGCGTCGGCGCATGCGAACGACACGTTCGCCGGTGCGTTTCGGGCCACCGCGACCTCGTGCCCCCGCGGATCGGGCTCGGCGCCGACCCACTCCACGGCGAGCCCGTCGCGCCCCGCGAGCTGCGCGAGGCGCACGAGCAGGTCGCCGCCGCCCGACCCCAGGTCCAGCACGCGCGCGGGGCGCCCGAGGGCCGCGAGGTGCGGCTCGAGCCGCGTGCGATAGACCGCGCCCCACCCCGACACGATCCGGTTGACGGTCTCGAAGCGGCGCAGCGTCGCGCGGAGTCGCTCAGCGTCGCACGCGGGGTCGTCCATGAGCTCCTCGAGCTCGACCGCGCGCACGGCGAGCGTCATGCCGGCACTCCCGGCGCAGCCACCGCCGCGAGGTCCTCGACGTCCAGGTCGGCGTCGGCCGCGCGCGGCATCCGTCTCGTCATGAGCGCCGACTCGACGGTGAGCCCGGGACCGAACGCGAGCCCCGCGACCGTCGCCCCCTCGCCCACGGCCGCATCGTGCAGCAGCGCACGCAGGATGAACAGCACCGTCGCGCTCGACATGTTCCCGTAGTCGCGCAGCACGGAGCGCGACGCCGCGAGCGACGCGGGGTCGAGCTCGAGCCCCGCCTCGACGCGGTCGAGCACGCTTCGCCCGCCCGGATGCACCGCCCACGCGTCCGGCGTCGGACTTCCCGCCAGGAACCGGTCGACCGCCCCGCGGATCTCGCGCCCGATGATGCGCGGCACCTCGGCCGACAGCACCATCTCGAAGCCGTGGTCGCCGATGCGCCACACCATGTCGTCCTCGCCCTCGGACGTGAGCGCCGTCGCGAACTCTTCGAACTCGAGCCCGCCGCCGTTCCCGATGTCGTCGACCCCGGTCACGATCGCGGCGGCCGCTCCGTCGGCGAAGACGGATGCCGCGACGATCTGCTGCGGGTCGGTGGAGGTCGTGAGGTGCAGCGAGCACAGCTCCGCGCACACGACGAGCACCACGGCATCCGGCTGCGCCGCGGAGATCCGCGCCGCGAGGCGAAGCGCCGGCAGCGCGGCCGCGCATCCGATGAACCCGAGGTGATAGCGCTCGACAGTGGGCCGGAGTCCGAGGTCGCGCACGAGGCGGTAGTCCGGGCCGGGCGCGAAGAACCCGGTGCACGACACCGTGACGACATGGGTGATCGCGGATGCGTCGGCCGAGGCATCCGTCATCGCCGCCCTCGCCGCCTCGGCGTACAGCGGCGGTGCGAGCTCGACGTACGCGTCATTCCGTGCGCCGGTGGTCGGCATCCGCAGCACACCGTCCGGCCCGAGGAATCGTGGACCGGTCCCCGAGCGGAAGCCGTCGCCGAGCTCGGCGATCACCGTATGGCGCGTCTCGATCGCGGCCGCGTCGAAGGCGGCACGGATGCGCCGCTGCGCGAGGCGGTCGGCGCCGGGCTGCGCCGCGAAGAGCTCGCGCACCCGCTCCTGCGTCACGCGCGTCGCGGGGACGGCCGTTCCGACCGAGACGATGCGAGGGGCCATGCGCCTACACAACCATTTCACGCGGGTTCGTGGGGGTGGCTTGCGAGATTCGCACGTGGAGCGTAGAAGCGATCGCGCACCTGTGCCCCTCCGTCAGCGCGGGTGGTGCTCGGCGAGGAACGACTCGATGCGGGCCTCGAAGTCCCGCCGCACCGCGGGATCGCCCCACCAGATGAGGTGGCCGAACTGGTCGACCGCGACGAGCTCCGAGCGCGGGAGCTTCTCCTCGGCGTTCACCGAGTTCGCGAACCCGATGTCGCCGTCGCGGCTGCCCACGATGAGCGCGGGCGCCCTGACGCTCGAGAACGGCAGCTCGCCGAGCTCCTGCTGCACCCGCACGTCGTTCATCAACCCGTCGAACCGGGGGAGCGCCGGCACCATCGCGTCCATCATTGCGAGAACCTCCCGTCTCTGTGCGGGATCGCGCAGCACCTCGTCGATGAGCTTCTTGCCGGTCTCGGGGTCGTAGGTGGTCGAGGTCTTCACGAAGTCGCGCATGCTGAGCGCGGGCATGAGGTGCATCGCACGGTTGATGAGGAAGGAGGCGACGTTCTGGAACCGCCGAGTCATCACGAGGCGTCCGAGCGGGCTGTCGAGCTGATCCTCGGAGAGCTCGGTGCGCTGCGAGACCGCCGACAGCAGGACGAGGGCGGTCGTGCGATCCGGGTGCCGCGCCGCGAACTGGATCGCCGCGGGACCGCCCGCCGACACGCCGACGACCGCGACGCGATCGATGCGCAGCACGTCGAGCAGTGCGGCCGCGAGGTCGGCTTGCTGCTCGGGCGAGCCGCCGTTCTTGATGGGCGTTCCGAGGTATCCGGGTCGATCGGGCGTCAGCACGCGGTAGCCGGCCCGCACGAGGTGCTCGAGGAAGAACCATCCGTTGTGCCCGACGCTCCCGCCGTGGAAGTGGAGCACGACCGGCCCGTCGCCGCGCTGGCTGTACTCGACGCGACCGAGCGGGGTCGAGACGATCCAGCTGTCGCGCGAGGCGCGCTCGGTCACGGCCTTCAGCCAACGCCGATACGACGCCCACAGAAGAACCCAGAGCAACCCGATCGCCGCCACGATGCCGGCGACCCACCAGAACCAGGTCACAAGCCCAAGGTACGGTCGCGACTCCCAGCCGGGCAACGGCACGGGCGAACGGATGCCCCGCCCGGTCTACCGCTTGCCTTCGTCCGCCTCCGTGTGTTCGGCGTGCGCATCGGGCAGGTCGCGCATCGTCCAGAAGGGCCCGATCACGACGAACAGGCCGGCGAGCAGTTCGCCGGTCGCGGCGATCCAGATCGTCGGGACGGTGCCGAGCCACGTGCCGAGTGCACCGGCGATGAGCGCCGCGATCGGCATGACGCCCCACACGATGAACCGCACCGACGCGTTCATGCGTCCCAGCAGTCGGGGTGGGGTGATGCGCTGTCGGAACGTCACCTGCGTGATGTTGTACAGCAGCACCGTGAAGCTCATCAGGAACATCTGGATGACCAGCAGCGGGAACGCCAGCGCCGGGAAGAGCGACACCATCGGCAGCAGGAACGGCGCGATCGAGAAGACGATCCCGCTGACGGGGATCGCGCGAGCCTCGCCGATGCGCGCGACGATGCGCGGGGTGGCGATCGCGCCGAGGAGTCCGCCGACCGCCGACAGCGAGAATACGATGCCGAGCGCCTGCGGCGTGAGGCCGAGCTCGCGCAGCACGAAGATCGGGTACAGCGTCATCGCGATCGTGCCGAAGAAGTTCGCCGTGCCGGTCGTCAGCACGATGCGGCGCAGCAACGGGTTGCCGAACACCCAGCCCAGGCCCTCGCCGATCTCCTTGACCAGGGGGCCGTGGTCTTCCGGCTTGCGCAGCCGTTCGTGGTCGCGCGTGAACAGGAGTGCGAAGAACGACGCGATGTAGGTGCCCACCGTGAAGAGGATCGCGAGGGGTGCGGCGAGCACCCCCACGAGCCATCCGCCGACCGCCGGACCCGCCAGTCCCGCGAGCTGCTCGGTCGACTGCAGCTTGCCGTTGGCCTCGGCGATCTGGTCGGACCGCACGAGCGAGGGCACGATGCTCTGGTTCGACACGTCGAAGAACACGGTCGCGACGCCCATGACGAGCATCACGGCGTAGAGGTGCCACATCTCGAGCATGCCGAGCACCGCGAGTACGGGGAGGGTCGCGAGCGCGAGCGCGCGCACGGCATCCGCCGTGATCATGACGTGCCGCTTCCGCATGCGGTCGATCCAGGCGCCGGCCGGAAGCCCGACGACGAGGAACGCCGCCATCTGCGCCGCGCCGAGCACACCGACCTGCCATTCCGTCGCGTTGAGCAGGAGCACCGCGAGCACGGGGATGGCGAGCTCGGTGATCTGCGCACCGAACTGGCTGAGCGCCTGGCCCGTCCACATGGTGAGGAAGTTGCCGTCTCGCCACAGCGACCTCTTGCGGGCGGCCTCCCGCGCGGCGGGGCGCTGCGCCTCCTGGTCGGCGAGCACGGCCTCGTCGGCGCCGGCCCGCGAGGTGACCGTCGACGCCTCCGCCCGCGCTTCCGCGAGCACTCCCTCGTCGAGGGTGAGGCTGTCGGCGTGACGCGCGCGATCGTCGTTCGACGCGGGCTCGGGATCGACCGGTTGGGACATGTCAATCAGTGTGCGCGTCCGATTGAGAAAAGTCAATCACCACCCTAGGCTGATGCCGTGGTCCAATATCGCGAGGAGCGCTTGGAGTTGCATCCGGGGGATGCCGAAGCCGAAGCGCGCATGCGTGCCCTGAGCTCTCCGCTGCGGCTGCGGGTGCTGCGACTGTGCGCGTTCGAGGCCCGCACCAACAAGGAACTGGCCGAACTCCTCGGCGTGAATCCCGGCACGATGCTCCACCACGTGCGCACGCTCGTGCAGACCGGCTACCTCGCGCCCGAGCCCGAGCGTACGGGCGCGCAGGGCGCGCGCGAGGTGCCCTACCGCGCGACCGGCCTGTCGTGGCGCACGTCGATGCCCGAGGGGTCGAACGCCCTCGTCGAGGTCTTCCTCCAGCAGATCGAGGGTCTGCACCCCGACGACCTCGACATCACGTGGCTGGGCCTCAAGCTCAACGACGAGCACAAGGCCGAGCTCGAGCAGCGGCTGTACGACCTGGTGCAGGAGTTCAAAGAGCGCGGCCCGGATGCCGACGGCACGCCCTACTCGCTCTTCACGGCGCTGCACCCCGACCTCAACCCGCCGTCCGAGCGGGCGTGAGACGAGCGAGCCCTCGACAACGGCGCCCCGACGGAGGATCGTTGCGAGCGGGGGAGGCCAACCCGACGGAGGCCAGCATGTTCACTCCCGACAAGCCGTTCTCGAGCTTCGCGGTTCCCGACGTCGACGCCGCGGTCAGGTTCTACCGCGACACCCTGGGGATGACCGTGACCGTCTACGAGGAGATGGGCGGCGGATTCACGATCTCCCTGCCTCAGGGCGGCCATATCTTCGTCTACCCGAAGGAGGACCACGAGCCGGCCGTGTTCACGATCCTCAACTTCGACGTCGACGACGTGGAGGCGGCGGTCGATGACCTCAACGCGCGTGGCATCGTGACGAAGATCTACACCGACCCCGACTACGGAACCGACGAGAAGGGCATCTCGCGCGGGTTCGAAGGCGGCCCCGACATCGCATGGTTCCGCGACCCGGCGGGCAACGTCATCGCGGTCGGGCGAATGTCGCCCGACATGACAGGGCAATAGACGGCGGATGCCTCGCCCCCGGTGGACCGCGGGGCGAGGCATCCGGTCGCTGACCTGATCAGCCGTTGAGCGCCTCGGTCAGCTTGACGCGCGCGCCCATGCGCAGAAGCGAGTTCTGGTAGATGCGGGCGCCCACGAGGATCGCCGCGACGCACGTCGCCACGAGGATCACGAGCGACACGAGGGGCTCCCACCATTGCGCCTCACCGAGGAACAGTCGCATGGGCATGCCGACCGGCGCCGAGAAGGGCACGTACGACATGACGCCGAGCACGACCGGGTTGTCGTTGAAGAAGATCACCAGGAAGTACGGCGCCATGATGAGCATCGTGAGGGGCGTCGTGGTCGAGCCGATGTCCTCCTGACGCGACACCATCGAGGCCGCCGCCGCGAACAGCGACGCGAGCAGGATGAAGCCGAAGAAGAAGAACACCGCGAACCACGCGATCGGCACGCCGAGGCCCTGCAGGAGCTCCGTCTGGCCGGTGATCGTGAGCCCGATGATCGCGATCGCCGCGAGGATGAGGATCTGCGCCATCGCGAGGATCGTGTTGCCGATGACCTTGCCGGCCAGGAGAACGCGCACCGGGATCGCCGAGATGAGCAGCTCGACGACGCGCGTCTGCTTCTCCTCCACGACGCTCTGCGCGATCGTGCCGCCGAAGAGCGACGCCGCGAGCAGGAACACGATGCCGAAGCCGATCGCGGCGATGTAGCCGAGCGCGGCGTTGACGTCGTCGGGGTTGAGCAGCTCGACGGGCGGAACCTGCGCGAGCGTCAGGAGCAGCTGCGTCGGAGGCGAGGAGTCCGCGATCACGGTGAAGCCGAGCGGCGACGACGAGTCCGCGACGATCGCCGCGTCGACGTCACCCGTCTCGACGAGCGACTCGGCCGCCGAGCGGTCGGAGACCTCGGTCACGTCGAGGCCTTCCGTGTCGGAGACGTATTGCGTGGCATCCGCGGTCACCGCCACCGGCGTGCCCGACGACGACGCGGCCTGGAAGCCGCCCCAGATGACGAGCGCGAGCGCGCCGATGAACAGGATCGCGGTCGAGATGACGAAGGCCTTGCTGCGCAGCTTCGAGCCGATCTCGCGCTCGGCGACGAGCCACACGCCCTGCGCGGTGCTCAGGCCGGTGCTGGGTGCGGGGGTGATCGTGCTCACTGGATGACCTCCTTGAAGATCTGGGCGAGGGTCGGATGCTGCGGCGCGAAGCTCGCGACATCACCCTGCGCGACCGCCCGGCGCAGCACGCGCTGGGCCGTCTCGTCGCTGTCGGCGTCGAACACCGCGTAGCCGCCGTCGAAGTCGAGCACCTCGACGCCCGGCTCGTCGCGCAGCCAGCCCGCGTCGCCCGCCGAGACGAGTTCGAACCGGCGGCTCGAGTGCTCCTCGCGCAGCCGGTCACGGGCGCCGGCGGCGCGGATCGTGCCGTTCGCGATGATGACGAGGTCGTCGCACAGGCGCTCGACCACGTCGAGCTGGTGCGACGAGAAGAGCACCGCCGCGCCCTGCGCCGCGCGCTGCTGCAGCACGCCCGCGACGACGTCGACCGCGAGGGGGTCCAGGCCCGAGAACGGCTCGTCGAGGATCAGCACGGACGGGTCGTGCACGAGCGCCGCGGCGATCTGCGCGCGCTGCTGGTTTCCGAGCGAGAGCGTCTCGACGTTGTCGTTCAGGCGCTCGCCGAGTCCGAGCTGCTCGAGCAGGTCGGTGGCGCGGGCCGTGGCATCCGCCTTGCTGAAACCGTGCAGGCGTGCGAGGTACACGATGTGTTCGAGCACCTTCATCTTGGGGTAGAGCCCGCGCTCCTCGGGCATGTAGCCGAAGTAGCGGCGGTGGGCGGCCGTCACCTCGGCGCCGTCGAGCGTCACCGTGCCGGCGTCCTTCGCGAGCACCCCGAGCACGATCCGCATCGTGGTGGTCTTGCCGGCGCCGTTCCCGCCGACGAAGCCGGTGAGCCGGCCGGGCCGCACGTCGAACGAGACGTCGTCGAGCACCCGCCGTCCGCCGTAGCTCTTGGTTATGCCTCGGAGTTGGAGCATCCGCGTTTCCTTTCGCGTGCATCTGTGTCGCCTTCGACGCTACGGATGCCGCGGTGCGCGAACCTCCCCCGCAGGGGGGAACCTGAGCCCTCCGCCATCCGGATGACCGTTCTCCCCATCCCGTTGGGCGGGAGCGGCGGGGTCCATTCGAGGGAATACATAGCCGCGCGAGATACGTTCACGCGAATGGAAAATCCACGGTGGATCCCCGCCGGGGATCCCGTTGACGCGAAAGAGGAACCATGACCGACCGGACCATCGGCTACATCGTCGGGAGCATCTCGTCCACCTCGATCAACCGTCGCCTCGCGAAGGCGCTGGAGCGCCTGGCACCCGAGGGCACGACGCTCGTCGAGATCCCGATCAAGGACCTCCCCTTCTACTCTCCCGACTACGACGCCGACTATCCGCAGGTCGCCCGCGACTTCAAGCAGGCCCTCGCCGATGTCGACGGCGTCATCATCGTGACGCCCGAGTACAGCCGCTCGATCCCCGGCGTGCTCAAGAACGCCCTCGACTGGGCCGCCCGCCCGTGGGGCCAGGGCTCGTTCAACGGCAAGCCCACCGCCGTCATCGGCACCTCCGGCGGCGGCATCGCCACCGCGGCGGCGCAGCAGCACCTCAAGGCGATCCTCAGCCACTTCAACGCCCCCACGCTCGGTCAGCCGGAGGGCTACGTGCAGACGACGCCCGGTCTGTTCACCGAGGACGGCGAAGTCACCAACGAGCAGACCGCCGAGTTCCTCACCGCGTACCTCGAGGCGTTCCTCGCCCTCGTCGACCGCTACGCGCCCGCGCGCGAGGCCGCGGTCGCCGCGTAATCGCACCAGACCCTCCGGATGCCCCGGCCCGGCGCCCTTCGTGGCGCGGGGGTCGGGGCATCCGTCGTCTCGCCGAGCTCTTCGTGGCCACCTGGACCGCCCGGACCAGGTCAGGCGAGCCCGTGGCGGTGGGCGTAGACGACCGCGGCGACGCGGTCGCGTACGCCGAGCTTCTGCAGCACGTTCGATACGTGCGTCTTGACGGTGGCCTCGCCGATGTGCAGGCGTGCCGCGATCTCGGCGTTGCTGAGCGCGCCGGCCACCAGCCGGAGCACCTCACGCTCACGCTCGGTGAGCTCGACCTGGATCCGAGTGCCCGAGACCGGCGTGCTCAACTCCGGAGAATCCGGCGGTGCGGCCTCAACACGCGGGCTTCCGGCCGCGTTGCGCGAAGGTTCTCCGGAGTTGCGCACCCCTGGCGCCGCGAAGCGCTCGATCACACGGCGCGTGACCTCGGGCGCGAGCAGCGCATCGCCCGCCGCCGCGACGCGCACGGCCGACACGAGCTCCTCGGGTCCGGCGTTCTTCAGCAAGAAGCCGGATGCCCCGGCGGACAGCGCCGAGAACAGGTAGTCGTCGCGGTCGAACGTCGTCACGATGACCACCGCCGCGTCGACCGAGGGATCCGCGACGATGCGGCGCGTCGCCTCGATGCCGTCCATGTCGGGCATCTGCACGTCCATGCACACGACGTCGGGGCGAGAAGCGGATGCCGCGGCCACCGCCTCCGCCCCGGTGGCGGCCTCGCCGACGACCGTGATGCCGTCCTCGGCCTCGAGGATCATGCGGAATCCCGCGCGCATGACGGCGTGGTCGTCGACGAGGAGCACGCGGATCGGAGAGCCCGTCACGCCGAGACTCCCGCGGTCTCAGCCGGTGCCGACTGCTCGACCGGCACGCGCAGGCGCACGAGGTATCCGCCGCGCGAGCGTGGGCCGACCTCGATCGTGCCTCCTGAGACAGCGGCGCGCTCGCGCATGCCGACGATGCCGAGACCTGCGCGGACGGGCGCGCTCGAGCGACCCGTGTTGGCGACCTCGAGCTCGACCGCGTCGGGCTCGTAGCGCAGGCGGACGTCGGCCGTGGCATCCGGTCCGCCGTGGCGGCGCGCGTTCGTGAGCGCCTCCTGCGCGACTCGATACACGTTCACCTGCACGACGGGGGGCAGCGCCGCGACGGGGTCGCCGACGACCGTGTACGTGGTGGGGAGCCCGTTCTCGCGCGCGTGCTCGACGAGCTGCTCCATGTCTGCGAGGCGCACGGTCGAGGCATCCGGAGTCTCCCCCGCGGGCGTGCGCAGGGTCTCGAGCAGCTGGTGCAGCTCGTCGAGGGCAGAGCGGGCGGATGCCTCGACCCCGAGGAGCGCTTCGCGCGCGGCATCCGGATCGCGTTCCAGCACGGCACGGGCCGCCCCCGCCTGCACGCCCATCGCCGACACGTGGTGGGCCACGACGTCGTGCAGCTCGCGCGCGATGCGCACGCGGTCGAGCGCGACCGCCTGCGCCGCCGTGACCTCGCGCTCGTGCTCGAGCTCGGCGGTGCGGTGCTGGAGCGCCGCGCGCTGGAGCGCCGCGCCGTGCGCGCGGTCGCCCATGTAGTACGCGCCGCCGAAGAACGCGACGTTCACGAGCAGCTGCATGAGCATGAATGCCACGAACGGCGAGAAGGCGCCCGAGCGGGAGAAGCCGACCTCGTCGGCCGGCGCCGTCGCGGCCTGGAACATGGTCACGAGCAGCCACGCGAACATGCCCACGATGATCGCGACGCGGACGATCGTCGCGCGGCGACGGTCGTCGACCCACGCGCCGACCGTGTACATCGCGATGAACAGGGCGATGTTGCCGACGTAGAGCTCGGGCAGGCGGAACGAGCCGGCGACGAAGAACGCGAGAGCGACGAGGATCGCGGCGATCTCGGGGTACCGGCGGCGCACCGCGAGCGGGATGGTGAGGGCGGCGGCGTACACGAGCCCCCACTCCATCCCCGGGGTGTCTTCGCCGAAGACGCCGGCGGCGGCGCCGAGCGCCGTGCTGAGCACCGCGGCGACGAAGAGCGCGGCGGCGAGCCAGATGTCGCTCCGGTGCTCGCGCGCGGTCGCGGGGATGCGGCGCGTGGGCGCAGCGGTCGAGTCGGACATGCCTCCACGGTACGGGGGAGGTGGGGGTGGGGCATCCGTCGCACGGGGGAGAAGCGATGCGGCGCGGGACGGCCGAACTGCGGTGAAAGCGCCGGGCTCGATCGGGCAATGACCGCCCCGTGCGGGCGCCGACCCGCGTTTGGGCCCGGCGCTTTCACGCACCCCGCCCTGGACGGGGCCCTCGGCTGACGTACTTGCTATTGACAAGTATGCTTGTCTTTTGCAAGTATCGGCGGGAGGCGGCGGCAGCCGCATCCCGACCGACAAGGAGCACGGCAATGACGCACATCTTCGTCAACGTCCCCACCGACGATCTCGAGCGGGCGAAGGCGTTCTACACGTCGCTCGGTGCGACCATCAATCCCCTGTTCACCGACGAGAACGCCGCGTGCATCGTGTGGGACGACAACGTCTTCATGATGGTGCTGCACCGCGACTACTTCGCGACGTTCACCGACAAGCCGATCGCCGACGCCAAGACGACGGCCCAGGTGCAGATCGGACTCAGCCGCGAGTCGCGCGAGGCGGTCGACCAGGCCATCGAGGCCGGCCTCGCCAACGGCGGCTCCGAGCCCCGTCCCGCGCAGGACTACGGCTTCATGTACAGCCGTGACCTCGACGACCCCGACGGAAACGGCCTCGCGTTCATCTACATGGAGCCGCAGGCGGCCGCCCAGGGCCCCGAGGCGTTCCTCGCGCAGCAGGGGCAGAACGCGTAAGTGGCCTCCCGCAGTTACGGGCAGTACTGCGGGGTCACGACGGCCGTCGAGCTGATCGGCGAGCGCTGGGCTCTGCTCATCGTGCGCGATCTGCTCGTCGGTCCCCGCCGGTACACCGACCTCAAGCAGGGGCTGCCCAAGATCCCCACCAACATCCTCTCCACGCGGCTCAAGGAGCTGCAGGAGGGCGGCGTCGTGCGCCGCGTGCCGCTCGTGAACTGCGGACTCGTGTACGAGCTGACGCCGTACGGGCGCGAACTCGAGCCGATCGTGCTGGCGCTCGGACGATGGGGGTTCCAGCAGATGGGCGAGCCCGAGCCGGGTGACGTCGTGACGGCCGACTCGCTCACGATGGCGCTGCGCACGGCGTTCCAGCCGGATGCCGCGGCGGCTCTCCCGCCGGCCGACTACGAGCTGCACGTGGGCGACGTCGCGCTTCGCGTGCAGGTCGACGGGCGCGACCTGCGCATCGCGCAGCTGGCTCCGCCGGCCCCGCCGATCGGCGGACGGCTGCCCGACGGCGACCCCGATCTCGTGTTCGCGGCGGGCCCCGGCATCCGTCGTGTCATCTCGGGCGAGCTCACGCCCGCCGACGCGATCGACCAGGACGTGCTCGCCGTCGTGAGCGGTGACGGCTCGCTGCTCGACCGGTTCGCCGCGACGTTCCACATTGACCCGGGAGTCGCGCTCGTCGCGTGAGCCCGACCGAAGACCAGCCCGACCGAAGACCACAAGGAAGTGACCCCATGACCGGACGCATCACGATCGACCTCTTCACGACCCTCGACGGCGTCGCCCAGGCACCGGGCGGCCCCGAGGAGGACACGTCGAACGACTTCCCGTACGGCGGCTGGCAGGCGCCGTTCCCCGACCGCGTGCTCGGGCAGCAGATCGGCGACGGCATCGAGGCGATGGACGCGCTCGTGCTCGGCCGCCGCACGTACGACATCTTCGCCGCGTACTGGCCGAAGCACACCGAGGGCGATGCCGAGGGCCGCATCGGGCGCAAGTTCGACGCGATCCCGAAGTACGTCGCCTCGCGCGGCAACCCGAAGCTCGAGTGGCAGGGCTCGACACTGCTCGGACCGGATGCCGCCGCCGAGGTCGCCGCGCTGCGTGACCGCCACGAGAACATCCACGTCATCGGGAGCGTCGACTTCGTGCAGACGCTGCTCGCCGCAGACGCGTACGACGAGCTGCTGCTGTGGGTGCATCCGATCGTCATCGGCCAGGGCAAGAAGGTGTTCCCGGATGGTGCGAAGCCTGCGACGCTCGAGCTGCTCGCGCCGCCGCTGGTCGGCGACACCGGGGCCGTGCTGCTGCGCTATCGCCCTGCGGGACCCCTGCGCACAGGCGACATGACTCTGCCCGAAGACGGCGCCTGATCGGATCGCCGCCGGATCGCCGCCGGATCGCCACCGGATCGCCCGGCTTCGGGCGTGGATCCGCGGCGCCCGCGCGCGGAGCCGATAGCGTGCCGATGTGCACGCGGATGCGCCGTCCACCACCGAGGAGAAACGCCGACGGGATGTGCCCGTCGGCGTGGTGATGGTGGGCATCGCCGCGATCGCGTGGTGGCCCGCCTTCACCCTCGGCGTGTGGGGTGAGATCTTCTTCGACGACGTGCTCGCGCTGTGGGCGGCATCGACGGCGGCGTTCGTGTTCGTGCTCGTCGAGAAGCGCCCGGTCGGCGTGCGGCTCGCGCGAGCGTTCCTCCTGTTGCTGCCGACCGTGTGGCTCGTGCTCAACTTCGCGGTCGCCGACGAGACCACCGACATCACGATCCTCATCGTCGACATCGTCGCGCTGCTCGCGGTGCTCGCCGGCATCCCGTTCACGCTGTGGGTGCTCATCGGCATCGTGTGGCCCGACTTCGCGCACGAGACGAGCACCAGCACGAAGTGGCTCATCGCCCTCGTGATCCTCGGCATCTGTGTCGCGTCGTTCCTGCTCGGCCTCAACCAGGAGCACTTCCTCACGTGCGAGGACTTCGCGATCAGCGGCAAGTCCGACCCGCCGCACTGCACGCCGGCTCCGACGGGCTGATCGACGAGACGGATGCCGCGCCGCGGCATCCGCGAGGTCAGAAGATCATCGGGCGATCGTCGTCGTCGGGCCCGCCGAAGTCGAGGTCGACGACCACCGGCACGTGGTCGCTGGGGGCCTCGCCCTTGCGCTCGTCGCGGTGGATCTGCGCGCCCGCGACCGCGTCGGCGAACGCCTTCGAGCCGAGGATGAAGTCGATGCGCATGCCCTGGTTGCGGGGGAAGCGCAGCTGCTTGTAGTCCCAGTACGTGTAGCCGGTCGGCACGAGCGGGCGCACGACGTCGGAGACGCCGGCCGACTCGAGGGCCGCGAACGCCTCGCGCTCGGGCGGCGAGACGTGGGTGGAGAAGCCCGGCACGACCGCGGGATCGCCGTTGTCGGCATCCGTCGGGGCGATGTTGAAGTCGCCCACGAGCGCGAGCGGTAGATCCGGGTTCGCCTCGAGGGTCTCGCGCGTGTACCCGGTGAGCGCGGCGAGCCAGTCGAGCTTGTAGAAGTAGTGCGGGTCCTGCAGCGTGCGGCCGTTCGGCACGTAGAGGCTCCACACCTCGACGCCCTCGATCGTGCCTCCGATCGCGCGGGCCTCCTGCGGCGCATCGGGACCGTTATGGCCCTTCGCGAAGCCGGGCATGCCGGGGAACGCGGTGCGCACGTTCTCGATCGGCGCGCGGCTCGCGATCGCGACGCCGTTCCACTGCGAGAAGCCGTGCGCCTCGACGTGGTAGCCGGCCTCTTCGAACAGCTCGTAGGGGAACTGCTCGGCCTTGCACTTGATCTCCTGCATCGCGAGCACGTCGATGTGCTCACGCACCGCGAAGCCGAGGATGCGGTCGACACGGGCGCGGATCGAGTTCACGTTCCAGGTGGCCAGGCGCATGGGTTCAAGCCTATTCCGGGCGTCGGACGCCGAGTTCGCGTTTCGACTCTTGCCGCGGCGGGGGCGCGGTGACATGCTCGTCCAAACCCACCGAAGAAAGGTGACTATGCGCAAACCCGCGCTCGCCGTCGCTGCAGCAGCGGCGGCTCTGTTGTTCATGTCCATCAGCACGCCGGCACAGGCCGTCACCAACGGCGTGCCGGACGGCGACGGCCACCCCGCCGTCGGACTCATGGTGGCCTTCCAGGACGGCGCGCCCGCCTGGCGATGCAGCGGAACGCTGATCTCGCCGACGCTCTACCTCACGGCCGGCCACTGCACGTACGGCGCCGACCACGTCGAGGTGTGGTTCGACGACGACCTGCGCGACGCCGCGGCGACGGGCTACCCGTTCACGGGCGACGTCTCGGGGACGCCGTACACGCACCCGGAGTACGACGACGCGGCGTTCTACCTGCACGACCTCGGGATGGTCGTGCTCGACGAGCCGGTCGACATCGACCCGCAGTACTTCGGCACGCTCCCGACGCTGAACCAGCTCGACAGCCTCGCGACGAAGCGCGGCAAGCAGGACGTGACCTTCACGGCCGTCGGCTACGGCCTGCAGAAGAGCTTCCCGGATGCCGCGTCGTGGAAGGACCAGGCGGAGCGCCTGCGCATGGTCTCGCACCCGAAGCTCAACCAGATCAACACGGGCTTCACGGGCGACGGCTCGCTCCTCCTGTCGAACAACGCCCACACGGGCGGCACGTGCTCGGGTGACTCGGGTGGACCAACGTTCATCGGCACGTCGCTCCAGCTCGCGGGCGTCACCTCCTTCGGGCTCAACGTCACGTGCGCCGGCACCGGCGGCGTGTACCGCATCGATCGCGCGGACGACCTCGCGTTCATCGGTGAGTTCCTGAACTGACCTGAGGCGGCCGGCGAGGGCCGGGGCGACGCGTTCGCTCCGGCCCCTCGTCCGCGCCGGGGCCGCGGTCGCCGCATCCGTCCCCCGCCTAGACTCGTGCGCATGACCGTCGCCTCCACGCCCGAGCTCGAAGCAGACCGCCAGTACCTCATCGCCCTCATCCAGGACGAGGCGGTGTTCCACGGCGACTTCACGCTCTCGAGCGGCAAGAAGGCGACGTACTACGTCGACATGCGCAAGCTCACGCTCGACCACCGCGCGGCGCCGTCGATCGGGCGCATCATGCTCGACCTCATCCGCGACGTTCCCGACATCGTCGCCGTGGGCGGGCTCACGCTGGGCGCCGACCCGATCGCGAACGCGATCATGCACGAGTCGGCCCGCACGCCCCGCCCGCTCGACGCGTTCGTGGTGCGCAAGGAGCCGAAGGATCACGGGCGCGGCCGACAGGTCGAAGGCGCGGATGTCGCGGGCAAGCGCGTCGTCGTCGTCGAAGACACCTCGACCACCGGTCAGTCCGCGCTCAAGGCGGTCGAGGTCCTGCGGCGCGAGGGCGCCGAGCCCGTCGCGGTCGCGGTGATCGTCGACCGCAAGACGGGGGCGCAGGCCGCGGTGGAGGCCGAGGGGCTGCAGTGGCTCGCGGCGATCGACCTCGACGATCTGGGGCTCGAGCCGCAGTAGTCCGGGAACCTGTCACACACCGGAACCGGCCGGTGTCTCCATGTTCAACGAGCAGGACACCACACGACATGGAGGACGACATGGCCACCGACACCCGCATCCCCGCCGCGGAGATCACCGGCGTCTACGGCGCGATCGTGAAGGCGTTCGCGAAGAAGATGATGGGCCGTGTGCCCGACTCCGTCGGCATTCTGTGGCAGAACCAGCGCGTCATGAAGGACGCGATGGGCATCGGCCAGAAGGTCGAGAAGTGGGACCAGCTCGACCATGAGCTCGCGACCTACGCCGCGATGGCGGCAGCCGCGACCGTCGGCTGCAGCTTCTGCCTCGACTTCAATTACTTCCTGTCGCGCGACCGCGGCCTCGACGTCTTGAAGGTTCGCGAGGTGCCGCGCTGGCGCTCGTCCGACGTCTTCAGCCCGCTCGAGCGCCAGGTGATGGAGTACGCCGAGTTGGCGAGCCAGACTCCGCCGGCGGTCACAGACGAGCTCTCCGACGCGCTGCTCGAGCAGCTCGGTGCCCCGGCGCTCGTGGAGCTCGCGGCGCGCGTCGCATTCATGAACATGTCCGCCCGCATGAACATCGCGCTCGGCATCCGCTCGGAGCACTTCGCGGATGCGTGCGGCATGCCGGCCCTCGCCGACCGCACGCCTGTCGGCGGCGCCGCGTAGGCTCGGGCCGATGAGCACCGTCGACGAGGAGGACCCGTTCGTCACGCACCGCGGACTGCTGTTCACGGTCGCGTACGAGCTGCTCGGCTCAGCCGCCGACGCCGAGGACGTCCTGCAGGAGTCGTGGCTGCGGTGGTCGGCCGTCGACCGCGACAGCGTGCGCGAGCCGCGCGCGTATCTCGTGCGCATCGTGACGCGCCAGGCGCTCAACCACCTGCGCACGCTGTCACGGCGTCGCGAGGACTACATCGGCGAGTGGCTCCCCGAGCCGCTGCTGACGAGTCCCGACGTGGCCGACGATGTCGAGCTGGCCGAGAGTCTGTCGATCGCGACCCTCACCGTGCTCGAGACGCTGAGCCCGCCCGAACGCGCCGTGTTCGTGCTGCGCGAGGTCTTCGACGTCCCGTACGACGAGATCGCGGATGCCGTCGGCAAGACTCCCGCGGCCGTGAGGCAGATCGCCCACCGTGCCAAGGACCACGTCGCGGCGCGCCGCCCGCGCATGAGGGTCGCCCCGGCGGAGCACGAAGCCGTGGTCGAGCGCTTCGTCGCCGCGTTCAACACCGGCAACGTGCAGGACCTCATGGACGTGCTCGCCCCCGATGTCGTCTCCGTGGCCGACAGCGGCGGCAAGGTCAAGGGCGCGGCACGGCGTCCGCTGCACGGTGCCGACAACATCGTGCGGTACCTCGCGGGCAGCCTCGAGAAGTTCCCGGGGACGATCGAGGCGAAGCCGACGTGGGTCAACGGACTCCCGGGCATCCGCGTCGACGTCGACGGTCACCTCGCCGGTGTCGTGAGCCTCACGATCGAGGACGGTCTCGTCACCCGCATCTTCTCGATCGCGAACCCCGACAAGCTCCGCCGCGTCGATGAGGAGGCCGCCGTCGGGCGGTGACCGGCCCGGTCACCGAGCGAGCGAAGCGAGACGAGGTGCTCCCGCGCCGACTCACGCCGTGAGGGCGATGTACTTCTCCTCGAGGAATTCGTGGATGCCCTCGAACCCGCCCTCTCGGCCGATCCCGCTCTGCTTGACGCCGCCGAACGGCGCGGCAGGATCGCTCACGACACCGCGGTTGACGGCGACCATGCCTGCCTCGAGCCGTCGGCCCACCGCGACGGCTTCGCGCTCGGGCCCGAACACGTAGGCCATGAGCCCGTAGATCGTGTCGTTCGCCATGCGGACGGCTTCGGCGACCGACTCGTACCGGACGACCGCGGTCACCGGTCCGAAGATCTCGGTGGTCGTGATCGTGTCGCCGTGGTGGACGTCGGTGAGCAGCGTCGGCGCGTAGAACGCGCCTCCGGCGACCGGCTTCCCTCCGCAGGCGAGCTGCGCCCCCTCATCGAGAGCGACCTCGACGAGGGACGCGATCTTGTCGCGCTCGGCGATGGATACCTGCGCCCCCAGTGCATGGGTGCGCTCGCGGCCCGGGCCGACGCTGATGCGTTCGAGGGCGGCGCGGAGTCGTTCGACGAACGCGTCGTGCAGTGAGTCGTGCACGTAGAAGCGGTTGGCCGCGGTGCAGGCCGAACCCCCGTTGCGCATCTTCGCGAGCAGCGCGCCCTCCACGGCGACGTCGAGGTCCGCGCCCGGAAGGACGATGACCGGCGCGTTGCCTCCGAGCTCCATCGAGGCGCTCACGACCGTGTCGGCGCACGCGTGGAGGAGATCTCGCCCGACCTCGGTGGACCCCGTGAAGGAGAGCTTGCGCACTTCGGGCCGATCGATCATCCGCTTCACGAGCGGGCCCGTCGGCACGGGTGTCACGAGGTTCACGACGCCCTTCGGCGCGCCGGCGCGCTGGAGCGCGTCCACGATGTACGCGGCCGTCAGCGGCGTCTCGCGTGCGGGCTTGAGCACGGTCGTGCACCCGGCGGCGAGGGCCGGTGCGAGCTTGCGCGTCGCCATCGCGGCAGGGAAGTTCCACGGGGTGATGAGCAGCGAGACGCCGATGGGCGCGCGATCCACGACGATGCGCTTGCCGCCGTCGGGGGACAGGCGGTAGTCGCCGGAGATGCGCACGGCCTCCTCGGAGAACCAGCGGAAGAACTCGATCGCGTACGAGGTCTCGGCGACCGCATCCGCCCATGACTTGCCGTTCTCCGCCACGATGACGGAGGCGAGCTCGTCGGCGTCGCTCCGAAGCGACTCGAAGACCGCTCGCAGCAGTTCGCCCCGCTCGCGAGGCGGTGTGGCGCCCCAGCTCGGCTGCGCCGTCGCCGCGGCGTCGACCGCGGCATCGCAGTCCTCCGCGGTCGCGACGGCGAAGCGCGCGATGGTCGAGAGGTCGGCGGGATCGACGACGTCGAAGCGCTCACCGGATGCGCCGGCGTGCCATTCTCCGTCGATGAACAGGTCGCTGCGATAGGTCATGCCGTCCTCCTGAGGGCGAGCGTTCCGGCGAAGGCCGAATCGAGGATCTCCCGCAGCAGCTCCTCGCCGGCGGGGACGGGTGCGATGCCGACCAGACGACGCGACTCGAGTGCGAGCTCCGCGATCTGCGGGAGGTGCTCCCGCTCGATGCCCAGGGCGCGCAAGCTCGACGGCACCCCGATCGCGTCGTTGAGTCCGCTCAGCGCGGTGATGACCGCATCCGGGTCGGCGCCGACGCCCATCGCGTCGCCCAGCACGCCGATGCGCTCGGCCGTGGCCGGATCGCGGCGGAGCGCGTCGACGATGTACGGGAGCAGCAGGCCGGTGCCGAGCCCGTGCGGTGTGCCGGTCGCGGCGCCGATCGGGTATTGCAGCGCGTGCGAGAGGTGGGTTCCCGTGGGGCCGAACGCGATCCCCGCCTGCAGCGACCCGATCGCCATCTCCTCGCGCGCCCGACGATTCGCGGGCTCGCGGACCGCGATCGGCAGCCACGCGTGGATGCGTGCCGCCGCCTCGAGGGCGAGCGCGGACGTCAGCGTGTTGCGCCCCGTGAACACAGGCAGCTCGTCGTTCCAGGGAGACCGCAGATCGGCGGCGGTGAACGATTCGACGGCGTGCACGAGCGCGTCCACGCCCGCGAACGCGGTGACCGAGGCGGGTGCAGCGAGCGTCAACTCGGGATCCACGAGCGCGGCGGCCGGGATCAGATGCGGGCTGGAGATGCCGACCTTCATGTGCCGCCGCGGGTCGGACACGACGGCGACGGGGGTCACCTCCGAGCCGGTCCCCGCGGTGGTCGGCAACGCGATCACAGGCAGCACGGGCCCGGGCACAAGGTTCTCGCCGTAGAAGCGCGACAGCGGCCCGCCGTGCGTGACGAGCAACGCGACGAGCTTCGCGGCGTCGAGGGCGCTCCCCCCGCCGGCCGCGATGATCGCCTGCACGCCGAGCGCGGCCGCGGTGTCGGCCGCCGCCGTGAGCGAGTCCACCGGGAGCTCGGGTCTGATGTCGGAGTACACGTGCACACGCACGCCGTGGGCCTCGAGGGAGGTCTGCAGCTCGATCCACAGCGGCGAGCTCGTCAGGAACGGGTCGATCACCGCGAGCACGCGCTGCGTGCCGTCGGGCAGCGTGTGCAGCAGCTGCGCGCGTGCACCGAACCCCGCGTGCACGCGCGGCGGCAGGCGCAGGGTTCCCGTCGTGACCGAGTCGGTCATGAGACGCTCACCGACCTTCCCGCCCGGACGGCCTCGCGGGCCGCGGCGCCCAGCAGGCCGGCGTCGTTTCCCATGAGCACGAACCGGAACCCGACGTCGACCGCGGCGCGCACGGCGTCGGCACCTGCTCCGCCCGCACCGCCGACGGGCACGCCCTCGGCGGTGGCCTGGGCGACGGCATCCGTCATCATCTCCCGCACACGCGGGTCCGATTCCTGGATGCCTTCGCTCATCGACAGGTCGGCGGCCCCCACCAGCACGGCGTCGACGCCCGGTACGCGGGCGATCGCACGGGAGTTCCGGATCGCCTCGGCGCTCTCGAGCTGGGCGATGAGCACCGCCTCCTCCTGGCCGAAGCGCACGTACTCCTCGCGCGGCAGCGCCCCCCATGCTCCGGCGCGGCTCGTGGCGCCGACGCCGCGCACTCCGTGTGGCGGGAAGCGCACGTATGAGGCCGCGGCACGTGCCTGATGCTCCGTGTCGACGTGCGGGACCATGATCCCCTCGGCCCCCGCGTCGAGGACGCGCTGCACGATGCCGGGCTCGAGGGCGGGGATGCGCACGATCGGCGAGACCCCGGACAGCAGGCCGACTCCGATGAGGTCGTAGGCCGTCTCGAGGTCGATGGGCGAGTGCTCGAGGTCGATCACCGCGAAGTCGAATCCGGCCAGGGCGATGAGCTCCATGCTGGCGACGGTGGGCAGCTTGACCCACGTCCCGAGCGCCGGCCCTTCGCCCTGCAGGGCCGCACGGAAGATGCTGCGCCGCGTCATCGTGCCGGGTAGTCGTCGGCGTTCAGCACCCATCCCGCCTCCGAGAAGTCCTCGCGGGGCGGCGAGAAGATGTCGATGAGCTGCTGGTGGGGGCCGATCCCCTGAGTCGTATGGACGGTGGGGGGCGGGATGATGCAGATCGACGGCGTCGCGATCTCACGGCTCTCGTCGGGCCGCCAGCGGGTCGAGTCGGGCCCCCAGGGGTAGCGGATGTGGTGCACGAACCGGCCCTTGACGGCGAGCGAGATCTGCTCGAAGTCGTCGTGGTGGTGTGGCGAGAGCTTGCGCGGATTCCGCGGCTCCGGCTCCTCCGCGAGGAAGTTGACCATGAGGTTCGTGGTGCGGAAGATGCGACCGAACCGGCCCTCGGCGATCGGCGTCTCGGCGAGACGGTACACCCGCAGCCGGAACCCGCCGACCGGGTCGGGCCAGGGCACGAGCGGAGCGGCGCGCAGGTCGGGCTCGGCGTACGCCGCGGCGTTCAGCGCACCCTCCCGCAGGTCGTCGGCGAGGGCCGAGAAGAGCCGGATCACGACGCCGTCTCCCTCGACGCGGATGTCGCTGTCGCCCGGGGGCACGACGATGAGCGCCTCCTCGGCGACCTGCGCCTCCTCACGCCCGGCGGTCACCGCGACCGGCGCGCTCTCGGAGTACATCAGCACCGTGTACTCGTCCGGCTGGCCGCGGCGGGACAGCACGTCGCCCTTCTTCGCGAGCGAGTAGGCGATGACGGCGTTGGCGGCGCGCGCCACCCACGTGCGACCGCCGAGCGGGGTCGTCTCGGTGGGCTCGTGCGCGAAGAACTCGATCCACTGCGCCGGCTTGATCGGCGTCGAGGGGTCGACCGAGCGGGCGGGCTCCGCGGTGGCGAGGGTGGAGCGGATGTCGTCTGTGGCGTACGGGGTCATGCGGTGACGCCTCCTTTCCGGACCCGGCCGCGCAGCGCGAGGATCTCGCGCGCCTCGTCCGGGGTCGCGATCTGCTTTCCGAGGTCTTCGATCACGCCGCGGATCTTGCGGACCTGCTGCGCGTTCGACTCCGCGAGGCGGCCCTTCCCGATCCACAGGCTGTCTTCCAGTCCGACGCGCACGTGCCCGCCGAGCCACGCGCTGTGGGTCGCGAACTGCATCTGGTCCCGCCCCGCCGCGAAGGCGGAGAAGGAGTAGTCCGAGCCGAACAGCTTGTCGGCGATGCGCACCATGTGCTCGAGGTTCTCGTGGTGCGCGCCGATGCCGCCGAGGATGCCGAACACCCCCTGGATCAGCAGCGGGGGCTTCGCGAGGCCCTTGTCGACGAAGTGGGCGAGGGAGTACAGGTGTCCGATGTCGTAGCACTCATACTCGAACCGCGTGCCGAGGTCGCCGAGCGTGCGGATCGTGTGCTCGATGCGGTCGAACGTGTTGATGAACGGATGCGAGTACGTGTTGAGCACGTACGGCTTCTCCCACTCGTACCGCCACTCGGTGACCTTCTCGGCGATGCCCGAGTACACGAAGTTCATCGACCCCATGTTGAGCGAGGCGAGCTCGGGCCGGAACCGCGTCGCGGCGGCGAGGCGCTCGTCCATCGTCATGGCGCTCGAGCCGCCGGTGGTGATGTTGATGACGGCATCCGTCTCGGCCTCGATCACGGGGACGATCTGCTCGAACACCTCCGGCTCGAAGGCGGGACGACCGTCCGGATGCCGCGCGTGCAGGTGCACGATCGCCGAACCGGCGTCGATCGCCTCCAGCGCAGCCGCGAGGACCTGCTCCGCCGAGAGAGGTAGGGGCTCTGCGACGGCACGTTGACCGAGCCGGTCACGGCCGTCGTGATGATGACCTTCTCGGCGGGACGCATCAGCGGCTCTCCTCGAGTCCGAGCAGGTAGGCGGTGTTCCGGCAGATCATCTGGCGGATGTCCTGCTCCGAGACGCCGTGGTCGAGCAGCTGCTCGACGATGTAGATGTAGCCGTCGACGGGAAGCGGATTGCCTTCCTGACCCAGGTCGGAGTCGATGACGGTGTGCTCGGGGCCGATGCGCTCGATCCAGTCGACGAGGCGCTGGATCGGCCACCGCGGCGCCGAGACGCCGGGGTGGTACATCGCGATCTCGTGCTCCACGAACGCCCCGAGCCCCACGAGCTCCTCGAGCACGGAGTCCGGCGTGTTCACGATGAAGTCGGGGTGGTGCAGCAGCAGGCGCTTCACGCCGTTGCGATGCGCGGCGTGGAAGTAGGCGCGGATCTGCTCGCCGTCCATGTGGCCGCCGGTCATGAGGATGCCGGCTTCTGCGACGAGCTTGGTGACGGTGTCGGCGGCCTCGGAGACGTCTCCGTCGGGCCCGAGCACCGTCTCGACCTTCTCGTGGAGATCGCCGCCGGCGTTCGGGAAGCCGTCGTCGTGGCTGTGAGCGGCGATGTGCTGTGCCGCAGAGACGGTGGGCCCCCACACGCAGCGCCCCCCCATCCCGATCGCCAGAGCGACGGCGGAGGGGTTCACCCCGCCCACCTCGGTGTTGAGCGCGACACCCCCGTAGACGGGCGTGGGGGCATCGGCCAGGAGCTTGCGCATCGCGAGCACGTCCATGGCGGTGTTGTGGTGGTGCGACTTCACGAGGATCGCGCGCATGTTGATGCGCGCGGCGTCGCGCGACGCATCGACGTGGTCGATCCGGCGGGGGAACGGACTCGGGCCCGAGTGGCAATGGAGGTCGACCGCACCGTCGAGCACCTTGAGTACGGCCGGGGAAGGGGTGATCGGAGCTTCGTCGACGAACGCCACAGGAATCCTTTGTTCGATATACGCAACGGACGTTCATATTATGCACACGATCGGATTGCTGTAAACCGACACGGCTCCGGCAGGCGCCGCATCCGCGTCGATGATCGGCATGTGAACTACGATTTCGTCATGGCAATGAGCGAGCGCAAGGAGGCGTCGACCACGTCCGACATCCAGGCGGTCGCTCGCGTCGCCGAGATCTGCGGACTGTTCGGCTCGAACGAGCTCACGGCGGCGGATGTCGCCGAGCTGACCGGACTCAACCGCACGACGGCGTATCGCTACTGCTCATCGATGGTGGCCGCCGGCATCCTCGAGCGAGGTTCGCGTCGAGGCACCTTCGCGCTCGGCGGGCTCATGCTGCAGGTGGGGATCCGCGCCCTCAATCGCCGTCGAGTCGTCGACATCGCGCCCGGGCATCTGCGCCGCCTGCGCGAGGACGTGCGCCTCACCGCAGTCCTGAGCCTGTGGGCCGCAGGCCGTCCCGTCGTGGCTCTCGTCGAGGAGGACGCGAGCCGGTCGATCATGATCACCGTCCGCGCCGGCACTCGCCTCGATGAGAACGCGGCGCAGACGCACATCTACCTCGCGCACGCCGACGGCGACGCGACGGCCGCCGCGCTCCAGGGGCTGGACGCCGAAGCCGCCGCGAAGCTCATCGCCGATGTCGACCTCGCGCGCCGACAGGGCTATGCCCTGGCCAGCTACGACGGCGGGATGTTCGGTGCCGCCGCGCCGGTCTTCGACGAGAACGGCATCTGCGCGACGGTCGCGATCCTGGGCGCGCAGCAGCAGACGGATCTCTCCGAGTCCTCCGCCGCCCTGCGGGCTCTCCGCGCCACCGCCGACCAGCTGAGCGAGGAGCTCGGCGCACCGGTCGGAGCGCGCTCGGCCTGATCCCTCTCCTCCCGCCCTGCCGTGCCGTCTCGGCGGGGCGCTGAACGCTGCCCGCCGGCGCCCGAGCGGCGCCGGCGCATCCGCCGTTCCTCCTTGCGACGCGTGACGTCGTGCGCCCCGTGTGCGTGCCGACCGATGCTTCCCGCGCGGAAAACGCGTCTTTGCATTCGCGCGTCGTCGTGGTAGACAGTTACACGCAAGTTCCGTAATACGCACAATTGGATCGCAATCCGAACACAAGGAGGTTGTCGGATGCACACTCCGCGAACCCATCCAGGGCGGAGGAATCGCCGATGAAGGCGTGGGCGATTCACGTCGGCAAGCTGCTCGTCTCGTCGTTCCTGCTCTTCCTCGCCGTCGTGACGGTGCTGTTCTTCCTGCTCGAGCTCGCCCCCGGCGACCCCGTGCAGTCCCTCGTCGGCGACGTGCCGATCTCGGACGCCGTGCGGGAGCAGATCATCGCGGCATACGGCCTCGACCAGCCCGCCATCGTGCGGTACTTCACCTACCTCGGCAACGTCCTGAGGGGCGACCTCGGCTACTCCTACGCGACGAACTCGCAGCCGGTGCTCGACATCATCCTCGGCCGCGCGGGCAACACCCTCGCGCTCGCGGTCCCGGCGTTCGTCCTGTCGCTCGTCGGCGGCATCGTGCTCGGCTCGATCGCGGCGCGCACGCGCAAGCGGTGGCTCGACAGCGGCATCTCGGGGACGTCGGTCGCCCTCTTCTCGGTGCCGAACTTCTGGCTCGGCATGCTCCTGATCATCGTCTTCGCGATCTGGCTCGACTGGCTTCCGACCGGCGGCATGGCCCCGTACGGGCAATCCGGCATCCAGCCCCAGTACCTCGTGCTCCCCGTCATCACGATGGCGACCACCGAGCTCGCCTACAAGACGCGCATCATGCGGTCGTCGATGATCGAGTCCCTCGGCCAGGACTTCATCGACACCGCGCGATCCAAGGGGCTCTCCTCCTCGCGTGTGCTGTGGCGGCACGCGATGCCCAACGCGCTTCTCCCGATGATCTCGGTCGCCGGCTACAGCCTCGGCTTCATCCTCGCGGGCTCGATCCTCGTGGAGCGGGTGTTCGGCTGGCCGGGCATGGGCCTGCTCTTCTTCGACGCGATCGAGCGCAAGAACAACATGGTGGTCCTCGGGATCGTGATCGTGCTGACCGTCACGATCATCGTCGTCAACATCCTCACCGACCTCGTGTACGGACTCGTCGACCCGCGCCTGCGGGCCCGACTCATGCCCCAGCGCCGGGAGGTGGCCGCGTGACCGTGTCGCAGTTCGATGCCGTCGAGAGCATCGTCGAAACGCCGCCGACGCCCACGCCGGACTCGGATGTCGCAGGCCCCCGGCAGACGGGCGGCGCCCGCGCAGCGTGGCGCGCCTTCTTCCGCAAGCCGGCCGCGCTCGTGTTCATCCCGCTGCTGGTGTTCTTCGCCCTCGTGTCCGCGATCGGCCCGTTCTTCGTCGACAACCCGGTCTCGACCATCTACCCGAAGCTGCTGCCGCCGAGCCCCGAGCACTGGCTGGGCACCGACATGCTCGGACGCGACTACCTGTCGCGCGTCGTCTACGGCGGCCAGGTCTCGCTGCTGGTCGGATTCAGCGTCGCGCTCCTGTGCATGACGATCGGGCTCATCGTCGGCGGTCTCGCCGGGTACTACGGCAAGGCGATGGACCTGGTGATGGTCAAGGTCGCCGAGTTCTTCCAGGTGCTCCCGGGGATCGTGCTGACGCTCGTGGCGGCGGCGCTCCTCGGATCGAGCATCTGGATCATCGTCGCCATCCTGGCGGTCACGATGTGGCCGGGGGTCGCGAGGATCGCGCGCGGCGAGGCGATGCGCATCTCCCAGCTCGGCTACGTGGAGTCCGCTCGCGCAGCCGGCTTCGGGGGTGTGCACATCCTGCGCTCCGACGTGATCCCGAATCTCATGCCGCCGGTGCTCGTCGCCACGAGACGGCGGCAGCCGGCGCGCCGCCGCAGGGCGGCGAGGCTGCGCCGCTGCTCGCGATCTCGGACCTGCGGATCGCGTACGGCTACCGCACGGGCGACGTCGAGGTCGTGCACGGCATCTCGCTCGACATCCGTGCCGGCGAGGTGATGGGGCTGGTCGGCGAGTCGGGCTCGGGCAAGTCCCAGACGGCTCTCGCAACGCTCGGACTGCTGCCGGAGGGCGGCCGCGTCACGGCCGGCTCGATCCGGTTCGACGGAATCGAGCTGACGGATGCCGGCGAGAAGGCGTACGAGCGGCTCCGCGGCTCCGAGATCGCGTATGTCCCGCAGGAGCCCATCACGAACCTCGACCCGACGTTCACGATCGGCAGCCAGCTCGTCGTCCCGATGCGCAAGAAGCTCGGGCTGTCACGCGCGGAGGCGCGCGAGCGCGCGCTCGACCTCCTTCGACAGGTGGGCATCGTCGATCCTGAGCGCGTCTTCTCGTCGTACTCGTTCCAGCTCTCCGGCGGGATGGCGCAGCGCGTGCTCATCGCGGGCGCGGTGTCGTGTCATCCGCGCCTGCTCATCGCCGATGAGCCCACGACGGCGCTCGACGTCACCGTGCAGGCCGAAGTGCTCGATGTGCTGCGCGGACTGCAGCGCGAGACCGGCATGGCGGTGCTCATGGTGACGCACAACTTCGGCGTCGTCGCCGACATCTGCGACCGCGTCGCCGTCATGTCGCAGGGCGAGATCGTCGAGACCGGCGACGTGCGATCGGTGTTGGGCGACCCGCGGCACGAGTACACCCGCTCGCTCCTGGACGCGATGCTGAGCGAATCCGTCGTGCGCGACGACCTCGACGCGCGCGGAAAGGAGGTCGTGGCGTGACGACCTTGGCAGCTCCCACCGCATCGACGACCACCGTCGCCGACGAGCCCCTGCTGCGCGTGACGGGCCTCTCGGTCGGCTACCCGTCGGGGCCGCGTCGCACCCTCACGCCCGTCGTCCACGACGTGAGCTTCGACGTCTCCGAGGGACGCACACTGGGCCTCGTGGGCGAGTCCGGATCGGGCAAGTCGACGATCGGACGCGCGATCCTCGGCCTCGCGCAGCCGCAGAGCGGATCGATCCGGTTCGCCGGACGCGAGATCTCCCGCCTGTCGCGCCGTCAGCGACGCCCGCTCGCGCGCGAGATCCAGGTGATCTTCCAGGACCCGTATTCGTCGCTCAACCCGGCGATGCAGATCCAGGACATCCTCGCCGAGCCGCTCATCGCGCAGGGACGCTCGCTGCGTGATGCGCGCGCTCACGTGCGGAGTCTGCTCGACGCGGTCCACCTGCCGTCGGATGCCGCGCGTCGCGTGCCCAGCGAGTTCTCGGGCGGTCAGCGACAGCGGGTCGCGATCGCGCGAAGCCTCGCTACGGATCCGCGGCTCATCGTGTGCGACGAGCCGGTGTCGGGCCTCGACCTCAAGACCCAGGCGCGCGTGCTCGATCTGCTCATCGAGCTGCAGCAGCGCACCGGCGTCGCGTTCCTGTTCGTGTCGCACGACCTCAGCGTGATCCGCCACATCAGCCACGACGTCATGGTGCTGTTGCGCGGAAGGACCGTCGAGGCCGGCACTGTTCGCGAAGTGACGGAGAACCCGCGCGACGACTATGTGCGCCGCCTGTTCATGTCGTCGCCCGTCAGCGACCCCGACGAGCAGGCGCGACGACGAGCGGCGTTGCGAGAACTCCCGCCGGTCATCGCGCCCGGTGGGTGACCCTTCGTCTCGAAGCGAGACGAAGGGTCAGCGTCCGAGGTCGTCGTCCCGGTCGCGCTTCTTGCCGTATCGGCGCACGTACGACACGATCCACACCACGAGCGTGCCCGCGAGGATCACGACCGTCACGCCGTAGAGCAGCGCCTGCTCGAACTGACTGATCACGGACGCCGGCCCTCCGCCGCATCCGCCACGACCTTCGCGATGCGCGCCACGCGCGTCTCGGGCTTGCGAGCCATGTCGACGGCGGCGATGCCCTGCTTGCGCGCCGACGGCGGGAAAGCGTCCCAATTGGCGCGTGCGGTGGCGTTCGCGTCGAGCGCCGCCGCGAAGTCGTCGGGTTCGCGCAGGGCCTCGGCGTTGTCGAAGACGGACCACATGCCGTTCTGCTTCGCGATCTCGATCGCGCGGATGCCGGCCGGCGCCAGCAACCCGGCCGCCTCGAGCTTCGCGACGCGCTCCTTGTTCGACGCCGCCCAGCCGCTCGAGGGGCGCCGCGGCGCGAACCACAGACCGCCGCGGTGCTCGTCGAACGTGCGCACGGGCCCGTCGATCCAGCCGAAGCACAGCGCATGCAGGATCGAATCCTCGTACTCGACGAACGTGAGTCCGGAGCCGGGCCGTGCGCGCACGAGCCACGCGCCTTTCGACGTGGCGTGGTTCTCTTCGAGCCAGGCTCGCCAGGTCGCGGCATCCGGAGCCTCGACGCGTTCGCCGTCGTCAAGCGCTCCCATGCCCCGACGATAGCGCGGGCCGCCGACACCGGGGCCGGTCAGATGCCCTCGGGAAGATCGCTCTCCAGCGGTTCGCCCACGATGAGGTCGGCGACCGAGTCGACGACTTCATCGGGACGGAACGGATACTTCTCGATCTCCGCGCGATCGCTGATGCCGGTGAGCACGAGCACGGTGTGGAGCCCCGCCTCGATGCCCGCGACCACATCGGTGTCCATGCGGTCGCCGATCATGCCCGTCGTCTCGGAGTGCGCGCCGATGCGGTTGAGCGCCGAGCGGAACATCATCGGGTTGGGCTTGCCGACGACGTACGGCTCCCTGCCTGTCGCCTTCGTGATGAGCGCCGCGAACGACCCGGTCGCGGGCACGACTCCGTAGGGCGTGGGGCCGGTGGCATCCGGATTCGTGATGATGAAGCGCGCACCCGCGTTGATGAACCGGATCGCCTTCGTGATCGCCTCGAACGAGTACTGCCGCGTCTCGCCGACGACGACGTAGTCGGGCTGCGTCTCGGTCATGATGTAGCCGGCCTCGTGCAGCGCCGTCGTCAGGCCCGCTTCGCCGATCACGTACGCGGTGCCGCCGGGCATCTGCGACCGGAGGAAGTCGGCCGTCGCGAGCGCGGAGGTCCAGATGCGATCCTCCGGAACATCGAGCCCCGAACGCGCCAGCCGGGCGCTCAGGTCGCGCGGCGTGAAGATCGGGTTGTTCGTGAGGACGAGGAACGGCGTGCCGGTGTCGCGCCACTGTGCGAGCAGCTCCGCGGCTCCCAGAATCGGACGGCTCTCGTGCACGAGCACGCCGTCCATGTCGGTCAGCCAGCACTCGATATCGGCCCGGGTCCGCATGCGCACAGCCTAGCGATGCCGCATGGCGGGGAGTCCGCAGCTCCGCCCCCGCAAAGGGCCGTAGTCTTCACTCGTGAGTCGCGACGAGTGGAACCCGAGGGAGCTTCCCGACCTCGCCGACCGCACCTATCTCGTGACCGGATCGAACGCCGGATTGGGCTACTTCGCGTCGGAGCAGCTCGCCCGCGCGGGCGCCCAGGTGATCATGACCGGGCGCAATCCGAACCGGCTCGCCGCGGCGCGCGCGGCCGTGTATCGAAGGGTTCCGGATGCCGCGACCCGCGCCGCCGTCGACACGATGATCCTCGACACGAGCAACCTCGGCTCGGTGCGCGCCGCCGCCGCGACGGTACGCTCGCGCAAGCACCTCGACGGCGTGCTGCTCAACGCCGGGATCGTGCACACGCCGAAGGAGCGCCAGACGACGCTCGACGGACACGAGCTCGTCTTCGCGACGAACGCGCTCGGGCACTTCGCGCTCGCGGGCGAGCTGCTCACGACGCTCGCCGCCTCGGTGGGGCGCATGGTGTGGGTCGGCAGCATGTCGACGTCGCTCACGCCGTTCGACCCCGTCGACCCCGAGCTCGTCGACGATTACTCCGCGTGGCGGGCGTACGTGCAGTCGAAGACGGCGACCACGGCACTCGGGCTGGAGGCCGACCGGCGCCTGCGCGACGCCGGCGTCCCGGTCGCGAGCGTCGTCGCGCATCCGGGCTATTCGACGAGCGGTCGCACGCCGGGGATCATCGGCGTCAACGAGCCGAGCCGCATGACGCGATTCGTCGACAACCTCCAGGCCGCGATCGCGCAGTCGAAGGAGCATGGGGCGTGGCCGCTCGTGCGGGTACTCGTCGATCCGTCGGTCGAGGGCGGCGAGTTCTGGGGGCCGCGGTTCATCACGCACGGCGAGCCCCGCCGCGCGAAGGCGTCGCGCCTCACGCGCAGCCGCGAGATCGCCGAGCGTCTGTGGAGCGCGTGCGAGGACGCGACCGGCGTGCGCTGGCCGTTCGACCGCGCGGCGCGAGTGCGTCGGCGCTGACGCTCGGTGCTGCGGGGCGGTGCCGCGGGCGGTCAGGCCGTCAGCCACACCGCGTCGGCGGCGTCGGCCGGGAGGGGCACGTCGGTGTCGTCGATGCGGATGGCCGTCGCATCCGCCACGGTCACGATCGCCCCCACGACGACACCCGCATCCTCGAGGGCGCGCAGCAGCGCGGGGTCGCGATCGCTCACGCGCAGCACGCGGCCCTCGTGGCCCGACGGCGCCTCGGAGAGGAGCACGAACGGCTCGCGGTGGACGATGCCCGAGGCATCCGGAATCGCGTCACCGTGCGGGTCGAACCGCGGATGCCCCAACCGCTCGTCGATGCGTTCCAGCAGCCGGTCGCTGATCGAGTGTTCGAGGATCTCGGCCTCGTCGTGCACCTCGTCCCACGTGTAGCCGAACTCGCGCACGAGCCACGTCTCGATCAGGCGGTGCCGCCGGATCACGCTCGCCGCGCGCCGCTCGCCCGCCGGAGAGAGCGACACCGGGCCGTACGGGCGATGCGTCACGAGGCCCTGGGCCGCGAGCTTCTGCACCATCTCGGTCACGCTGGACGGCGCGAGCCCCAACACCGCCGCGAGCTGCGACGGCGTGATGCGATCGTCCTGCCACTCGGTGTGGTGGTAGATCGTCTTGAGGTAGTCGTCGATGGCGGGGGACGGCACGGACTCAGGCTACCTCGGCCATCACCGCCGCCCGATGCCGCAGGAAGCGCGGGACGACGCCCTGGGCCGGCGCGAACAGGTACGCGAGCGCGAACAGCACACCCATCGTGAGGACGATCGTTCCGCCGGGCGGCGTGCCGGTGCGGTAGCTCGCGTAGAGGCCGATGACAGCGGATGCCGCGGCGAGCGCCGGCGCGAGCACGAGCATCGCCGCGAACCGGTCGGTGAGCAGGTACGCAGTCGCCCCGGGCACGACGACGAGCGCGAGCGCGAGGACGACTCCCACCGTCGGGACGGCGACCACGGTCGCCAGCGTGAGCAGCACGAGGAGCAGCACACCGAGGCCGCGCAAGCTCAGACCGATCGCGCCGGCGTGGGCGGGATCGAACGCGTGGAGAACGAGGTCGCGGCGCTTGACCAGCACGACCGCGAGGGTGATCGCACCGAGCACGACGATCTGGATGAGGTCGGCGGCGCCGATCCCGAGCAGGTCGCCGAACAGCACATGGTCCCAGCCCTTCTGGCTGGGAGTGAGCGCCGCGAGCACGAGGCCGAGCGCGAACATCGTCGTGAGGACGACGGCGGTCGCGGCATCCGGCCTCACCCTGCTCGTCGACCGCGCGACGGCGATCAGGGCCACCGCGAGCAGTCCGGACAGCACCGCGCCCACGGCGAACGGCGTACCCAGCAGCGAGGCGATGACGATTCCGGGGAGCACCGCGTGCGAAACCGCATCGCCCATGAGCGACCACCCGAGGAGCACGACCCAGCAGCTGAGCACGCCGCACACGACGGCCGCCGTCAGTGCCGCCGCGAGTGCGAGCCGCATGTCGTCGTGCGTGAAGGGCTCGACGAGCCAGCCGACCACGTCCACCTCACGCGACCTGTTCGTCGGGCCGGGTGAGGTTCAGGCCGAGGGCGCGCGATACGTGCTCGGGCCGGAGGGCGACGTCGGGCGACGCGTGGAGGAGGGTGTTGCGCAAGAAGAGGATGACGTCGTCGCACAGCTCCGGCACGACGTGGACGTCACGCGTCGACACGAACACGGTGCACCCCTGCGTGGCGAGCTCGCGCAGCAGCCGCGTGAGCGCGACCTCGGTGCCCTTGTCGACGCCGGCGAACGGCTCGTCGAGCAGGAAGATGCGCGCCTCCTGCGCGAGGGCGCGCGCGACGAAGGCGAGCGTGCGCTGCTCGTGCGACAGCTTTCCGAGCGGGCGATCCGCGAGGTCGTCGAGTTCGACGCGGGCGAGCGCCCCATCGACCGCCGCCTGATCGGCGGCGCGCGGCCGCCGCGTGAAGCCCAAAGACCCGTACCGGCCCATCATCACGACGTCGCGGACGCTCACGGGAAACGACCCGTCGATCTGCTCGCTCTGGGGGACGTAGGCGACGAGGCCCGCCCGGCGCGCCTCATGCGGTGCGCGGTCGTCGAGACGGATCGTTCCGCGGTCGGGCCGCACAGCGCCGACGATCGCCTTGAACAGACTGGTCTTACCCGACCCCGCCTTGCCGACCAGTCCGCACACGGTGCCGGCGCCGATGCTCAGCGTCGCGCCGTCGACGGCGCGCACGCCTCGGTAGCTCACCTCAAGGTCTCGTACGTCGATGACGCTCATCGTTCGACCTTCCCCAGTCCTGCGAGGTCATGCCGGGTCGTCGACGACCTTTTCGGCATACCGAAACGATAGCGGTTTTTCGGGACGCCGAAACCCCCGTTCTCGGGCGGTCTGTACTCTGGGCGCGTGACTCCCACCCGACCCCCCGCGGAGCCCGCGGACGCCTCTGCCGAGCACGCCGCCGCGGAGTCCGAACCCGTGCTCCCGGTCGGCGTGGGCCCGTGGCCCGGGGGCCCCGAGGCGTGGCCCGATGACCCGCGCTACGACCCCGACCTCCTCGCCCACGGCGACCGCCGCAACGTCGTCGACGCGTACCGCTACTGGACGGTCGACGCGATCGTCGCCGACCTCGACCCGCGCCGCCACGGGTTCCACGTCGCGATCGAGAACTGGCAGCACGACATGAACATCGGCTCGATCGTGCGCAGCGCGAACGCGTTCCTCGCCGCCGAGGTGCACATCATCGGCCGCCGCCGCTGGAACCGCCGCGGCGCCATGGTCACCGACCGCTACCAGCACGTGCGTCACCACGAGGACGTCGCGGCGTTCCGGGAGTGGGCGGATGCCGCATCCGTCCCGATCATCGCGGTCGACAACGTCGAAGGGTCCGTGCCTCTCGACCGTGCCGAGATCCCCGAGCGGTGCGCGTTCCTCTTCGGACAGGAAGGCCCGGGACTGTCGCCCGGGGCGCTCGAAGCCGCGGCATCCGTCGTCGAGATCACGCAGTACGGCTCGACGCGCTCGATCAACGCGAGCGCCGCCGCGGCCGTCGTGATGTACGAGTGGTGCCGCCGCTGGGCGCGCTGACCTGCGGGGCGCTGCTCACGAGCCCGACAGCACGAGCCAGAGCAGCACTCCGTTGAGGATGATGAGGAAGACGGATGCCGCGACCCCCGCGACCGTCGTGACGACGCGATTGCGGAAACGGCCCAGGACGTCGTGCTTCGCCGTCAGGGCGACGAGCGGAATGAGCGCGAACGGGATGCCGAACGACAGCACGACCTGGCTCAGCACGAGCGCGAGGGTCGGGTCGACGCCGAACGCGAGGATCGCGAGAGCGGGCAGCAGCGTCACGAGACGGCGGGCGAGCAACGGCACGCGGATGTGCAGCAGGCCGTGCATGATCTCGGCGCCCGCATAGGCGCCCACCGACGCACTCGCGAGACCGCTCGCCAGGAGGCCCACCGCGAAGAGCGTCGCGACGGCCGGACTGATCCCCGAGGCGAGCGCCGCGTATGCGCCTTCGAGCGAGTCGGTGCCGGGCACGCCGTCAAGGTTGGCCGCGGCGAGCAGCAGGATGCAGAGATTCACGGTGCCGGCGATGATCATCGCGATCGTGACGTCCCACTTCGTCGCCCGCAGCAGGCGCTTCGTCGAGATGCCGCGCAGGCCTTCGAGCGGCACACCGCGGGTCGGCACCGCGTCGGTGCCCTGCTCAGGCGACGTGCCCGGCGGGGCGAAGCGGTCGCGCGCCAGCGCGCTGTGCGCGTAGATCGCGTGCGGCATGATCGTCGCGCCGAGGATCGACGCGGCGAGCAGGACCGAGTCGGTGCCCTCGAACCGCGGCACGAGGCCGCCCACGATGCCGATCGGGTCGGGCGGCGCGACGAATACGCCGTAGGTGAAGCCGAACGCGATGATGAGCACGAGTCCGATGACGACGAACTCGAACGGCTTCGCGCCCTTGTGGGACTGCACGAGCAGCAGCCCGATCGAGACCGCACCCGTGATGAGACCGCCCCACAGCAGCGGCACGCCGAAAAGGAGGTAGAGCGCGACCGCGCCGCCGATCACCTCGGCGATGTCGGTGGCCATCGCGACGAGCTCGGCCTGCAGCCAGTACGCGCGGCGCCCCCACTTGTTGCGCAGGCGCCCGCCGAGCGTCTCGGGGAGGCTGCGGCCCGTCACGATGCCGAGCTTCGCCGACAGGTACTGGATGAGCCACGCCATGACGTTGCCGAGCACGACCACCCAGACGAGCAGGTAGCCGTACCGCGCACCCGCGGTCATGTTGCTCGCGACGTTGCCCGGATCCAGATACGCCACGCCCGCGACCAGTGCGGGCCCGATGAGCCACGCGAGGCGGGGGAGCGTCGGAGCTCTCCGCACGCCGCCATCGTACGCGTCGCGCCGAGCGCGAGTCGGTCGCACGCGGGCGGGCGCGGAGGTTTTCGGCATGCCGAAACCATAGCGGAATTTCGGTACACCGAAAAGTGACGCACCGTCGAAGCGCCGGGCTGGATCGCGCAGCGCACGGGCGTCCGGGCGCGGAAGTGCCGATTCGTCCCGGAGCTTTCACATCAGCGCGCGTGACCTCGTCATGTACGAGCGCCGCTGCCGCTCGGCGCCCCCAACCGGGTCCCCGCCCGGGGGATCAGCCGCCGGCGGTCATCCACTCCGGCCGCAGCACGCGCCACCCGAGCGTCGCGAGGCGCGCGAGCATGTACACGCCGAAGAACGCCACCGCGAGCCACGCGAGTCCCGCCGCGCCCGTCGGGTGCAGCATCGCGAGCATCACGAGCGCCGGGAGGAACGGCACGAGGTTCAGGCCCCCCGCGATCGCGAGGTAGCGCGCGTCGCCCGCGCCGATGAGCACGCCGTCGAGCACGAACACGACACCGCACACCGGCTGCGCGACCGCGAGGACGACGAGCGCCGGCTGCACGAGGGCGGCCACCTCGGGGTCTCCCGTGAACACGAGCCCGATGAGCGCCGAGAAGCCGCCGATGAGGGCGCCGACGAGCACGCCGAACCACGCGCCCCACGCGACCGTGCGGCCCAGCACGCGGCGCACGAACGGCTCGTCCTGGGCGCCCAGCCCCTTGCCGATGAGCGCCTGCGCGGCGATCGCGAGCGCATCGAGCGCGAACGCCGCCGTCGAGAAGATCGTGAACGCGACCTGCCAGCCCGCGAGCTCCTCGGTGCCGAGCATCGTCGCGACGGCGACGGTCGCCAGCAGCGCGAGGCGCAGCGAGAGCGTGCGCAGGAAGAGCCAGCCGCCGGACCGAGCCGACCCGCGGACACCTTCGCGCTGGGGCAGGACGGATGCCTCATGCTCGCGCGCGAGTCGCCCGATCACGATCGCGTAGGCGGCGACCATGCCCCACTGCGCGAGCACGGTGCCGAACGCCGAGCCCGCGATGCCCCACCCGAGGCCGTAGATGAAGAGCCAGTTCAGGAGCGCGTTCGCCGCGAACCCGATGCCCGCGATCCACAGGGGCGTCACCGTGTCCTGCATGCCGCGCAGCAGGCCGGTCGCGGCGAACACGATGAGCATCGCCGGCAGCCCCCACATCGAGATGCCGAGGTATGTGATCGCATCGGCGGCGACCTCGGGGCTCGCGCCGAACAGCCCGACCAACAGCGGGGTCGCGAGGTAGCCGGCGATCGCGAGGAGGGCGCCGAGCCCGAGCGCGAGCCACAGCCCGTCGATGCCGACCGAGACGGCGCGCGACGGGTCGCCGGCGCCGAACCGGCGGGCCACGGCGGGCGTGGTCGAGTAGGCGAGGAACACCATGAGCCCGACGATCGTCTGCAGCACCGCCGACGCGATGCCGAGCGCCGCGAGCGGCACGACGCCGAGGTGGCCGACGAGCGCCGAGTCGACGATGAGGAAGAGCGGCTCGGCCACGAGCGACCCGAGCGCGGGCACCGCGAGGTGCAGGATCGCGCGGTTCAGCGTCGCGGGTCGGGTCGTCACGCGTCGAGCCTAGAGCGGACCCGGGACGCCGAGGCTCGCCGCCGCGCGAGCCTTCGGGGCTGCCCCGGCGCCGGTCGATAGGTTCGAAGAGTCTGTGCTCGCCTGAGTCTCGCCCGGGGGAAGAGATGGATCTGACCGCACGCCTGCGCCGATGGTTCGAGCGATTGCCCGGATGGGTGCGGGTGGCCGTCGGAATCGTGGCCATCGCGCTCGGCGCCGTCATCGTGCTCCGGCCCACGACATCGCTGGGCGTGCTCGCGCTGCTCATCGGCGCGGGGCTCGTCCTCACGGGCGTGCTCACGCTGACGGGCGGCGGCGAGGCGGAGCCGGCGGGGTCGCCGTCGCGCTGGCGTGGTCTGCTCGCGGCGGTGTGGATCATCGCGGGCGTCTTCGTGCTCGCGTGGCCCGGGCTGACGGTGCGCGTGCTCGCGCTCGTCGTCGGGATCGCGCTCATGGTGAACGGCGTCGCATCGCTGCTCGCCGCGTTCCGCAGGGGTGTGACGCCCGATGCCCGCGTGGCGTCCGGGGCGTTCGGCCTTGCGGGGATCGCCTTCGGCGTCCTCGCGCTCGCGTGGCCCGACATCACGCTCCTGGTCGTCGCGATCGTGTTCGGCGCGCGCCTGATCATGTCGGGCGTCGCCGAGGTGTGGCTCACCATTCGGCATCGCGCTCGCGACGAGACGGGGGCGGACGAGCCGGATGCCCGTCCAAGCGTGCTGCGACGGTGGGTCCGCACGGTCGCTGCGGTGCTCGCGCTCGTGCTGGCGGGGGCGGCCGCATCCGTCAGTCTGTCGATTCGCGCGGGGAGTCCCGTCGTCGACGACTTCTATGCGGCGCCGCGCACGGTGCCCGACGAGCCGGGCGAGCTCGTCCGCGCCGAGCCCTTCACGCGCGGCGTGCCGCAGGACGCGCTCGCGTGGCGGATGCTCTACACGACGACGAACCAGGACGGTCGCTCCGCGATCTCGAGCGGCATCGTGGTCGTTCCTCGCGAGGGCGCGGGCGACTGGCCCGTGATCGACTGGGCGCACGGGACGACTGGCGTCGCACAGCACTGCGCGCCGTCGCTGTCGCCGCAGCCGTTCGAGTCGGGCGCACTGTTCGTGCTGCCCGACGTGATCGCGAACGGGTGGGCGCTCGTGGCGACGGACTACATCGGGCTGGGGACCGAGGGGCCGCATCCGTATCTCGTCGGCGACCCGACCGGCCACGCCGTGCTCGACGCCGTGCGCGCCGCGCGGCAGCTCGACGACGCGCGCCTCGGCGACCAGACGGTCGTGTGGGGCCACTCGCAGGGTGGCGGCGCGGCCCTCTGGGCGGGGGTGCTCGCCGACGAGTACGCGCCGGACGTGCCCCTCGACGGGGTGGCCGCGCTCGCGCCGGCCGCCGACCTCAGCGGTCTCGCGAACGACCTCCCGCACCTGACCGGCGGAAGCCTCATCATGTCGTTCGTGATCGACGCGTATGCGCACGTCTTCGACGACATCACGTATCGCGAATATGTCCGCCCGGGCGCTGAGGCGACCGTGCGCGAGATGGCCACGCGCTGCTTCGCCGACCCTGCGACCGCTGTCTCGGTGCTGGATCTGATGGGGCTCTCGAACGACCCCGACATCCTCGCGGCGGATCCCACAGGCGGACCGCTCGGGACGCGCCTCGTCGACAACACCCCGCCGGCCGAGATCACCGCACCGCTGCTGATCGGGCAGGGGGCCGCGGACCGGCTCATCCTCCCCGAGACGCAGGACGACTACGTTGACGGCCTGTGCGAGTCGGGGGTGCGGGTCGACTACCGGGTCTACGAGGGCCGCGATCACGTCCCGCTCGTGCAGCGGGACTCGCCGCTCATCCCCGAGCTTCTCGTCTGGACGCAGTCGCGCTTCGCCGGCGACCCCGTCGCCGACGGCTGCGCGCGCAGCGGACCGTGAGCGCGCGGCATCCGCTCACACCGACGGGGCATATCCTGGACGGATGACCGACGCTGCCCGATCAGGTCTCGCTCTCGAAGAGCTGAGCGCCGACATCCGTCCGCAGGACGACCTCTTCCGCCACGTCAACGGCGCCTGGATCGAGCGCACCGAGATCCCCGACGACAAGGCTCGCTGGGGATCGTTCCATCTCATCGCCGAGCAGGCCGAGAAGGACGTGCACGCGATCATCGAGGAGGCGAGCGCGGCCGAGCCGGGCACCGAGACCCGTAAGATCGGCGACCTCTACACGAGCTTCATGGACACCGAGCGCATCGCCGAGCTCGGTGCGAAGCCGATCGCCGACCAGCTGTCCCGCGTCGACGAGATCACCGACATCCCCTCGTTCCTGCGCACGCTCGGCGAGCTGGAGCGCGACGGCGTGAGCGGCATCGTGCACCTGTACGTCGAGCCCGATCCGGGCAACCCGCAGCGCTACCTCCCGTTCCTCATCCAGGGCGGACTGTCGCTTCCCGACGAGAGCTACTACCGCCTCGAGAACTTCGGCGAGACGCGCATCGCGTTCCGCACGCACGTGGAGCGCCTGCTCGAGCTGGCGGGCATCGCGGATGCCGCGGCCGCCGCCGACCGCATCACCGCGCTCGAGACAGAGCTCGCGACCCACCACTGGGACAACGTGCGCAGCCGCGACGCCGTCGCGACCTACAACCTCAAGACGTGGGACGAGGTCAAGGCGCTCGCCGCCGTCGACCTCGAGCCGTGGCTCGAGGGCATGGCGCCCGGGCACCGCGACGCGTTCGCGGAGGTCGTCGTGTACCAGCCGAGCTTCCTCGAAGGGCTCGGTACGGTGCTCGTCGAGGAGCGCCTCGAGGACTGGAAGGCGTGGCTGCGGTTCGGCATCGTGCATGCGGCGGCCGCGTTCCTGTCGGACGAGTTCGTCGACGAGAACTTCTCGTTCTACGGCACGCAGCTCACCGGTGTGCCCGTTAATCGCGAGCGCTGGAAGCGCGGCGTCAGCCTCGTCGAGGCGGCGATGGGCGAGGCCGTCGGCAAGGTGTACGTCGAGCGGCACTTCCCGCCCGCCGCGAAGGAGGCGATGGACGAGCTCGTCGGAAACCTCGTCGAGGCGTACCGCGAGAGCATCTCGACGCTCGAGTGGATGAGCCCCGAGACGCGTGAGCGCGCGCTCGCGAAGCTCGGGGCCTTCACGCCGAAGATCGGCTACCCGGTCAAGTGGCGCGACTACTCGACGCTCGAGATCGACGCGACGGACCTCATCGGAAACGTCCGCCGCGCGCACATCTTCGAGCACGATCGCCAGCTCGACAAGGTCGGCAAGCCGATCGACCGCGACGAGTGGTTCATGACGCCGCAGACGGTCAACGCGTACTACAACCCGCTCATGAACGAGATCGTCTTCCCCGCGGCGATCCTGCAGTACCCGTTCTTCGACGCGGAGCGCGACGCGGCCGCGAACTACGGCGGCATCGGCGCCGTCATCGGCCACGAGATCGGCCACGGCTTCGACGACCAGGGCAGCCGTTACGACGGTGACGGGTCGCTGCGCGACTGGTGGACGGATGCCGACCGCGCCGCGTTCGAGGAGCGGACGAAGTCGCTCATCGCGCAGTTCGACGGACTCACGCCGGCCGGCCTGTCCGACGAGTACAAGGTCAACGGCGCCCTCACGATCGGCGAGAACATCGGCGACCTCGGCGGCCTCGGCATCGCGATCAAGGCGTACCGACTCCACGTCGCGAAGAGCGGCGAAGACCCCGACGGACCCGTCATCGACGGCTACACCGGCATCCAGCGGCTGCTCCTGAGCTGGGGTCAGATCTGGCAGCAGAAGGGCCGCGACGCCGAGACGATCCGCCTGCTGACGATCGACCCGCACTCGCCGAACGAGTTCCGCTGCAATCAGATCGTGCGCAACGTCGACGCCTTCTACGAGGCGTTCGACGTCCAGCCCGGAGACGCCCTGTGGCTCGACGAGAGCGAGCGCGTCACGATCTGGTGACGGACGGCGCGCCGACCTGCGGGCCGGCGCGCCGCGGCGTAGACCTGGACGCCACCCGAAACCCACTGAAGACTCGATCCCCCCCGGATCCGGCTCCGACCTCAAACTGAATATCGCCCCCGCAACCGAACACCCCCGTAACAGAACATCGCTCTGCAGTACCTCGGCGTGCCCCCGCGCGCCGAGCCGACATCCGAAACCCCCGGAAGGAACCCCGCTCATGGGCATGCCCCCTGAGCCCTTCGACACGGACGACCCGCCCAGAGACACCGGATCGCTGCGCAGCTCGCAACGAAGCAGCAGCAACAGCCGCCGGCTCCCGCGCCGCGCGGCGGCCCGCAAACCCGCGTTCGCGTCGACGTTGAAGGCGCTCGATGACCTCGCCGCAAACGGTGCGCGCATCTCCGTGCGCATCACCGACCTCGACCGCGGCACCGCCGTGCTGTCGGGCGACGACTTCGTCACCCTCCCCGTCGCCGGGCTCGGCGTCGTCCCGCTGCTGATCGAGGTGGCGGCCGCCTTCGAGGCGGGCACCCTCGATCCGCTCGAGATCATCGATCGTTCGTCGGTCGAACGCGTTGCGGTGGGGGGAGTGTGGCAGCACCTCATGGCCCCCGCACTGCCGCTCTCCGACCTCGCGGTGCTCACCGCGTCGACGGGCGACGCGCTCGCGGCGAACGCGCTGCTCGCCCGCGTGGGACTGCCCGCCGTGCGGCGGCGTATCGAGCTGCTCGGGCTCTCGCGCTCCGCGCTGTTGGACCGGTTCCGCGACGAGCGCGGTCCCGATGACGCGCCGCACTTCGCGCTGGGCTCGTCGCGCGAGCTGTCCGAGGTGTTCGCGGCCCTCGTCAACTCGCAGGCGGTCTCGCCCGGGGTGAGCGCGCAGGTCGCCGAGTGGCTGAGCCTCAACCACGATCTGTCGCTCGTGGCATCCGCGACGGGCCTCGATCCGTTCTCGCACGAGAACGACGAGCACGGCCTGCTGTTCATCAACAAGACCGGTCGCGACGACGGCATCCGGGTCGAGGCCGGCGTGCTCGCCGGACCCCGCGCCGGAGTCTCGTACGCCTTGATCGTGTGCTTCGACGACCTGTCGATCATGCACCGGCTGCGCGCGCACGAGGCGTTCCGCATCCTCGGCACCGAGCTCATGGAGTACGTCTTCTGACGTCTCGCCGCGTCGCGACGGGGGATTGACCGCCTCCGCGGCCTCCGTTACATTCGCCCCCAATAATATCAACCGCCTTGATATTACTGACCGTCGATGTCGACGGCCAGGGTTCGAGAACACGAGACGTGGAGGTCTTGGGCATGACGAATCCATTCAGAAGGAGGCGCTCCGGCGTCGCGATGGCGACCGTCGCAGCGGTCGCGGTGGCGGGAGTGCTCGCGGGCTCGGCGCCCGCGGCAGCGGACGACGAACGCGTGATCACGGGCTCGCTCGAGGACTCGACGCCGTACCGGTTCATCGTTCCGAGCGACTGGAACGGGACGGTCTTCGTCGACCTCGACTTCGGCCCCTCGGGTCCGATCGCACCCCACGTGCAGCACCTGATCGACGACGGCGCGGCCTACGGCGGAACGACCCGCTCGGTCACCGGGTGGGACATCGCGTCGGCGATCGACAACCAGGTCGAGGCGCTGCGGCGGTTCGCCGGCGAGGTCGGCACGCCCGAGCGCGCGATCACGATGGGCGCGTCCATGGGCGGATTCGTCGCGGCGGGTGTCGCACAGCGCTACCCGTCGCTCATCGACGGTGTGGTCTCGATGTGCGGCGGGCTGTCGGGCTCGGTCTCGCAGTGGAACCAGAAGCTCGACACGGTCTTCGTGCTCTCGAACCTGCTCGACCCCGAAGGCACGCTCCCGGTGATCGACATCCCCGCCGACGTGAACGGGTCGGTCAACGCGTGGCGTGCGCGTCTCGCCGAGGCGCAGTCCACGCCCGAGGGGCGTGCGCGCATCGCGCTCGCTGCGGCGATCGGACAGCTCCCCGCGTACTCGTCGTCGGCGCCGCGGCCCGAGCCGCGTGACGTCGAGGCGTACCAGGCCGGCTGGTACGGCGCCCTCTCCGGCGACGGACTGCCCTACATCGGGCAGGCGATGAGCAGCCGCCGCAGCATCGAGGCACTCGTCGGCGGCAACCCCTCGTGGAACACCGGCATCGTGTACGCCGACCAGTTCCGCAAGCTCGCGCCGGATGCTCGCAGCGTCGTCGAGAAGCTGTACAAGGCCGCAGGGCTGTCCCTCGCCGAGGATCTCGCCCAGGTCGACGCCGCGCCGCGGATCGAGGCCGACCCCGCAGCGGTCGAGCGGTTCGAGAAGGGCATCGAGTTCGATGGGAACCTCGAGGTGCCCGTCGTGACGCTCGTCAACATCGGCGACCAGATCTCGACGGTCGCGCAGCAGGAGGAGTATGAGCGTCTCGTCAAGAAGGCCGGCAACGCCGACCTGCTGCGGCAGACGTACGTCGACTCCGCCGGGCACTGCGCGTTCACGGCGGCCGAGCGCGTCGCCGCGGCCGAGCTCCTGCTCCACCGCCTCGACACGGGCAAGTGGCAGGGCCGAGACAACCACCAGCGCATGAACGACGCGGCCCGTGCGCTCGGTCTCGGCGACGCGCGCTTCATCCGGTTCTCGCCCGACACGTTCAACCGCCCGTACACGTCGACGCTCGCGCCGACGGTCGAGCAGTGGACGGGGCAGCTCGCGAACGGCACGGCGTACAACATCCACCTGCCGAGCGACTGGAACGGCGTGCTCGTGATGGACGCCGACCTCCGTCAGGCGAACGATCCGCGCGTGCGCTGGCTCATGGAGCAGGGCTACGCCTCGGCGACGCGCTCGCGTGACATCACGGACTGGGCAGTGGGTGCCGGTGCGTCCGACCTCGTGGAGCTGAAGGGCACGTTCGAGGCCGCCGTCGGCCGTGCGCCGACGACGACGATCGTCGCGGGCGGCTCGCTCGGCGGCCTCGTCACGCGCGAGACCGTCGACACGTACGGTGCGGAATTCGACGGCGCCATCCCGATGTGCGGCGGCGGCGCGGGCCTCGTGGGCATGTGGAACCACCGCCTCGACGCCACGTGGGTGCTCGATGTGCTGGTCGGCGACGAGCCGATCGAGCTGGTCGACATCACCGACCAGGCGGCGGCGGATGCCGCGCTCGCGGCCCTCGTCGACGAGGCGATGTCTACGCCCGAGGGTCGCGCACGCGTCGCCCTCGCCGGGGCGATCGGTCACGTCTCGGGCTGGCCCGCCCGTGCGGAGCGACCCGCGGCCGACGACTACGCCACGCAGCTCGACACCATCGCCGACGGCATCTCGATCATGCTGCTTCGCCGGTCGGTGCTCGAAGCGACAGCGGGTGGGAACATCTCGTGGAACGTCGGCGTCGACTACCGCGCGCAGTTCGAGCAGTCGGGTCAGACCGACATCGTTCACGCGCTGTACGAGGCCGCAGGGCTCGACCTCGCGAGCGACCTCGCCGCCCTCGAGACCGCGCCGCGGGTCGAGGCGGACGCCGCGGCCGTCGCCTGGACGCACGAGAACGGCGTCTACAGCGGCGCGCTGTCGATCCCGGTGCTCGACATGTACACGGGCTCCGATCCGCGTGCGGCGCTCAGCGAGATGAACGCGTATCGCGACGTCGTCGCGGCGGCGGGGAGCAGCGACCGGCTGCGCCAGGTCGTCGTCGAGCGGTCGGGTCATTGCGCCTTCACGGCCGGTGAGTACGCGGCGGCGGTGGACGCTCTGCTCGAGCGGCTCGAGCGGCCGACGTGGGGTTCGATCGCGAAGCCCGCGAAGCTGAACCAGCGCGCGGCGGCGCTGCAGGCCGCGACGTCGATCGACCTCGGTGGGGCGGCTTTCGTCGACCCGGGTGAGGTTCCCGACTTCCCGCGCATCTTCAGCGAGGCGTCGCCGATGCCCTGATCGACCTGCGTCCTGACGGTGGGGGCGGGGCGTGCGCGACGGGTTCGTGTACGCCCCGTCTTCGTCATCCGGGGCCCGTGGCGTAGCATCCGAGAAAATAGTTGAATTTCTCAAACATCAACTTTTATGATGTTATTGCGGTGCTCGACCGACACCGCCTGATCTGCACGAAGATGTGGAGTTCTCATGCGTATCCGAACCAGCGCCACCCCCCTCGCCGCTGTCCTCGCCCTCGGCCTCCTCGCCGGCTGCTCGTCGGCCGCGCCGGAAGCCGAACCCGAAGAGACGGATGCGGCGGCCGACGCACCCCTCTACGACATGCTTCCCGACGCCATCAAGGAGGCCGGCGTCATCAAGATCGCCGGCGACACGCACCCGCCCTACCGCACCATCGAAGAGGGCGGTGAGATCACCGGCATCGACCCCGACCTGCAGGAGGCGCTGTCGGAGCAGCTCGGCGTGCCCTTCGAGATCATCACCGCGTCGGGCCTCGACGCGATGCTCACCGGAATGCTGTCCGGCCGCTTCGACGCGTTCAACGGTCCCGTGCGCGTGACCCCCGAGCGTCTCGAGGACTTCGACGCGGTCGTGTGGATGACCACGCGCACCTCGTACATCTTCCTCGACGAGCGCGCCGACGAGCTCGACGACCCCGAGGCCGTGTGCGGTGCGCGCGTGGCGGGCGTCACGGGCTCGGTCACCGAGAGCCAGCTCGCGCGCTACAACGAGTGGTGCGAGGCGGAGGGACTCGAGCCCGCGGAGTTCATCGGCCTCGAAGACAGCAACGCGACCTTCCTCGCGGTCAACTCCGACCGCGCCGACTACGCCGGCACGACCCAGTCCGCCGCGATCGACCTGCAGGCCAGCGACCCGGGGCGGTACGGCTACCTCCTGCAGTCGGATGAGCAGGGCGCCGGCATCGACCAGCTCGCGATCTTCATGCCCAAGGGCAACGGTCTCGCGGAGCCGATGCTCGCGGCGTTCGAGGCGATCTTCGAGAACGGCGAGTACGAGCGGATCATGTCGGAGTGGGGCATCGAGAACGCCGCCGTCGACGCTCCCGCTCTGAACCCCGACACCGCCAAGTGAGCTGACCATGAGCGACCTGACCACCCAGCCCGTACGCAATCCGTTCGCCGATCGATCGATCGACGTCGCCGACGCGCGTCGGCGGATCCACCCCTGGCGTGTGGTCATCGGGGTGCTGCTCGCGCTGGTGACGGTTCAGATCGCGGTCTTCCTCGCCACCAACGAGCGCTTCGACTGGCCGGTCGTCGCGGAATACCTCTTCAACCCGAGCGTGCTCATGGGCCTGGGCATGTCGATCATGCTCACCGTGATCGGCATGGTGCTGGGCTCGATCCTGGGCACCGGGCTCGCCGCAGGGCAGTTGAGCGACTTCGCTCCGCTGCGCTGGGCGTGCATCGTGTTCGTGGGGGTGTTCCGCGGCGTCCCGCCGCTCGTGCAGCTCATCTTCTGGTACAACCTCGCGTACCTGCTGCCGCGCATCGCGGTGGGGGTGCCGTTCGGCCCGGAGCTGTTCAGCTGGTCGACGAACGACCTGATCACGCCGCTCACGGCGGCGATCATCGGTCTGTCATTGCACGAGGCGGCGTACATGGCCGAGATCGTCCGCGCGGGCATCCTGTCGGTCGACCAGGGTCAGCGCGACGCGGCGGCCGCCATGGGATTCAGCCGGTGGCATTCGTTCACTCGTGTGGTCCTGCCGCAGGCGATGCGCGTGATCATCCCGCCGACCGGTTCGCAGGTCATCGCGCTCCTGAAGGGAACCTCGCTCGTGAGCGTCATCGCGATGGGCGACCTGCTCCACTCGGTGCAGGTCATCTACAACCGCACCTACGAGGTCGTGCCGATGCTCCTCGTGGCCGTGATCTGGTACCTCGTCGTCGTGACCGCGCTGACCCTCGTGCAGCGCCGGGTCGAGCGGCACTTCAGCAGGGGAATGACGCGCGATGCGGTCGTGCGTCGCGTCGCGGCACGGACGGAGGTTGCGGCATGATCACGCCCACCGACACGACGCCCGTGCTGCAGGTCGTCGGACTGCGCAAGACATACGGCGACAACGTCGCCCTCGACGGCGTGGACTTCGAGGTGCACGCCCAGGAGGTCGTGGCCGTGCTCGGTCCGTCGGGCTCGGGAAAGTCGACGCTCGTGCGCTGCATCGACCAGCTCGAGACGATCCAGGGCGGGGCGATGTACCTCGACGGCGAGCTGCTGGGCTACGAGGTGCACAACGGCTCGATCCGCCCGCTGCGCGACAGCGACGTGCAGCGCCAGCGCCGCCGCATGGGCATGGTGTTCCAGCAGTTCAACCTGTTCCCGCACTGGACCGTCCTGCGGAACATCACCGAGGCGCCGATCAAGGTGCACGGCATGTCTCCCGCAGAGGCGCGCGAGCGCGCGATGGAGCTGCTGACGCGCGTCGGTCTCGCCGACAAGGCCGACGCGCATCCGCGTCAGCTCTCCGGCGGGCAGCAGCAGCGTGTCGCGATCGCGCGCGCGGTCGCGGCCAGGCCGCGGATCGTGCTCTTCGACGAGCCCACGAGCTCACTCGACCCGGAGCTCGTCGACGAAGTGCTCCAGGTCATGAAGGGGCTCGCGGAGTCCGGCATGACGATGGTGGTGGTCACGCACGAGCTCGAGTTCGCGCGGAACGTCGCCGACCGCTGCGTGTTCATGGCCGAGGGCAAGGTGATCGAGGATCGCGCGTCCAAGGACTTCTTCGCCGATCCGCGGTCGAGCCGCCTGCGCACGTTCCTCACACGGACCACCGCCGAGCACCAGGGCGGCGGCAGCGCGCCGGTCGAGAAGCGCGCCGCGAGCGGGGTCGATGCATGATCACCGTCCATGCCGTCGGCGACCTCGTGCTCGAGCGGGAGGATTCGCGCCCGCTCCTCGAGCCCGCACGCGAGGTCCTGCGCGGCGCCGACCTCGTGATCGGCCACCTCGAGATCCCGCATCTCCACGACGGCCTCGTGCAGACGACCGATGTGCCGGCGATTCCGGGTCCGCCGTCCGCGCTCGACGCGCTGGCCGACGCGGGGTTCGACATCCTCACGCTCGCAGGCAATCACGTGTACGACTTCGGTCCGGAGGGCATCCGTGAGACGCGCGAGCACTGCGAGCGGCGCGGGATGCACACGGCCGGCACGGGCGACACTCTCGACGAGGCGCTCGCGCCGGCGGTCGCGCACGTCGACGGGACCTCGGTCGCGGTGCTGAGCGTCAACTGCGTCGGGCCGCGCGAGTCGTGGGCCACGTCGCTCAAGCCGGGCGCCGCGTACGTCGATGTGGTGACGCACTACGAGCCTCGGGGCGCGAACCCCGGCGGTCCGCCGCGCATCCACACGTTCGCGGAGCAGGCGAGCCTGCGTCGCGTGTGCGACGCCGTCGAGCGCGCCGCATCCGAGGCGGATCACGTCATCGTCGCGCTCCACAAGGGCCTCGTGCACGCTCCGATCGACATCGCCGCGTACGAGCGCGAGGTGGCGCACGCCGTCATCGACGCGGGCGCGCACGCGGTGATCGCCCACCACGCGCACATCTTCAAGGGCGTGGAGCTGTACCGGGGGCATCCGATCTTCCACGGCCTCGGCAACTTCGCGACGGTCACCCGCGCGCTGGCCGGCCGCGACGAGGACTCGCTCGAGCGCCGCGCGTGGGCGCGCGAGCGTCGCCGCCTCTTCGGTTTCGACCCCGACCCGGCGATGCCGGACTACCCGTTCCACCCCGAGAGCCGCAACACCGCGATCGCTGTACTCGGGTTCGAGGGCGGCGGGGTCGACGCGGCCCTCATCCCGTGCTGGATCGACGACGACGCGCGCCCCGTGCCCGTGCACCGCGGCGACCGCGGCGACGACGTCGCCGACTACCTCCGAACAATCACGACCGAAGCCGGTTTCGCCACCGACCTCGCTTGGGACGGCGATCGGCTCGTCGTCCGCGAGCTGGAGCTGACATGACCCCGACCTCTTCCCCGACGCCCGGACCGCTCCACGGCAAGACCGTGCTGGACCTCACGACCGCGCTCGCCGGGCCGTATGCCACGCTCCTCCTCGCGAGCCTCGGCGCCCGCGTCATCAAGATCGAGAACCCCGAGCGCGGCGGCGACTCGTCGCGCAACAACTCGCCGTACGTGACCGCGGACGGGCTGCAGCTGCGCCGCACCGGGCCCGACGACATGTCGGTCTCGATGATGGCCCGCGGCCGCGGCAAGGAGAGCATCACGCTCAACCTCAAGAAGCCCGAGAGCCGTGAGGTGTTCTTCGACCTCGCGCGGCACGCCGACATCATCGTCGAGAACTACAGCGCGGGCGTCACGCGGCGACTCGGCATCGACTTCGCGGCGGTGCAGCAGGTGAACCGGCGCATCGTCTACACGTCGATCAGCGGATTCGGCGCGCAGGGCGTCCCCGGTGACGGCAAGGCGATGGACACGATCATCCAGGCGCTCAGCGGCGTGATGATGACCGCGGGCGAGCCGGGCGACGCTCCGGTGAGGTTCGGCCTGCCGATCGGCGACCTGGTCGCCCCGCTGTTCGCCGTGATCGGCACCCTGGGCGCCGTCATGCACGCGGATGCCACGGGCGAGGGCCAGCACGTCGACGTGTCGATGCTGGGCTCGCTCACCTCGCTCGTCGCGTGCGAGCCCTTCGACGCGCTCGAGTCCGTGGGCTTCCCGCTGCGGACGGGAAGCGTCGTCCCCCGCCTCGCGCCGTTCGGCACGTTCCAGACGGCGGACGGCTGGTTCGCGATCTGCGCGCCCACCGACTCGTTCGCGGAGGGGACGCTCGCCGCGATGGGTCGGCCCGACCTCATCAAGGACCCCCGGTTCGCCAACCGCGACGCCCGCGTCGCCCACGCCGACGAGCTGCACGCGCTCATCGCGGAATGGGCGCGCACGCGGTCGTCGGCCGAGGTGCTGTCGGCGTTCGAGCATCACGGCGTCCCGGCGGCGCCCGTGCGAGACACCGCGACCGCCGTGCGCGACGATGTCGTGACGAGCCGCGGCGAGGTGGTGCCGCTCGTGCATCCGCGTTTCGGTCACCTCGACGGGCTCTACGGCAGCGGTCTTCCGGTCGTGTTCTCGCGCAGCAGCGCGGACCTGTCCAAGCCCGCCCCCGCACTCGGCGAGCACACCGAGCAGGTGCTGCACGAGCTGCTCGGCTACGACGACGAACGGGTCTCCGCCCTTCGGGACGCCGGAGCGCTGTGACCGCCGATCGACCCGTCATCGCCGTCGTGGGCAACGACGTGCCGCGCCAGCTCGTGCTCGCCGCGAGCGCGCGGCCCCACCGGCTGACCGGGTCGTGGGGCGTGCCCGACGCCGCGGCGCAGGAGCTGCTGGGGGCCACGGATGCCACGGCCGCCCACATCCTCGCCGAGCTCCGTCGCGACGGGCACGGCTTCGCCGGCGTCGTCGTGTGCAGCGACTCGCAGGCGCACGTGCGGCTCTTCTACGCGCTGCGGGCGACGGGTGCGAGCCTTCCCGTGCACCTGCTCGACCTTCCGCGCGAGGACTCAGCCGCCGCGCGCCGGTTCGGCCGGTTCCAGCTCGAGAGCCTCGTCGACTTCTGCGCGAAGGCGACCGGGCGGAGGTCGGGTGCCGACGCCCTGCGCGAGGCTGCCGCCGCCGAGAGCCGGCTGGGGGAGGCCCTGGGCGCACTGCGCGCGCGCCGCCGCGCGGTTCCGCCCCGGTGCACGGGCGCCGATGCGCTGACCGCCTACCTGGCGGCGTCGCGCCTCGATCCCGCCGACGCGCTCGCGGTCGTCGACGCCGCACGGTCGGCGGCGGACGAAGACGCCGTGCGCGTGCACGTGACCGGCTCGAACCACCCGGATGCCGCGATCTACCGCGAGCTCGAAGCGCGCGGCTGCGTCGTGACCGGCGAAGACCACGACACCGGCGACGGCGCCTGGCTCGGCGTGGGGGTGGACTCGGGCGACCTCGACGCGGTGATCGACGGACTCCTCGACGCACACTTCGCGCGTACGGGCGCCTCGCCGACCGCGTACGCGGCCGCCCGCGGGGCGCTCACCGTCGCCATGAGCGAGAGGGACGGGGCGGATGCCGCGGCCGCCCTCATCCGCGACCTCGACGAGGCACCCCTGTGGGATCTCGCCGATCAGTCCGAGGGGCTGGCGGGGCGCGGCATCCGTCTCATCGTCCGATCCCGCGTGCGAGGAGGCGAGGCGATCGCCGCCGCCGCGGAGCTGGCCGACGAACTGCGCAAGGCGGTGGCGGCATGACGAACCACGCGTCTGCGCGCGAGCGGCTCGCGAGTGCCACCCGGGCGACCCGCCACCAGAAGGAGTGGTTCCTCGGGGTCGCCGAGCGGGCGCGGACCGGCGAGCCGTACGTGCTGGCGAACGCAGACGCACCGCACGAGATCCTGCGGGCGCTCGGCCTCCCATATGTCGTCAATCAGTGGTGGTCGTCGATCATCGCCGCGCGTTCTGCCGCCGACGCGAGTCTCGCGGCCGTCGCGGCGATGGGTCTGCCCGACGACAGCCGTCAATACGACGTGCTGCCGCTCGGCGCGGTCGAGCTTCCGCCGGACCGTGTCCCGTGGGGCGGCCTGCCCGCACCCCGGTTCGCGATCGCGGAGCGCAGCGGCGACGTGACCCACAAGATCTTCGAGCGGTGGGGCCGCCGCGAGGGGACCGAGACGTTCCTGCTGTCGCGCACGGCGGCCGTCCCGGCGCCGGAGGCGTGGTGGGAGCTCGTGACGGACCGGTGGGACGAGGTGTTCGGCGCGGAGCGGATCGACTTCCTGCGCGACGAGATCGAGATGCTCATCGCATGGCTCGAGGAGCGCACCGGGCGAGAGCTCGACGGGGCGTACCTGGCTCGGATCATGGCGCTCGCGAACGAGCAGGCCGAATGGAACCGCCGCACGCGCGATCTCCTCGCCGCGGCTCGGCCGCTGCCCGTCGAGGTGACCGACATCATCCCCGCGGTCATGGTGCCGCAGTGGCATCGCGGCACGCAGTGGGCGGTCGACGCGGCCCGCGGCCTTCACGACGAGGTCGCGGCGCGGATCGGGGCGGGGGCGGCGGTGTGCCCCGACGAGCGGCGCCGGCTCATGTGGATCGGTCGCGGTCTGTGGGGCGACCTCGAGATGTATCGGTCGTTCCAGGAGGAGTTCGGCGCGGTGTTCGTGTGGTCGATGTACCTCGCGATCGCGGCCGACGGCTACGCGCGATACGGCGATGATCCGCTGCGCACGCTGGCCGCGCGCTTCGTCGGCCTCACCGACCTGCTTTATGTGCCCCCGATGTCGTCGTCCTGGTACGCGAAGGAGGCCGTCGGGCACGGCGTCGACGGAGTCGTGCACCTCGTGGCCGACGACACCCCCGGCAGCGCCCTGATCTCGGCGGAGCTCGAGAACCGCGGCATCCCCGTGCTCGAGATCCGCGGCAGCAACGCCGACCCGCGCGCGACCGGCGATCTGCGCGACCGGATCGCGCGTTTCCTGCGCGATCGCGTGCCGGCGCGCGCCGGCGGGCGATGACGGTCACCGCGCGGCCGCGCGTCTTCGAGCCGTTCGCGAACAGCGGCTTCTCGCTGTACTTCACCGGGCAGGTGCTCTCGAACACGGGCACCTGGTTCCAGAATCTCGCGCTCTCCCTCGTGATCCTCGAGGTGACCGGAAGCGCGCAGTCCCTGAGCGGCGTGACGATCGCGCAGTTCCTGCCGCTGCTCGTGCTGAGCGTCCCGGCCGGCTGGGTCGCGGACCGGTTCCGCCCCCGCACGATCCTCCTCGTGACGACCCTTCTCTCGGCGATCGTCGTCGGCGGACTCGCGCTCACCACCCTCGACGAGACGCCCCAGCTCGTCGCGATCTACGCTCTGGTCGGCGCACTCGGCTGCGTGAACACGTTCGAGCGTGTCGCCGCGCAGGCGATCATCTTCGAGATCGTCGGTCCCGCCGAGCTCACGCGCGCCGCGTCGCTCTCGACGATCGCGCTCGCCTCGGCGCGCTCGATCGGCCCCGGGCTCGCCGGCATCGCCTTCCAGAGCCTGGGGCCGACGGCGTGCATGCTCGTCAACGCGGGCTCGTTCCTGTTCGTGTTCCTCTCGGTGCTGCTGATCCGCCCGTCGCGGCTGCATCCGCGCGCCCGTCGCGCCCGCACCGACGCCCCGCCGGCGCGGCGTCCGAACAGGCCGCTCGCGACGCTCCTCGTGGTGAACACGGTCGTCGCGCTGCTCGCGATGAATCTCGGGCTCGTGCTCACCTCGACCGTCGCGCTCACGTTCGACGGCGACGCGACCGCGGTGGGCGCCGCCCACGCGCTCAACGCGATCGGTGCGATCGTCGGTGGGATCCTCGCTGCCGGACGCGCGAGCGTCTCGGTGCGCTCGCTCACCGCCGCGTGCACGCTGTTCGGCGTGTCCCTGCTCGCGAACGCGGCCGCGCCGACGCTGTCGGTGTTCCTCCTGGCGGGTCCCCTCCTCGGACTCGGGGTCGGGTACTACCAGGGCGTCCTCAACGCGGCGGCGCAGGCGAGCGTGCCGCCGCCGCTCATCGGGCGGACGATGTCGCTCGTGACACTCGGAAACTACGGGATGGTGCCGTTCGGCGCACTGCTCATGGGATGGGTGATCGACCAGTCGAGCGGACGCGTGGCACTCGCGATCGGCGGGACGGCGGCCGTCGCGTGCGCGGTGTTCGTGGCGGCGCGCCTCGGGCGACGCCCGTCGCGATCCCCCGGCGTCGAGCCGGAGGCCGACGGCCCGGCGCAGTCCGAGCCGTCTACGCGGGAGTGAGCCCGCCGCCCTTGCTGGGGCGCCGACGTCGCGCGGCGACGGCAGCCGCCTCGGCCTCGGAGTCGCCGAAGTAGCCGCCCGCCAACTTCTGCGCCGCGCGATCGAGCACCTGCGGGAGCGAGGAGCCGAGGTCGGGGCCGAGGAGCTCGGTGAGGCGGTCCTCGCGCTGGATCATCTCGGCCTCGCACTCGCGCAGCACACGCCACCCCTGCTCGCTCAGGGCGACGAGTCGGACGCGGCGGTTCGTCGGATGCGGGACCCGTTCGATGAGCCCGCGCTCGAGCAGCTCGGCCGACACGACGTGCGCGGCCTGCGAGCTGACGAAGGTGCGGCGCGCGACCTGCGCGTTCGAGAGGGGGAGCCCTTCGCCGAGCACCTGCAGGATGAGCAGCTGCGGAAGGGTCACGTCGTGTGCGAGAGCCGTGTTCTCGGCGGCGCGGTTGAGGGCCCGTGCGAGACGATAGGCGGTGTAGTTGAGCCGATCGGTTGCCGGCTTCCCGCGGGGGTCACGACTCAGATCCGGCACGCTTCCAGCCTAGGGCGGATGCCGCGCCCCGGCTGACCACGCGGCCGGAAATCCCCTGACCAGACCGTCACGGAAGGTCGAATTCGAGCGCGCGGCGGCCCGTCGATGCCAGGATGTTCGCCATGGTCGTGGCGGAAACCACCCGGGCGTCGAGCCGCGCACGGAGGGGATCGCCCGTGCGCCAGGTGCTCACCCTCTTCGGAGACTACTGGTGGCACGTGGCCGTGCCGCTCCCGTCCGGCGCGATCATCGCGGCGATGGGGGACCTCGGCGTCAAGGAGCCGGCGACCCGCGCGACGCTCTCGCGCATGGTGCAGACCGGTCTGCTCGACGCCGATCGGGTCGGCCGACGCACGACCCACGCCCTCACGGCGCGCGCGAAGCGCATCGTGGAGGAGGAGGCCCAGTGGCTCGACACCTTCGGGCGTCGCGAGCCGCAGTGGGACGGTCTGTGGAGCGTGCTCGCGTTCTCGATCCCCGAGTCGCGGCGGGCCGTGCGCCACAGCGCGCGGTCGCGCCTCAAGTGGCTCGGGTTCGCGCCGCTCTACGACGGCCTGTGGATCTCACCGCTCGACACCGCGGATGAGGCGATGGCGCAGCTGCGCTCCCTCGGGGTCGATGACGTCACGGCGATGCGCGCGACCCTCGAGACGTCGTTCGACGGGCCGCAGCGAGCGTGGGATCTTGCGGCGGTTGCGCGGCAGTACGCCGAGTTCGAGGCCGATCTGAGGAACGGGCCGGATGCCGCGGACCCCGCCGTCGCGCTGTGCGAGCGCTCGCGCCTGATGCTCGCATGGCAGGCGTTCCGCGGTCTCGATGCGGGCCTGCCCGCCGAGCTGCTGCCCGACCCGTGGCCGCGCGCCGCGACGCGCCGCCTCTTCGCGGAGCGCTACGACGAGCTGGCGCCGCGTGCGGAGCAGCGCATGCGCCACCACGTCGCCGCGATCAGTCCCGAGCTCGCGGCATCCGTCACCGAGAGACGACTCGGACAACAGTCGAACTTTCGTTGACGACCGTCACGCTCACTTCTAGCATGTGAGCCACGCGGCACTGTCGCCGCGTATGACGACGACGTCGAACGGAGGTCTTTCCATGAAGAGACGAAAGAGCGGGCGCGCGATCGCGTCCGCTGCGGCGATCGCGGGGCTCGCGCTGAGCCTGATCGCAGCACCACCGGCCGCGCTCGCGCGGCCGTCCGTGTCGATCGAGGTCCTCTCGGGCCGCGCCGACACGATTTCCGGCGGCGACGCCCTCCTCGCCGTGGCCGGCACGAAGAAGGATCCCCAGATCCTCGCCGCCGGCGTCGACGTGACCGATGCGTTCCAGGAGCAGGACGGCCGCCTCGTGGGCCTCGTCGAGGGCCTGCCGGTCGGCGCGAGCGAGATCCAGGTGCTCGCGCACAACGGCAAGGTCGACGCGACGCTCGAGGTCGAGAACCACCCGATCACGGGTCCGGTGTTCTCCGGTCCGCAGCATCCGATGTACTGCACCGCCTCCGGCTCCGCTTGGAACCTCGGACCGGTCGATGAGGACTGCCACGTCGCCGAGGCGCGCGTGACCTACCGCTACCGCACGACCACCGGGCAGTTCGCGAACTACCCGACCGACGGCTCGGTGCCGGCGAACGTCGCGACCACGACGGTCGACGGCGAGACGGTGCCCTACGTCGTGCGCATCGAGCGCGGCACGATCAACCGCGGAGTGTACGAGTTCGCGGTCCTCGACGAACCGGGCGGCGTCGAGCCGAGCCCGTTCGCAGAGCTCCCCGGCTGGAACGGCAAGCTCGCGTACACGTTCGGCGGCGCGTGCGGCGTCGGGTACTGGCAGGGCACGTCGACGGGCGGCGTCGAGAACGACATGCTGCTCAGCCGTGGTTACGCGGTCGCGTCGGCGACGTTCAACGTCTACGCGACGAACTGCAACGACGTCACCAGCGCCGAGACCGCGATGATGGTCAAGGAGCATGTGATCGAGCAGCTCGGCCCCGTGACGTACACGATCGGCTCGGGCGGTTCGGCCGGCACGATGCAGCAGCTCCTGCTGTCGAACAACTACCCGGGCATCCTCGACGGCGTCCTGGGTGAGATCGGCTACCCCGACGAGCGTTCGACGACGATCGGCGGGCACGACTGCCGCGGTCTGCAGAACTACTGGGCCTCGCCTGCCGGCGCCGGCTGGACCGACGCGCAGAAGCTCGCGGTGACGGGCCACGCGGCAACGTTCACGTGCGTCGGATTCACGTTCTTCGACGGCGTCGACGACCCGAACCGCGGATGCGCCGCGGCGATCCCGGTCGCCGACCGCTGGTCGCCGAGCAACCCCGACGGGCTGCGCTGCACGATCGCCGACATGGTCAAGAACGTGTACGGCACCGACGACCAGGGTCGCGGCCTGCGCGTCGAGCCCGACAACGTCGGCGTGCAGTACGGCCTGAACGCGCTGAAGGACGGCGCCATCACGGTCGAGCAGTTCCTGTCGCTCAACGAGAACATCGGCGGCATGGACGTCGACGGCAACCGCACCGCGGAGCGGTCGGTGGCCAGCGTCGAGGCGATCGAGCGGGCGTTCGCGACCGGGCGGATCAACATGATGACGGGCGGCCTCGCGTCGATCCCCGTGATCGAGATCCGGCCGTACACCGACCCGACCGGCGACTTCCACGAGCGCTACCGGTCCGCGATCATCCGCGAGCGGATGATGATGGCCTACGGCAACGCCGACACGCACGTGAACTGGACGGGTCCGAACATCGGAGCGAACACGAACGCGATGCGGGTCGCCGCCCTCGACAAGCTCGAGGAGTGGCTCGACGCGATCGTGGCCGCGGGCGGAATGGCCGACCGCGCCCGCACGGTCGCGGCGCGTCCCGCCGACCTGCAGGACGGGTGCTTCGACGCATCCGGCGCGTTCATCGCCGAGCCGCTCGACTACGACGACCCGACGACGACGTGCAACCAGCTGTACCCGTACCACTCGCAGCCGCGCGCCGAAGCGGGCATGCCGCTCCGGGCGGACGTCATGAAGTGCGAGACGACCGCCCCGGTGCGTGGGGAGTACCCCGAGATGACGGATGCCCAGTGGCAGCGTCTGCTCGCGGCCTTCCCCGAGGGCGTGTGCGACTGGTCGAAGCCGAGCCAGGGCTACACGGAGCTCGAGGGCACGTGGCTCGAGTTCGGCGAGACCGAGCGGGTGGCGGTGTCGGGGCCGAAGATCGTCGGCAACGCCAAGGTCGGCGTCGAGCTGCAGGCGCAGGCCTCGTCGTCGACGCCCGGCGCGGTCCTCGCGTACCAGTGGATCGCCGACGGGCAGCCGATCGCCGGTGCGACGTCGACGACGTTCACGCCGGACGCGTCGCTGGCGGGCGCGGTCATCACAGTGCGAGTGGATGCGACGGCGGACGGGCTCGTCCCCGTGAGCGTCGTGTCCGACCCGACGCACAAGGTGGCCGGACCTCGCCGGTGATCGCCGGGGCTCTGTGAGCCCGTGAAAAGAGGGAGGGGATGACCTCGTCCGGTCATCCCCTCCCTCTCCGTCTGTCGCGGATGCCTCAGTAGAGCCGCTCGAGAAGCTCGAGGCCCCGCTTCGCCCACTCGATCTCGACGCGCGCACGCTCGGCCAGGCCCTCGTACGCGAAGCGCTTGAATTCGATCGTGCGCTCGCGGTCCTCGTCGCGGGTGACCGCGAGGCGGCGCGTGAGCATCGGGTTGCTCAGGTTCGCGATGTGGGTGAGCTCGCCCTCGAACTGCTCGAGCTCGCTCTCCCAGTGCGCGATGTGGCGCTCGAGGAACTCGCGCGCGGCCCGCGCCGTGGCCGACTCGAGGTAGGCGGCCCGCAGGTGGGCGGGGTCGCGCACCCGCTGATAGTCCAGCGGCGATTCCATCCACTCGACGAACGCGCGCTCGCCGGCATCCGTCACGTGGTAGACCCGACGCGTGCCGCGTTCGCCGCGCGTCTGCTCTTCGCCCTCGATGAGGCCGTCGGCCTCCATCTTGCGCAGCTCGGGATAGATCTGCGAGTCGGGCGCGTGCCACACATGCCCGACCGACTGGTGGAACTGCTTCTGCAGGTCGTAGCCCGACAGCGGCCCCACGCGGAGGATCGCGAGAAGGGCGAAGCGCAGGCTCATGGTTCTCCTCTGGGGCGGCCGGATGTGGTGCGAGGGGGCCCGCCCGGTGCGGACGGACCCCCTCGGGTCTCTCATGTCAGGACGTCGCGACGTTCTCGTACCCGGTGCGCCATCCGCCGTGGTACGACTGACGGGCGACCGTCGAGTACGGAACGGGGCTGACGACCGCGCGGACGGGCAGCTGCACGTGCGGCTCGACCGTGGCCTTCTTCGAGTTCGGCTCCTCGCCCCACAGGACGCGCAGCTCGGTGCCCTCCGGGACATCCGGGTCGATCGTCGCGAGCGACAGCGCACGACGCTCGTTCGAGCTGTAGCCCGTGAACATCGAGAAGCCCACGACGGTGCCGTCGGCGTCGACCACGGCGTCGTAGTTCGCCGAGCCGTAGTTCGCGAGCGGCAGGTCGAAGAACTTGTAGCTCGGGCCCTCCACGTTGAAGAGCGAGCCGTAGATCTTCGTCATGTCCTCGGCGTCCCACGCGAGGGTGACCTTCTTGCGCTGCGTCGCGGGGTCGATCTTCTCGAGCGCGTCGCGGCCGATGAAGTCGTGGTCGAACTTGACGAACGAGCCGTAGCCGAGCTCCCACGGCGTGAGGTAGTAGTCCTCGATGTTGTCCGACACGAACGAGCCGGCCAGCGTGCCGGTCGCCTCGTAGCTGTCGACGCCGAGCCACTCACGGTAGGCGCGCTCCTCCTCGCCCGTGTAGATCGCGGGGAGGGGCGACGGGATCCAGCCGGACTCGAGCGTGTTCGACGGGTACGCACGCGAACCCACCGGCAGCAGGCCGAACTCGGCGCCCGCCTCGACGATCGTGTCGCGGATGAGGTCGTGGTCCTCGTAGGGGCCCCAGATCTCGAGGCCCGGGGCGCCCGCCATGCCGTGGCGCAGCGTGCGGACCTGCTTGCCGGCGATCTGCATCGTCGACATGTTGAAGAAGCCGATCTTCTCGAGCGGGCCGCCGTTGAGCTTCTCGATGACCTGCCACGCGTTCGGGCCCTGGATCTGGAAGCGGTAGTACTGGCGCGAGACGGCGTGGCCGTACGGGCGCGAAGGCGAACGGCGGTCGACGGTGATATCGAGGTTCTGGTAGCCGCCGGTCTCACCGTGGAAGAGCAGCCAGTTCGACGCGGGCGCGCGACCCACGTACACGAACTCCTCCTCGGCCTCGCGGAAGAGGATGCCGTCGCCGATCACGTGGCCCGACGCGGTCGTCGGCACGTACTGCTTCGCCTTGTTCACCGCGAAGTTCGCGACCGAGTTGATCGCCGTGTCCGAGATGAGCTTTATCGCGTCGGAGCCCTTGATGAAGACGTTGTCCATGTGGTGCGACTGGTCGTACAGGACGGCCGTGTCGCGCCACGCCTTCTGCTCCTTGATCCACGACGAGAAGTCCGCCGGGACGACGGGGTAGATGTACGAGCCGATCTGCGAGTTGCGCAGCAGCTCGACCGGGTTGGTCTGGTCCAGGAGCTCCTGGAGATTCTTGGCCACGAGTGTGAACCTCTCTGTTCGGATAGGGGTGCCGCGGGTGCGGCACCGGGGGTGGGTTACGGTCGGTCGGTGAAGACGATCGTGTGGTTGCCGTGGCGGATGACACGGTCTTCGGCGTGCCACTGCACGGCGCGCGACAGCACGGCCCGCTCCACGTAGGCGCCGCGGGCCTGGAGGTCGGCGGCGTCCATCGCGTGGTTGACGCGCGCGACGTCCTGCTCGATGATCGGGCCCTCGTCGAGGTCCTTCGTCACGTAGTGGCTCGTCGCGCCGATCAGCTTCACGCCGCGCTCCTTCGCCTTGCGGTAGGGCGCTGCGCCGATGAACGCGGGCAGGAACGAGTGGTGGATGTTGATGATCGGCACGCCGACCTTCTCGAGGAAGTCCTCGGAGATGATCTGCATGTAGCGGGCCAGCACGATGAAGTCGACGTTGCCCTTGACCAGCTCGAGGATCTTCGCTTCGGCCTCGCTCTTGTCCGGCCCCTGCGAGGGCACGTGGAAGAACGGGATGCCGAACGTGCGGACGTCCTCGGCGGTGTTGGTGTGGTTCGAGATCACCATGGGGATCGTCACCGGCAGCTCGCCGCGGCGGTGACGCCACAGCAGCTCGAGCAGGCAGTGGTCGCTCGTGGAGACGAGGATCGCCATCCGCTTCGGGATGGACTGGTCGGTGAGCGTCCACTCCACCCCGAGCGGCTTCAGGGTCTTGGCGAGGTCTGCCTCGATCTCGTCGATTGCGGCTGCCAGGTCGGGGCGGTGGAACACGACCCGCTGGAAGAATGCGCCCCCCTCGGGGTTGTCGGAGTACTGGTCGAGGGTGACGATGTTGCCTTTGTTGCGGGTGACGAGGCCGGTGACGGCCGCGACCAGGCCGGGCTGGTCGGGGCCGTGCACGATCAGACAGGCGTGGTCGCGTTTGGGTTCGATGTGCGGGGACATTCTCGGATGCTCCTCGGACGAAGGCTCGGGACGGGTCAGGCCTGCGCGGCCAGGTACTCGCGGACCCACTCCGACGTCGCGAGCAGGCCGCCGAACGTGTAGAAGTGCAGCTTCACGTCACCGTAACCGGTCGCTGAGCCCGTCGAACCGGTCGCTGAGCCCGTCGAACCGGTCGCTGAGCCCGTCGAACCGGTCGCTGAGCCCGTCGAAC